>JBOGZW010000106.1:0-4860 GCA_050697575.1 Gaiellaceae bacterium | reverse complement strand
CACGAGAGCTCTGGCGGTACCTCTTCGGCGTCGACCTCATCGCGCGCGTGAGCCTGTGGAACTACGACCCGGCGACGCCGCTCTTCCTCATGGTCCGGGACGCCCGCAGGCTCCAGCTCAAGCTCGCCGACGGCATCTGGCTGCGGCTCGTCGACGTCGGCGAGGCGCTGCGGCGACGCTCATACGCGGGCGAGGGCTCGGTCGTGCTCGAGGTGACGGACGAGTTCTGCTCGTGGAACGAGGGCCGCTGCCGGGCGGGGAAGGACGCGGGCCCGACGGAGGATGGCGCGGAGCTGCGGCTGTCGGCCGCCGATCTCGCCTCCGCGTACCTCGGCGCGTTCTCGTTCGAGCGGCTTGCGGCCGCGGGCCGCGTAGAGGAGCTCGCGGAAGGCGCTATCGCGCGGGCAACCGCGCTCTTCCGGACGCCTTTGCCGCCGCACTGTCCCGAGCCTTTCTAGTGGCCATCCGCGTCCGCACGTGCAGGACGCTTGCGGAGTTCAAACAAGCAGTCGGCGCCATCTCGGAGTACGGCGGCTGGGAGGTCGACGACGACATCGCGAAACGCTTCCTGCGCGCGCACCCGCTCGACCACATGCACGCCGCGTTCGACGGTAGGCGCGCGGTCGGTGGCGCGGGCGCGTTCCCGTTCGACATGTCGGTTCCGGGCGGCTCGGTCGCGTGCGCCGGCGTCACCGTCGTCGGCGTCTACCCGACGCACCGGCGGCAGGGGGTCCTCACGGCGATGATGCGAGCCCAGCTCGACGCCGCGCACGAGCGCGGCGAGCCGATCGCAGCGCTCTGGGCGTCCGACGAGCGGATCTACGGACGCTACGGCTACGGGCTGGCCTCACTCACGGGCGAGATCGAGTTGCCCCGCACGCATGCAGAGTTCGCCGCTCCGATCGAAGATCCCGGCACGGTCAGCTACGTCGAGCCGAAGGACGTGCCCAAGGTGCTCGGGCCGATCTGGAAGCACGTCTTCCGCGAACGGCCGGGAATGTTCGCGCGCTCGGCCGAGTGGTGGAAGTCGAGGATCGCGCACGATCCGCCGCAGTGGCGCCGCGGCGCGGGCCCGAGGCGCTACGCGGTCGTCGAGCTCGGCGGCTCGGTCGAGGGTTATGCGATCTACCGCCACGACCCGAGGTGGGAGGGTGGCGTCCCCGACGCAGGCACGGTGGCGGTCGGCGAGGTGCTCGCGCGCTCGCTCGAGGCCGAGATCGCGCTTTGGCGCTATCTCTGCGACATCGAGTGGGCGGGCGCCGTCTCCGCGCGGCTGCTCCCGCTCGACCACCCACTCTGGTGGATCCTCGCCCAGCCGCGCCGGATGAAGATGCGCGTCGGCGACGGCCTCTGGGTGCGGCTGCTCGACGTGGGGGCCGCGCTCTCGGCCCGCTCGTACTCCGCGCACGGGCCGATCACCTTCCAGGTGCAGGACGACTTCTGCTCGTGGAACGCCGGCCGTTGGAAGCTCGAGGACGGTGTGGCGAAGAAGACGCGCGCCGACGCCGACCTCGCCTGCGGCGTAGCCGCGCTCGGCTCGGTCTACCTCGGTGGCTTCACGTTCGCGCAACTCGCCCGCGGAGGAAGCGTGGAGGAGCTCAAGCGGGGAGCGGCTGCTCGCGCGGACTCGGTGTTCCGCACCGACATCCTGCCCTGGTGTCCCGAGGTCTTCTAGCGGGCGGCGAGCGCGATCAGCTCCGCGGCTTGTTCCACGCTGACGACGTCGGTGTTGATGACGAGGTCGTAGTGCGTCGGTAGCTCGTGCTCGACGCCGTAGAAACGGCGCAGGTAGTCGGCGCGCTCGGCGTCCGAGCTCTTGATCGAGCCCTCGTGGCGGCCGGCCCGCGTCTCGGGCGACGCCGTCACGAGCACGCGGAGGATGCCTTCTCGGGACGCGAGCGCGTACGACGCCGCGTGGGCGACGATGACGACACTGCCCCGGCCGGCGGCTTCCTCGATCGCCTCCCGGATGAATGCCCGCATGTCGTCGGGCAGATTGCCTCCGGGGACAGGCGCGAGCCCGTACGTCTCCGCGCCGCCACCCGTGCCCAGCTCAGTGAGCAGGCGGCGGAGGAGGGACTGGCGGCGCTCGGCGTCCGCGACGTCCTCGGCAGTGACCTCTCCCCGCTCAGCCGCTCGGCTGACGATGTCCTCGTCGACATAGTCGAAGCCGAGCTTGCCGGCGACGAGCCGGCCGACCTCTTCGCCGCCCGCGCCCATCGTCCGCGAGATGCACACCACCGCGGCTGCCACGCCGCGACGTTAGGCGAACTTCCCGACACGCGTCAAGCGGGACCCGGGCGGACCTGGCTCTATGCGCTGCGGATGGTTTCGCCAAGCGCCAAACCAACGAGCGACCAGATCGCGACGTACGGGATGGCATAGGCGACGGATCCGAGGAAAATTCGGCGCTCGCCGACGGGCTTGCCACTCATCGATCGGGCAATGGCGAGGACGAGGATCGGGTTAGCCAATGCGGCCGCAAGCGCGTACCGCCGGTCCGAGCCGCGCTCGATCCAACCGACTGGATGCCTCATCAAGCGGCTCGCCCGCATTGCGTCGAGTCTCTTTCCCATGCGGTTGGCGTTCCCTGAAAGCCAGTCGTCCCATCGCCGGTCGACCCAGCGGCAGCAGGCGATGGTGAGGACGATGGCCGCAGTCGCGGCGACCACGTAGACGATCAGCGGTCTGAACGAGGCCGCGAGCACGGCGACGGGAGCCCCGAGAACGACGCCGTCGAAGAAGGCAAGGGCGGCCACCATCGCGCCGATGACGCCCGTGCGGACGGCGCCTCCTGCAGGCTGCGTCGAACTCGGCGAGGGAGTCGGCATTGCGAGACATATCGGCAGCAGCCGGGCAGACCCGGAGCGCTCAGCCCTGGACGGGGATGTCGAACTCCCGGGCGATCCAGCCCGTGAGCTCGTCGGCGAGCGCGTCGAAGATCGCCTGACCCGCCTCGGCAGTCGCGCCCGCAGGGTCGCCGAGAACGCCGGTCGACGAGAGCGCGGCGATGCCGTCGGCCCAGATTCGTTCTGTCCAGCCCGGCTCGGCGGCGGTGTAGCCCTCGACCCCGTCGTAATCACCCACGAGCCCAGCGAAGAGCGCGAGCCCGACGCTCGTCTCGAGCGCGCCGGCATGCACGTCCGCCTCGGGTGCGTCGAGCCCGCATGCTCGCGCCGCCTCGTCCATAACCCGGACGAAGCCGAACAGGTCGTCGTAGGCGATCACCCGAGTTGACCCCTGACGCGATGTGTGCTCGGCAGCGAGCTGGCCGATGAAGGCGAAGTTCCCGCCGTGTCCGCTGAACACTGCGACTCGCTCGATCCCGATCCGCTCGAGGCCTGCGATGTGGGCATCGACCCAGCCGCGGAACGTGTCCTGGGACAGGATGACGGTCCCAGGGAACGCGAGGTGGTGATCGGAGAGACCGGCTCTCAGTGCCGGTGTGACGACCACGGGCACGGGCAACTTCTCCGCAACCGCGCGCGCGAGAGCTTCCGCGACCATGTAGTCGGTGCCGAGGGGCAGATGCGGCCCGTGCTGCTCGAGGGCGCCCGTCGGGATCAACCCCACCGCGTCGTTCTGCTCGCGCAGCGCTTCGGCTTCCGGCCACCGGAGCTCCTCGAGCGCGATGAGGGTCACCCGGCGACCGTACCACCAGCATCGCCGGTCGAGTCGCGTATCGTCGGCGTCCGATGCCCGCTGCCGCGTCACGCATCGCAGAGCGACTCCCCGGTACGAGAGACGTGCGCTGGTACCGGGCGCCCGGCCGCGTCAACCTCATCGGCGATCACACCGACTACAACGACGGCTACTGCCTGCCGGTGGCCATCGATCGCGAGTGTGTCATCGCAGCCCGTCCAGGGGCGACGGTTCGGGTGGAGTCGATCGAGCTGGGGGAGTCGATCGAGGTTCCCGCCGACGGAGGCCGCGCCGACGGCATCGAGTCCGTCTGGGGGCGGCTCGTAGCGGCCGTGGCGCACGAGCTCTCGCTGCTGGGCCGCCCACCGGTCGGCATGCATGCGGTGGTCGGCTCTGACGTGCCGATCGGCGCCGGCCTCTCGTCGAGCGCGGCCTTCGAGGTCGCCTGCGCGGTGTCGCTCGCGGGTGTTGCAGAGTGGCCTGCCGATCCCACCGAGCTCGCGCTAGCGTGTCGCAATGCGGAGGAGCGCGCGACAGGTGTCCCCTGCGGCGTCATGGACCAGCTGATCGCGGTCGGGGGCCGGGAAGGCTGCGCGCAGCTCATCGACTGCCGGACCCTCACAACAAAGGCGGTCCCGCTCCCGCATCGGATGGGACTCCTCGTGGTGCACTCCGGGCAGGAGCGAACGCTCGCGGCGAGCGCGTACGAGGATCGCCGCCGCGCCTGCGAAGCGCTCGCGAGGGAGCTCGGGGTCGCTGCGCTCCGGGACGCAACACTTGTCCAGGTCGAGGACCGCCCGCTCGGCCGGCATGTGGTGACCGAGAACGCCCGTGTGCTCGACTCGGTGCGAGCGCTCGAACATGGTGACCTCGTAGCGCTCGGCGTTCTCATGAGCGCGAGCCACGCGAGCCTGCGAGACGACTACCGTGTCTCGACGCCGGAGCTCGATGCCCTCGTCGCCGCGCTCACCGCAGCGGGCGCGCTCGGCGCGCGGCTGACCGGCGCCGGATTCGGGGGAGCGGTGGTCGCTGTCTGCGACGCAGACGACGTCGCCGCTGTCGGCGAGGCTGGGATGGCGCGCTATCGGTCTCTGACCGGGCTCGAGCCGCGGGGCTTCACGTGCCGCGCCGTCGACGGTGCCGGGACGCTCGAACAGCCGTTACGCAACCACCCGCACGAGGCCTGCGGATAAACCCGGTTGACACCCTCCCCGGGGT
>JBOGZW010000105.1:0-4938 GCA_050697575.1 Gaiellaceae bacterium | reverse complement strand
GAGGAGGTCGGGGCGGCGTTGAGTCAGGCGGATGCGGTTTGCCTGACGGAGATCTACGCCGCGCGAGAGGAGCCCGCGCCGGGCGTGACGGGCAAGCTCGTCGTGGAGGCACTCGCGCGTCGGCGGCCGGGGATGTGGATCGGCTGGGCGCCCGAGCTCGAACACGCGGGACCGATGGTTGCTCGCCTCGCGCGTGAGGGCGACGTCGCGGTGACGATGGGCGCGGGGAATGTCGACGATGCGGCTTCCGTCATCCTCGACGAGCTCGGCGGTTGACCGTGCCGCGCCGCCTGTCTTTCAGTTCTTTCCCCCGGGGCGCTGCCGCGCCCTGCCCCCGAGATGAGCGTAGCGGCGAAACTGCTACGCGTGGGTGACGCGACGGGGCCAGAAGAGTGACGAATCATCCACAGGCAGTTCCCGCCGGGCTCGAGCAGAACGTCTCGCTTGCCAGGCTGACGACCGTCGGCATCGGCGGTCCGGCGCTCTACTTCGGACGGCCCGAGCGGCTCGCGGAGCTCGAGCATCTGCTCGCGTGGGCGCGCGAGTCGGCGCTTGCCGTATTCGTCGTCGGGCTCGGATCGAACGTGCTCGCTGGGGACTCGGGCGTGGACGGGCTCGTGCTCCGACTGTCCGGCGAGCTGGCCGCGGTCGAGATCGAGGACACACGGCTGACGGCCGGCGGCGGCGCCGCGAACGCCGTCAGCCTGCACCGCGCGAGGGCGGCGGGCCTCGGGGGAATGGAGTTCGCATGCGCGATCCCGGGCACGGCGGGCGGCGGCGTGCGCATGAACGCGGGGGCGTACGGTCGCGACTGGGCCGACATCGTGGAGCGCGTGCAGGTGGTCGGGGCTGACGGACCAACATGGTTGATGCGCGACGAGCTCGACCTTTCGTACAGACACTCGTCCCTCGCCCGCGGCGACGTCGTCGCTCGCGTGGAGTTCCAGCTCACCCCAAGGGACACGACCGACATCAGACGCGAGGTCTCGGAGCTCAACCGGCGCCGCAAGGACACGCAGCCGATCAACCGCCGCACCTTCGGCAGCGTCTTCAAGAATCCCGACCACGACCTTGGCGCCGGCCCCATGCTCGACGCGTGCGGCCTCAAAGGTCACATCGTGGGCGGAGCCCGGATCTCACCGAGGCATGCGAACTTCATCGAGAACGTCGACGGGGCAACGGCATCGGATGCGCTGAAGCTCATGGCCGAAGCGCGTCGACGAGCACTCGAGCAATACGGAGTCGTCCTCGAGCGAGAGGTGGAGCTCCTCGGCGACCTCGGGCTGCCGCCTGCCGGGGAGCAACTCTGATCGACGACCTTTCTGGCGAGGATCTCGAAGCGTTCAAGGAACGAGGCTGGCGCCAGGTGGCCGCGATCGACGCCGCCCTCGAGCGAGGCGAGATCGACGAGGAAGGCTGGCATCGGGCGATGGCGGAGCTCGTCGTCCCGGCGTACCTCGCCGGTGACAATCCCCGCGCCCAGTCAGGCCACTCCGGCGACGCGCAGCGCTGGGAAGGGGCTCGTCGATTGCTGCTGGACGCGGTCGATCGGCCGGGCTCGTTTCTCGACATCGGCTGCGCGAACGGCCATCTGATGGAGTGCGTCCACGCCTGGGCGGCGCAGGACGGCATCGACCTCGAGCTGTGGGGGCTAGAGATCTCCGTCGACCTCGCCGAGTTGGCACGGCGGCGGCTATCGCACTGGCGCGACCGAATCGCCGTTGGAAACGCTCTCGACTGGAGGCCGCCGAGGCGGTTCACGTACGTACGCACGAATCTCGACTACGTTCCGGCCGCGCGCCGGGCCGAGCTCCTGCAGCACCTGCTGGACGAGGTCGTTGCACGCGACGGTCGGCTCATCGTCGGCGTCTTCAACGAGGAGTTGGACGGCGTGATCGAAGAGTCGGTGAGCTCGTGGGGGTTCGATGTCGCCGGGCGAGCGGAGCGACCTCATCCCGACACGTCGAGGCTCGTTCGCCGAGCCTTCTGGATCGACGCAGCCGAGCAGTAGGAACGAGGTCGCCTCCGGCGAAGTTCGGCGTGTGGCTGCCGAGGGACGCTCACGGGTAACTGGTGCGCGCGAGCGCTCGGCCCCCGTCGCCTCCACCGAACGAGGCGTCGCCGCATGGCTGCCGTCGGCTCGCTCGGTGTTGGTCGGCCTAGCGGTACTGCTCCTCGCGCTCGGTCTGTACGCGGTCGCGCGAGGCACGTCGATGTTCGCAATCGAGCGCGTGGAGGTCCACGGTGTTCCACCTGGCGTAGGTGCCCGGGTACGGACTGCCCTCGAGCCGTTGGCCGGATCGAGTCTCCTGGCGTTCGACGCCACCGACGGTAACCGCCGCTTGGCGTCCGTACCGGTGGTGGCGGCAGCGAGCTATGACCGCGATTTCCCGCACACGCTCGTCGTCAGCGTCGTGGCCGAGCGCCCGATCGCCCTGCTGCGGAGGGGCCCGGCGGCGTGGGTGGTGTCGGACACCGGCCGCGTGCTGCGCAAGGCCTCCGCGAGACCTTTGCCCGACCTGCCCCGCATCTGGTTGCCGGCGACGGCAGACCCCCTGGTGGGGGCAGTCGTCGCGGACGATTCGGCACTTGCCGTCGGTGCGCTCTCGACCGTACGGGACGTGCGCCTGCCCATCCCGATTCGATCGGTGAGACTCGTCGACGGGGAGATCTCGCTGACGCTGTCGTCGGGGACCGACATCCTCATGGGAAGTCGGTCACAGCTCCCGCTCAAAGCAGCCGTTGCCTCGCGCATCCTCGAGGTCACACCGACGGCGCGGATGATTGACGTCAGCGTCCCTGAGCGGGTTGTCACGAGCGAAACGGGGTACGAGTAGACAGTAAAGCAAAAGTTGACCTTGAGGGTTGTTCGCATCTGCGTTCGTATGAATCCGATTGACAGGCCGTCGACCGGCCCCTACCCTGGTTACTCGCAGGCGGACGTGAGCCATCACGTTCGAGTCAAGGTCGAGATCGAGGTTGGTGGAGAGTGAGAGGACAAGCTGGTAACTACGTAGCCGTGATCAAGGTCGTCGGGGTCGGTGGCGGCGGCACGAACGCCGTCAACCGAATGGTCGACGCTGGGCTCGCGGGCGTCGAGTTCGTCGGCGTCAACACGGACGCCCAGGCGTTGCTGATGAGCGACGCCGACGTGAAGGTTCACATCGGCGACCAGGTGACCCGCGGGTTGGGCGCCGGCGCAGACCCGCAGGTCGGGCACGCGGCTGCGTTCGAGTCGCGCGACGAGTTGAAGGAGGTGCTGAAGGGCGCCGACATGGTGTTCGTCACTGCAGGCGAGGGTGGCGGCACAGGAACGGGAGCCGCACCGATCGTCGCCGACCTCGCGGACGAGGTCGGGGCTCTCACGGTGGGCGTCGTCACGCGGCCGTTCTCGTTCGAAGGCCGGCGGCGCTTCGATGTCGCAGAGCAGGGGATTACCGAGCTCGCCGAGCGAGTCGACACGATCATCGTCATCGAGAACGACCGGCTGCTTCAGGTCGTGGAGAAGCAGACGACCGTCGTCGACGCGTTCCGGCTCGCAGACGACGTGCTCCGCCAAGGCGTCCAGGGCATCACCGACCTCATCACCGTGCCAGGGCTCGTGAACCTCGACTTCGCCGACGTACGCACGATCATGCGCGAGGCGGGAACGGCGATGATGGGGATCGGCTCCGCGCGCGGCGAGAACCGGGCGCCCGAGGCTGCTCGGCAGGCCGTGTCGTCGCCGTTGCTCGAGGCGTCGATCGAAGGGGCTACGGGCATCCTCCTGAACGTCACCGGCGGCAAGAGCGTCGGCCTGTTCGAGGTGAACGAAGCTGCCGGGGTCGTGACGTCTGCTTCGTCGGCGGATGCGAACATCATCTTCGGCGCCGTGATCGACAAGAGCATGGACGACGAGCTTCGCGTGACTGTGATCGCGACCGGCTTCGGCCAGCAGCGCCGCCGCAAGCGGAAGGCTGCTCCGGAGCGCGCGCGTGACCGCGAGCGGGAGCCAGCGCTGGCGACCGCGCCGGAATCCGAAGAGGGCGGCTTCGATATCCCGAATGAAGTCCTCGACGTGCCGTCGTTCTTGCGGGACTCGTAGCGACCGGGCGGCGTTCGGGACAACCACGGCGAACGACACGAGCCGGTTAGCATCCGGCGCGTGCAGACGTTGCGCCGAACGCCGCTCCACGCCGCCCACGTAGCGCTCGGCGGCCGCATGGTGTCGTTCGCAGGCTGGGAGCTGCCCGTCCAGTACGAGGGCGTGATCGCCGAGCATCGCGCCGTGCGCGAGGACTGCGGCGCCTTCGACGTCTCCCACATGGGCGAGCTCGAGGTCGAAGGGCCTCGCGCGAAGGAGCTCCTGCAGAGCCTCCTGTCGAACGATCTCGACAGGATCGAGGCCGGCCAGGCGCAGTACACGCTGTTGACGAACGATTCCGGCGGCGTCGTCGACGACCTCATCGTCTATCGCCTGGACGACCACAGATTTCTTCTCGTCGTCAACGCGGCGAACACCGAGGCCGCCTACGCGTGGATCAAGGAGCGGGCGATCGCTGGTTCGGACATCCGCGACGTGTCGGCTGAGTACGGGCTCATCGCGGTTCAGGGGCCCCGCTCGATCGAGCGGCTGGAACTGCCGGAAGCCCCGGCGTTCACATTCGCGGAAGCGGAGCTCGCCGGCGTCCCGTGCATGGCGAACCGCACCGGCTACACGGGTGAGCTCGGCGTCGAGCTGCTCGTGATGGCCGACGACGCGCCCGCCCTCTGGGAGCACGTGCTCGAGAGAGGAGCGACCCCGTGTGGGCTCGGGGCCCGGGACACGCTGAGGCTCGAAGTCTGCTACCCGCTGCACGGCTCGGACATCGACCAGAGCACGGATGCCATCTCGGCCGGCCTCGGGTGGGTGTGCTCGCTCGAAAAGGACTTCACCGGGGTCGAGGCGCTGCGGAGGAT
>JBOGZW010000104.1:0-5012 GCA_050697575.1 Gaiellaceae bacterium | reverse complement strand
AGGCCGTCGCGAGCCGGGCGTGGATCGCTGCGGCCTGCTCCACGATGGCGCGCTCTTTGTCGCTCAGGTCTTCGAGTTCGGTGTTGCGGCGGTGGCCACGCGCTGGACGATGATGTTTTTGCGTCACCGCCTCCTGCTCCGCTGGCTTCTGCTTCCCGTAGCCCTCGGCCGGCATGAGTTTCGACGGTGCGGGCGCGAGCTGTCCCGTCGGCCGTCTGCACCTGGGTTTTCCGTCCGCACTTTGATCACGTGACGTGAACCTCCTTGGTCGCCTGGAGGCCGCCGTGCCGAATGGCCGAAGCCGGCGGACGCGGGAGAGGGTGCTCGACGACGCCCGCCGACTGCCGCGAGCAGCGCGGCTATCCCCGTCACCGCGCCGGGAGTGGTCATGCGTCGGCGGGGTCCCGTCGGAGAGGGCCGCCAGGATGCGGAAACCCGTCGTCGCCGGCGTTGTTTTTCGCTCGACGGAGCGGCGCAGGAGTCGAACCTACTCAGCCTGGGGTTGCCAACTGCCTCCGGGCATAGACAGACGGATCATTCTCTGAAATCCTAGACGGTGCGATGCGACGTGCAGCGCCGGCCGCTCTCGTATGCATGCTCGCCCTCGTCGCCGCCGCCTGCGGCGGAGGAGGAGACGGCCCGCCCCTCGTGCTCGAGCCGATCGAGCGCGGCCCGAGCTCGCCGATCGTAGTTCCTCCGGGCGAGCCGATCGTGGTGGGGACGTCCTCAGCCCTGACGGGCCCGGTGGGCCAGCGTGGCAGGGAGTATCGCGACGCCGCGATCCTCGGCGTGAACCGCTGGAAGTCCGCGCATGGAGAGTTGATCGAAGGCCACGAGATCGTCGTTCAGGCTGAGGACGACGGGTGTACGGAAGCCGACATCACCGTCGGCGCCGCAGAGCGCCTGATGCGCCGTTCCGGTCTCGTCGGTGTCCTCGGCCCACAGTGCAGCGCGGGTGCGAGCGCTGCGATCCCGGTCTATCGCGAAGCGGGGGTGCTCGCGATCTCCGGGTCGGCGACCACGAGCGATCTCACGCTCGACCAGCCCGAGGACGGGTTCTTCTTCCGGACTGCCTACACGAACCGTTTCGAGGGTGAGCTGAACGGCCAGTTCGTAGCCGAGCTGGGAGCGGACACCGTCTACATCGTTCATGACGGCGAGGCCTACGGAAGCGACCTCGCCACGACCGCCGCGGCTGCGCTCTCCGACCGGTCCGTCGAGGTGACCGTTTCCAGCATCCGCCGCGGCCAGGTCGACTTCGGCGAGCTGGCGGCGAAGGTTGCCCGAGCGAACCCCGACTTCGTCGGGTTTGCCGGCTTCAATCCCGAGGCGGCGCTGTTCTATCGTCAGCTTCGCGACGCCGGCTACAAGGGCCCCTTCGGCGCGGGCGACGCGGCGGCATCAGTGCGGGACTTCGTGGGCCCGGTCGGGCCTGAGCTGGCGGAGGGTGTCTACTTCGGCGGCTGTTCGCTCGATCTGGCCGACGAGTTCGTGGGCGAGTTCCGTCGCCTGCACGGGTCCGAGCCGACTGCTGCGTTCGTTACCCACTACGCCGATGCGGCCGGCATCCTGCTCTCGGCGATCGCCGAGGTTGCGAAGCCGCAGCCCGACGGCTCGCTCACGATCGATCCCGGCGCACTGCGCCGAGCGGTGCGATCGACGAGCGTGGAGGACGGGTTCTCGGGGCACGTCGCGTTCGACGTCGACGGTGATCGCACTACCGAGGAAACCGCGCTCGACGAGCGTGCTCGCGACCTGGGCCTCGCGGTGTGCCAGGTCAGGAAGGGACAACTTGCCGTGATCTTTCCCGAGTGACGAGTGGGGCGCGTCTACCGGAGATGAGGGCGTGAGCGTCTTCTTCACGGCACGCGTCGGCGCCTGGGCCGTGCGACACCGCTGGATCGTGCTCTCAGCGGGTGTCCTGGTGTTCCTGGGCTCGATCGCAGTCCTGGCCGGGGTCGGTGCCAACACCGACGTCGAGGGTGGCGGCAAGGGCGACTTCGGCAAGGCGCTCGAGCTGCAGGAGGAGCGCTTCGGAACGGTGGCGCGGGCGCCGACCGAGCTCGTCATCTTCGAGCACCCGACGCTCACCGTCGACGATCGGTCGTACCAGGACACGGTCGTCGGTCTGATGAGCGCGCTCCGCCGCCTCCGTGCGGAACGGACGACGACCGCGGCCGGAACCGACGTGACGACGAGCACACGTGTCGTAGCCTCGACACTCACGCACTACGACATCGGGGCTCCCCGCAACGCCTCGCCGTTCGTCGCCATCCGGGAAGGATCCGGGGACGTGACCTTCGCGAGCGTCGCACTCGAGGGAGAGCTCGACGCCTCCGCCGCGTCGACCGCGCCGGCCGCCGTCGAGGAGGTCGACCGGGTCACTGACACCGTCGCCGAGTGGCAGGCCGAGCACGCGGAGTTCCGGATCCTCGTCGGTGGTGACGCCTCGCAGACGGAGCAGGTGACGAGGCTCATCAACGAGGACTTCGGCAGGGCGGCGCTCGTCTCGACGCCGCTCACGCTCGTGATCATGCTCCTCACAATGGGGACGGTGCTGGCGGCGCTCGTGCCGATCTTGCTCTCCTACCTCGGAATCGTCGTCACCCTCGGGGTGCTCGCGATCGTCAGCCAGGCGCTCCCGCTCGAGGAGTCGTACATCGAGGTGGTGCTGTTGATGGGACTCGGGGCGGGGGTGGACTACGGGCTCTTTCTCCTCACGCGCTTCCGCACAGCTCGGCGGGAAGAAGGTACGACTCCGGAGGCCGTGTTCACCTCCTGGAATACGGCCGGACGGAACGTCTTCATCGCCATGACGGCGACCGTGATCGCCCTCTGCGGGATGCTGTTCGTCCGGGATCCCGTCTTCACGGGCTTGGGCCTGGGCGCGATCGTCACCATCCTCCTCGCCGGCGCCGTTGCGATGACGTTGCTACCGGCCAGCACCGGAAACGCGCTGAACAGGCTCCGTCTACCGCTGGTGGGAAAGCATCCGCTCGCCGGCGACGACAGTCCGCTGAATCCCATCGCCGGCCGGATCGTCGCCGTCGCGTCCAGGTGGCCGGCCGCGGTGGCGGCGATCGCGGGCGCCGCCCTGATCGCGCTGGCCGTCCCGATGTTCAGCATCAACCTCGGCTCCAACGGAGCACGCAGCCTGAGCGACGAGGTCGAGTCCAAGGCAGCCTTCGTCGCACTCGAGGAGAACTTCACTCTCGGCCTCTCGTCGCCGATCGATGTCGTCGTCGACGCAGGACGAAACGAGAACGTCTTCGACCCTCGCATCCAGCAGGCAGTCGCCGACCTCGAGGCCGCCGTCGCACGCGAGGACGAGCAGGCGCTGCGTGCCGGACGGGCGAGCCTGTTCGGCTCTCCGATCACGACGCGCTTCAACGACGCCGGTGACACGGAAGTGGTCGGGATACCGGTCAACGCAGACATCGGCGACGACGAGGCGATATCTGCGCGGACGGCCCTTCGAGACGACTTGATCCCGTCGGCCTTCGAAGACGCTCCGGTCGAGCAGGTTCTGACGGGTGGAGCGACGGCCAGCGTGGCCGACTTCAAGGACCACGTCAGCGCGAAGACGCCGATCACGCTCGCCTTCGTGCTGCTGACGTCCTTCGTGGTACTGGTCGCGCTGTACCGGTCACTCCTGATCGGTGTCATCGCCGTCGTCCTGAACACGCTCGCGGTCGGCGCGGCGTACGGCCTGCTCGAGCTCGTCTTTCAGGAAGGCTGGGCGCTCGAGGGTCTGCTGAACTTCGAGGCGACGGGGATCATCGAGGCCTGGCTTCCGCTCTTCGTCTTCACGATCACGTTCGGCATCTCCATGGACTACCTCTGCTTTGCCATCGGCCGCGTGAAGGAGGCCCACGACGGCGGACTGTCGACCGCGCAATCCGTCGACGAGGCAGTCCGGACGGCTGCGGGAACGGTGCTCATGGCGGCCGTGGTCATGATCGCCGTCGCACTCACCTTCGCGTTCACCCGCTTCTTCGCGATCCAGCAGTTCGGGTTCACGCTGGGGGCCGTCGTCTTCATCGACGCGACCGTGGTGTTACTGCTCCTGCTCCCGGCGAGCCTGCGCCTCGTCGGCGAGCGGCTCTGGTATCTGCCCTCCTGGCTCGAGTGGCTGCCCGGCGAGGGAGCGATCGAGCGCGAGAGCATGGCGACGCCGAAGCCGAAGCCCACCACGCCGTAGACAGGTGTCCGTGGGGCGGGAGGAGGCTCGACGGAGCGGCGCAGGAGTCGAACCTACCCAGCCGTGGTTTACACGACCTCACCGGTTTTGAAGGTCTACCCAGCACGGTCCAGCTGCGTACGGAAGCGGGGTTTCGTCCCGCTTCCGTCCAGTTAGATCCAGTTGGGTCCGCTGAGACCGGTACCAAATCCGGTACCAAGTTGCCGCGACGCTCGTCGCCTTCTAATGGCTGGCCTAGACGTATCGGGATCGACATGGGCGAGACCGGCGGCGCCGGGCGCCCGCCCCGAAGAGGGCGAGGGCAGCATCACCGGGGACGTCGTCAACACCGCCTCGAGAATCCAGTCGGTCGTCCCCGGTCAACGCGGTGGCGGTCTCCGGGCCGACCTACCTCGACACGTCCGTCGACTCCGCGACGAAGGCTTCTTCGTGCTCGAGGCCGTCCTGAGCACGGGCGATCTCGAGAGTTGCGCGGCGAATGTCAACGGTTCATCGACGAGCGCGACCGCGAGATGGATCGGCTCGGCGTGGATACGCTCGACCTCGACCACCGCGGTAGCCGCTACTTCCTCCACGCGTATGGGGCGAGCCCCGCGGTGCGCCGGTTCCTGTTCTCGGAGCTGATGGCGGAGGTCGCCCAGGCGGCGCTCGGCGATACCGTCTACCTGTTCAACGAGCAGTACGTCATGAAGGCCGCCGAGCGCGGGATGAAGTTCGGCTGGCACCAGGACTCCGGCTTCATCCCCTACTCTCATCGGCCGTACCTCACCTGCTGGGTCGCGCTCGACGACGTGACCGAAGCGAACGGCAC
>JBOGZW010000103.1:0-5091 GCA_050697575.1 Gaiellaceae bacterium | reverse complement strand
TGTTCGAGCTCCCCTCGCGCAAGGACGTCTCCAAGTGCGTGATCACGAAGGAGACGATCTCGAAGGGCCTGAAGCCGACGCTCGTCACGAGCGGCGTCGAAGAGTACGAAGAGCTGGCCGAAGAGTCGGCCTAGACCTGCTGGGGCATGAGCACGAGGCGGAGCGTCCCGCGCCGCGCGCCGCGCGGCTCGTAGCGGGTGAGCAGCATCTCGTGGAACTTCGCAACGACGCGAATGTGAATGTGCCCCGGCCGGCCTTCGTACGAGACTGGACGTGGCCCCTCGAAGCGAAGGCGGCCGGCGGCGTTCGTCAGCACCGAGCCGCTCCCCGCGCGCGTGTAGACACCCCGCTTGTTCGCCTGCATGAACTCGACGCGGGCGCCGCGGATCGGCTTGCAGTCGAGCACCGACAGCACGACGCCGGTCAGGACGTGACCGGTGCCGATCTTCGCGCGCAGGGGCGGCGAGATCCGGCTGAAGGGTCCGAACGCATCCTCGGGCGTCGGCTTGCAGTTCTGAGTAGGCGCGGGGCTCGCGGCGCCGGCGAAGAGCGCCAGGCCGGCCAGCACGACGCTCGAGAGGAGCGCAGGCCTCACCCATGCAGTGTACGAACTCCTACTAGGGCACGTCCATGCGCCGCAGCCGCCGCACGGCGAGTACGGCGAAGCCGGCAACAACGAGCGTGACCCCGACGATGCCTGCGCCGGCGCTGAGGGTGACGTCGACGGTCGCGAGCCGGTCGGCGTCGAGCGCGTGGACGACGGCGAGCGCGAAGCGTCGCACGCTGAGGAAGCGGATCCCGTCGAGGTACGCGGCGAGCACCGCCTCCCACACGAAGACGTAGACGAGCCCGGCTACGAGCGCGTGTCGCAGGGCGAGACCGGCCCACATGAAGATTGCCGTGTAGGCGGCGGCGCCGGCCAACAGGCCGCCTGCGGTCGCCATGGCCCCTTTGAGGTCTCCGTCCTCGATGACGGCGATCGCAACAGCTCCGCTGATCGCGACCGGCAGGCCGCCGACGAGGAGCGTCGCTGCGGCCTTCGGCGCGACGATCCGCCAGCGGGCGAGCGGCTTCGTCGTGAGGTAGACGAGCGTCCGGTCTGAGACCTCGTTGCCGAATGCCGCGACCCCGAGCAGGAGCATGACGAGCGGGAGGATGGCCGACGCGACGAGCGACGCCGTGATGTCGTCGGCGTACTCGCGCGGCGTCGTCGTGGTCTCGGCGACGCGAAAGAGCGCCGACGCGAGGATGGGCAGCGCGGTCAGCCCCAGCACGAGCCACCAGCGGCGGCTGCCCGCGAGCTGGCGGACGGTGAGGATGAAGACGGCTCTCATCGGCTCACCCTTGGGCCAGGTACTCGAAGACGCTTTCGAGGGAGTCGTCGAGAGGCTCGACGCGGAGGAGGCGCGTCCCGAGCCGCTGTGCGACCGCGGGGACGGATCGCTGCAGGAGCGAGACGTCTCGCGAGCGCACGCGCAAGCGGCCTTCGGCGTCGATCTCGACCGATTCGACTGCGCCCGCTTCGAGCAGGCCGGCCGCGAGCGCGCGCGCGTCCGTCGTGTCGATGCGGACGACGAACGGCCGGTCGTTGAGCTGCTTTCGGATGGCGCGGAAGTCCCCGCTCGCGGCGAGCTTCCCGCCGACCATGAGGTGAATGCGGTCGGCCAGGAGCTCGACCTCCTCGAGGATGTGTGACGACACGAGGATCGTGCGGCCCTCCTCGCCCAGCCGGCCGATCACGTTGCCCAGGTGAAGGCGCTGCACGGGGTCGGTGCCGGACAACGGCTCGTCGAGCAGCAGCAACTCGGGGTCGTGGACGAGCGTGGCTGCGAGACGCGCACGCTGCCGCATGCCGCGCGAGTACCCGCGTAGCTTCCTGTTCTCCGCCTCGGTGAGGGCGACAGTCTCAATGGCTTGTGTTGCCGCCGCGCGAGGATCGGCCATGCCCTGGAGCCGTGCGCTCAGCTCGACGAACTCGCGCCCTGTGAGGAAGTCGTACACCGATTCGTGCTCCGGCATGTAGCCGATCCGGCGATAGAGGCGCGAGTTGCCGCGGATCGGCTCCCCGAACACGCTGGCCTGCCCCTGGGACGGCGCGGTCAAGCCGGCGATCGTGCGTAGGAGCGTCGTCTTGCCCGCCCCGTTCGGCCCCAACAGCGCGGTCACGCCCGGCTCGACGGCCAGCGAAACGTCGCTCACGGCCACTACGCCGCCGAACCACTTCGACACGGCGTCGACGGCGATGGACGGCGGCGAAGGCGCCTCCGTCATCCGCGAACTAGCGATGTCGTGCGTCGCAGGAGCCAGGCGCCGAGCACGACGGTCACGCCGGCGAGCCAGAGCGCGGACACGGACGCGGAGACGGGCCGGTCGTCGAGCGGGTCTCCGAAGATCCAGTACACGGTGTCCGTCAGCACCTGCGGGATCGCAGCGAGCGAGAGCGCGTCGGCCACACCTCCCTGGAAGCTCTCCTCGGCGATGCCACCGATCGCCGACCCGATGAAGAGGACAGCCAGGGTGGCGATCGTCGCGTACGCGCGCCTGGCCGTGAACGACGCGACGAAGAGCGTGAGCGTCGTGTAGGCGGCGGCAACAGTGACGCTCGCCAGCAGGAACCGCGGCGGGATGTCCCAGTTGTCCTCGAGCCACGATCCGAGGTCAGCTGCGTCCAGCCCGTTCCAGACGAAGAGGATCAGCTCCGGCACGCAGATGACGAGGAAGGCGACGGTGAAGAACGCCGCCCAGCGCGAGCTGATGTAGTCACGCGGCGTGATCGGCCGCGCGGCGTACAGCGAGAGCACGCCATCGCGTCGGTCGGGGCAGAGCAGGAGTGGCGCGACGACGGCCGCAAACAGTCCAAGCGGCACGAGGGCGAAGTCGAAGTACTCGGCGTACGACGGGAGCTCGAAGTCGTCGGGGCTCGTCGGCACCGAGCCGAGGAACGCCGCAAGCACGACGAGCACGACCATCGGCACGAGCGCGAGCCCGATGAGCAGCCAGGGTCCGATCTTCGCGGCCGTGCCGCGCCCGAGCCCGAGCGACGTGCGGATGCCGTCGCGCCAGATGGCGCGGCGACGTGGCCATCGACCTCTCCGCTCGCCCTCGTAGGGCTGGTAGCCGAGGTCGAAGATCTCCGCAGGGCCTAGGGTGCTCATGGCTGCTCGGCGCTCCCGTCCCCGGTCGCCTCCTGCGCTGGAGTGAAGACGTCGGCCAGCGTGTGGCGTTCGAGCGCGAGCCGGTACAGGAGAACGTCCGTCTCGACGATAGCATCGCGAAGCGTGTCGTAGTCATCGCTCGAGACCTGTGGGAGCGTCAGACGGTTGCCGTCGGTCCGCACCGTGAGCCCGCGCCGTTCCAGCGCGACCGCCAGCGTGTCGGCCGCGTCGACGACGTCCACCAGCACCGTCTCCGTCTCCTCCGTCAGGCCCGACACCGCGCCCGTTCGCAATACGCGCCCGGCATCGAGGACGACGACCGCGTCGCACGTCCGCTCGACGTCACCCATCAGGTGCGTCGAGATGACGATGCTGATCCCGAACTCGCGGCCGACGTGGCGGATCAGCTCGAGCATGTCGCGGCGGCCCATGGGGTCGAGCCCGGCGGTCGGCTCGTCGAGGAATGCGACGACGGGATCGTGGACGAGCGCCTGCGCGAGCTTCACCTTCTGCTTCATCCCGGTCGAGTAGGTACCGATCGGGCGGTACCGCTCCTCGAACAGACCGACGTGCCGGAGGACGTCCGACGCGCGCAGGCGGGCGGCCGTCCGTGGCAGGCCGCTGACCTCGCCGAGGTAGGCGAGGAACTCGGCGGCAGAGACGTTGCGCGGCAGGCAGTCGTGCTCCGGCGCGTATCCGATCCGAGCCCGGTAGTCGGGCGACGCCCAGGGGTTGGCGCCGAGCACCTCGACCATGCCGCGGTCCGCCTTGATCAGACCCATGAAGAGCTTCAGCGACGTCGTCTTGCCGGCGCCGTTCGAGCCGAGTAGCCCGGTGACTCCTTCGCCGATCTCGAACGTCGCGCCGTCGAGCGCGCGTACCGAGCCGTAGGACTTCGCCAGTCCCCGCGCGCTGACGAGAGCCATGGCGTGAGCCTAACCGCGGTCGATCGCGCCGCGGCGTGACGCGTCGTCTAGGCCGAGCGGAGAGCGGGCTCGCGGCCCTGGACGTGGTCGAGGATCGCGTCGAGCAGCTCCCACGAGTGGAGGACGTGCTCTCGGGCGAGCATGCGCGCCCCCATGGCGCTCCCGGCTGCGATCGCCTCCCGGATCGCCCGATGCTCGCGGTCGTTCCTGCCGTAGAGCTCGTCGAGCTCTGCCCGAGCCACCCACGTGATCTGGCCGACGAACGTCCTCCGCGCGCTCTTCGCCAGCCGCTCGAGGTACGGCGTCTCGGCCGCCGCGTAGATGACGTCGTGAAAACCGTAGTTCGCCCGCATCCACTCGATGGCAAGCGCGTTGTCCTCGACGCCGCTCCTTGCCTTCTCGCGGAGGGAGAGCGTGAGCTCGGAGAAGCGTTTTTCCGCGGCATCGAGCTCCGCCAGCCGCGCGGGCGTCATTCGCGGCACGGCGAGCTCTGTGGCCAAGCCCTCGAGCTCGGAACGCACGAGAAACGCCTCGCGCAACTCCTCCCGCGACAGCGTCCGCACGCGCACGCCGCGGTTCGGCGTGAACGAGACGAGGCCCTGGGCGGACAGCCGCCGCAGCGCCTCGCGGATCGGCGTCCGGCTGACGCCGAAGCGATCGGAGAGCTGCTCTTGCCGGAGAACCTCACCGGGCTCGACCCGGCCCGAGACGATGTCGTCCTCGAGCGTGAGCGCAATCTCGTCTGCCTTCGTGCCCTCTACTTCCATGAGCCCTACGAGCCTGGTGGCGACAGCACGACGTGCTGCCCGTCCACCTGGAGCGGCACGAAGGGCAGTCCACGCTCGGCCGCCCAGCCCTCGACGGCGTGCTCGACGAGCGCGATATCGTCGGCCGTAACGGTCACGCGATCCGGCTCCGTGAGCACGTCGGCCTGCATGCCCTGAGCGGTCAGCGCCTGCGCGAGATCCTCCGCATCGGAGCTCCGCGCGACCTCGATGTCGACCTTCATG
>JBOGZW010000102.1:0-5118 GCA_050697575.1 Gaiellaceae bacterium | reverse complement strand
GGTCTGAGTAGAGTCGCCAGGCCATGCGCGTCTGGATCGACATCACGAACTCGCCGCACGTGCCCTTCTTTCGCCCGCTGATCCGCTTGCTCGAGGAGGACGGGCACGAGGTCGACGTAACGGCGCGCGCATTCGCCCAGACCGAGCAACTGCTCAAGCTCCATGGCATCGACGCGACGATCGTCGGAGTTCACGGCGGACGGTCGCGGCTCGGGAAGACGCGCGCGATGGCGTCGCGGCTTCGGCAACTGCAGCAGTGGGCCATGCCACGGCGCTTCGACGCGGCGCTCTCGCATGCCTCGTACGACCTCACGCTGACGGCCCGCCGCCTCCGGATCCCTTCGACGACGACGTTCGACTACGAGTTCGCGCTCGCGCAGCACCAGCTCGGCGCACGCGCCGCGACGCGCGTGGTCGTTCCCGAGGCTATTCCCGTGGAGCGCCTCCGGCGTTACGGGCTGCGGCCGCCGAAGCTCGCGCGCTATCCAGGCCTGAAGGAGGAGTACTACCTCGCCGACTTCAACCCGGACCCAGACGTCCCCGGGAGCCTCGGCGTCGACCCCGCCCGGATCCTCGCCGTCCTCCGTCCCCCGGCCGACTTCGCCCTCTACCACCGCAGCGGCAATGCGGTCTTCTCGGAGACGCTCAAGAGGCTCGGACGGCGCGAGGACGTGCACGCTGTCGTCCTCCCGCGCACGCTCGAGCAACGCGCGCATCTGCTCGAGGATGCGCTTCCATCCGTCATCGTCCCGGAGCGGGCCGTGGACGCGCAGAGCCTCATCGCGGCCGCCGACCTCGTCATCTCGGCGGGCGGCACGATGAACAGAGAGGCGGTCGCGCTCGGCGTCCCCGTGTACACCGTCTTTGCAGGTCGGCTCGGCGGCGTCGACGAGCAGCTGATCCGCGATGGGCGGCTGCGCGTCCTGACCGATCCCGGCGCGATCGACGTGAAGAAGCGCGACACCTCAGGCGCAATGCCGACTAGGCGCGAACCGCGCCATTTGCTGGACATTCTTCTTCCGGAGACCGGGTAGGCGTAGTAGCGTCCGCGCGATAGCTCACAGGAAGGGAGCGCATGTTCAGACGACGATCAATTGTCCCTGCGGTGATAGCGACGGCGGCGGCAGCCGCCGTCCTGGCGACTGTTGCGTCAGGTGGCCCTTCGGCGGCCGGCTACAACACGGCACAGGCGCCGATGGTGACGCTGCTTTCGAACGCGCCGGCAAGCTCGACAGCCGACGCGATCATCTCGGTCGGCGACACGATGCCGGGCGGGTACACGTTCGAGTCGATCCCGGACGGCGTCGCGGTCTACCCCCGCGGCAACGGCCGCGCCGACGTCTTCGTCAACCACGAGACATCGACCGTGCCGTTTCCGTTCGGCGCTCCGTGGGCCGGCGGCGAGGCCAACCAGAACGACTTCACGAACTCCGAGGTCAGCCAGCTGAACTTCAACCAGCACACCAAGAGCATCACACACGCCTCCAAGGCGATCGCGAGCCTCGAGAACTACCAGCGCTTCTGCTCGAACTTCCTCGCGACCGCCGTCGAAGGCTTCGACCGCGACATCCTCCTAACGAACGAGGAGGCGCAGGACTGGGTCTACCGCACGGGTACTGCCTGGCCGGGCCCGACGTACATCGCGCCCGCTTCGCCCGGTGCTGAGCAAGCGGGCGTCGTCGTCGCACACGACGTGAAGAGCGGCAAGACCAAGCCCATCTACGGCATGGGGCGGCATAACCACGAGAACAGCGTCGCCGTTCCAAGCTTCGACGAGATCGTGGTGCTCTCCGGCGACGACACGTTCCAGACGAACGCACCGTCATCCTCCCAGCTGTACATGTACAAGGCGGCTGACAGCGACGAGCTGTGGGCCGACGAGGGCACGCTGTATTCGTTCCGCGCCGACGGCACGGACAACGACTACTTCGACCTCCAGCCCGAGGAGACGATCAGCGGGGAGTTCGTCGAGGTGCCCGAAGAGATCGCAAAGGGCAAGGACGCCGACGACAGCCATGAGCTGACTCGGGCGGTTGACTTCCCCGGCTACCCGCCGCCGTCGGGTGGGCCATCGCTCCCGCCGGATGGGCCGCAGTGGGTGCTCGACCAGTGGGGTGATGTGGCGAACGACCCGTCTGTCTCGGGCAACAATGTCTTCGACTTCATTCGCCTCGAGGACATCGCCTACGACAAGAATACGCCGAACATCGTCTACATCGCCGATTCCGGCCGCGCAGAGACGGGCGCAGCCGCCCCATTGACAAAGTCGACAAATGGACGCATCTACAAGATGGTGCTCGACCCGAACGGCACCGGGACGCCTACCGAGGCCGAGATCTCGATCCTCGTCCAGGGCGACGACAATCCCACCGGCAGGTTGGGGGACCCTGCGCTCTCGTTCAACGAGATCCACCAGCCGGACAACCTCGAGACGACGTGGAACGGCAACCTGCTCGTCACGGAGGACCCGAGCTCGGCCAACCAGTACGACCTGCCTCGCGATCCGCTGGACACGCCTGCAAGGCTCTGGAGCGTGCCGCTCGGGGCGGCGGACCCAGACGCATCGAAGGTCGCGCTACTGGAGGTGAACCAGGCGCTCGACGAGAACACCAACGCGGCGGCCGGAGCGATCGACGTCGACGTCGCGTCCGCTACAAGGCTTGGCAACTGGGAGTCGAGCGGCATCGTCGATGCTTCGGCGGCGTTCGGCCCAGGGGCGTTCTTCCTGACGATCCAGGCGCACTCGTACTGGGTCGCGAAGGCCGACGGGCCCGACGTGCTCGGCGTCCCCAACGGCCAGGACTACGTGTTCAAGAAGGAAGGCGGACAGCTCATCCTCGTGAAGCTGCCCGGAATCTAGGAGCGCAACAGCGCCGCCGGGTTCCTCGGCGCCCGGCGGCGCCTCACTCTCACACGTTTTTCACCCCTCGACACCAGGTCGTTGCCCCGTACGCCTTTGTGGCCACGAGCATCGGCCGAAACATCGGCAACCAAAGGGGTCTTTGTGCACAAGCTCCGCGTATTCACCCTCGCGATGCTCGCAGCCGGCGCGGCTGCGGCTACCGCCCTCGCTGCTCCTGGTGCCCAAAGCGGCCCCAGCAGCTCGGAAGCTCCGTACGTCTTGCCGTCGGAGGCAGGAGTCGTGACGAAGTCGATTCTCACGGTTGGTGACTCGGTGAACGACAAGCCGAACGGCGACCCCTACCGCATGATCGGGATCCCGGACGGCCTGGGCGCCTTCGACAACGGCAACGGGACGTTTACCTTGCTCCTCAACCACGAGATCCCGGCCGGCCTGGGTATCGTCCGCGCTCACGGCGCGAACGGAGCGTTCGTCTCGAAGTGGACGATCCAGAAAGGCTCGCTCGAGGTTCTCAGCGGAGAGGACCTGATCGAGGAAGTGGCCACGTGGAACACGGGTACGAGCTCGTACAACGCACCCGCCTCGGGCATCGCCATGGCTCGACTCTGCTCAGCTGACCTGCCCGAGAAGTCGGCGTTCTGGAGCGGCAGCCTGGGCTACGACGGCCGCCTCTTCATGGACGGCGAGGAGGTCGGAGCGGAAGGACGAGGCTTTGCTCACGCGCTCAACGGCACGAGCTGGGAGCTCCCGCGCCTTGGGAAGTTCTCATGGGAGAACTCCGTCGCCTCGCCGGCCAGTGGCGCTAAGACGGTCGTCGTCGGCCTCGACGACAGCTCGCCAATCGGTGAGGTTTACGTCTACGTCGGCACGAAGACGGACGCCGGAAGCCCCGTCGACAAGGCAGGCCTCACGAACGGCTCGCTCTACGGCATCAGGGTCAGCAGCACGCTCACCGAGGAGGCGGCGAACGGGATCCCGAGTGGCCCATTCACGCTCTACAGCTTCGGCAACGTCTCGAACTTGACAGGTGCCCAGCTGCAGACGGCGAGCAACGGGAACGTAACGCAGTTCCTCCGCCCCGAGAACGGTGCATGGGACACGCGGGACCCGAACGTCTTCTACTTCGTCGCGACGGCGAGCTTCACAACCGAAAGTCGCCTATGGCGGCTGACGTTCACCGACGTGAACAACCCTGCCCTCGGCGGCACGATCGACATGCTCCTCGAGGACAACGAAGGGGACCACCACATGTTCGACAACATCACGGTCGACTCACGCGGGCGTGTTCTCCTTCAGGAGGACCCGGGTAACCAAGCGTATCTCGCCCGCATCTGGCAGTACTCCCCGGAGTCGGACAGCGTCACCGAGATCGCGCAGTTCGATCCCGACCGGTTTGCGCCGGGCGGCTCCGCATTCGTGACGCAGGACGAGGAGTCGTCCGGGATCATCGACGCCTCGTCGATCCTCGGCGAGGGGACGTTCCTCGCGGACGCCCAGGTTCACAAGGTCAGCTCCGATGAAGAGCTCGTCGAGGAGGGGCAGCTGTTCGCGCTACACGTCCCGCCCGGCAAGTTCAAGTAGGCGACAGAGCTTCATCCCGAGGCAGCAGGCCGAGCCATGTGCGCCCGGCCTGCTGCCATCAGGTGACCGGCCCTCATGACGTCCGCCGTCGTGCGGACACCAGTTAGACCGCTCGGTACCAGGCGACGATGGTCGAGCGTCGCCGTTCAGGAAGAATCCGCTCACAAAGCCGGAGCAGGCTGTCGAGTGGACGAAGGCGAGCTGCGTAGCGGTGGAGTGTGGCGACGTAAGACGTGGCGACCGCCTCGAATCCTGCTTCGACGAGCAGCGACGCTAGCCGTTCGGGCGTGTTCGCCCGGTACAGCGTCGGGAAGACGTCACGCTCCACTGCCCCGGCACCGCGGCGCTTCAACGTAAGCCGCGTTCGTCCTGGAAGAAGTCCCGCTGCAGCAAGCAACGGGTTAGCGCGGTTGCTCGTCACGACGATGAGGGCGCCACCCACGGCGAGAACGCGCCGCCACTCCCCGAATGCAGCTTCAGGGCGCGAAAGGTGCTCGATGACGAAGTTCGAGTACACGACATCGAAGGTCCCGTCCTCGAAAGGCAAAGGGCGACAGAGATCGGCAACGACGAAGCGGTCAAGGGCTCGGTTCTCACGGCCGCCGTCAGCATCGAGGTCGGCGCCAGTGAGCTCAGCGATGCGGTCGCGATAGTGCCTGAGACGAGTCGTGCGC
>JBOGZW010000101.1:0-5145 GCA_050697575.1 Gaiellaceae bacterium | reverse complement strand
GCCGAGACCGGCCATCGCTCCCGCGAACAGCACCGCGAAGGAACGTGTCGCGAACACGCTCACGCCGGCGGCGTCGAGCGCCCCCGGCGCATCGCCTGCGGCACGGACGTTCAGCCCCATGTGCGTTCGCCGCAGCATCCAAGCGAGGAGGACGGCCAGCCCCAGACCGAGGTAGACGACGAAAGGCTGCGTGAAGAGGCTGCCGTCGGACTCGCCCTTGCCGCCCACGATCGGGATCTCCGAGGCACCGGGGATCGCCACCTTGTCGACGGCACCCAGCGTCGGCCGGCTCTCCGCGAACTCGGCCTCGAAGATGAGCGCCGTCGCTCCCTCGCAGAGCAACGTGATGCCGATGCCGATCACGATCTGGTCGAGACCCCAGCGGACGCAGAAGAGCACCATCAGCAGCGACACGCCCGCGCCGGCCGCCATGCCGGCGGCGAAGCCGTACCACTCGCTGCCGCCGTGATACGCCGCCACGAACCCGGCGTACGCACCGATCAGCATCATCCCCTCGAGGCCGATGTTGAGTACGCCCGCGCGCTGCGAGACGAGCTCGCCGAGCGCCGCGAACATCAGCGGCGCGCCGGCGAGGACTGCGCCCGCGACCAGCGCCGTGAGCGCGGCCTCGGAGAACGCGCCGGAGGCAGCGACCAGACCTGTCAAGCCTTCACCTCTCGCGAGCGGCGCCGCACAGTGCGGCGACCTGGCAAGTAGCTACCGCTCCGCTCGGCGCGCCTGGCGATCCACTCGGTGAGCGCCATGAAGATCAGGGTGAGGCCTACGAGCAGCAGGGTGAACTTCGACGTGAGACCGGCGTTCTGGGCGGCGTAGTCGCCGCCGATGGAGGCGAGCGACAGCGCGACGACATACGGGATGACGCCGATCGCGTGCAGCCTCGCGAGGAACACCAGCGGCACGACCCACAGGCCGAAGGCCGGGTTCCAGTCGGCGCGGACATAGCCTTTGACGCCGAGGATCTCGGTCGCCGCCGCGAAGCCGACGAACATCCCCGACAGAAGGAAGGCGACCACGATCAGCCGCTGCACGTCGAGCCCCATGTGCCGTGCCGAGCGGGTAGACGCTCCGAGCACCTGCAGACGGAGCCCGAACGACGTGCGGCTCATCATGAACCAGACGACGATCGCCGCCGCCACGGCGACGAGCACCCCCACGTGTATGCCCGGCCAGCGCCGCGTAATCGACTCGGTGCCCGGAATCGAGGGCAGTAGCGCCGAGAAGTCGAAGGCGCGTGTCTGTGGCGTGGTCGTCGTCGGGTCCTGGAACGTCCCCTTGACGAGAATCTGGGCGAGGTTGATGCCGATGAAGCTCATCATCAGCGTCGTGATGATCTCGTTGAGCTCGTAGCGGGCCTTCAGCAACGCGGGCACGATCGTCCAGGCCGCGCCGACGGCGCCGGCGACGAGAAACAGGAACACGAGGTTGACCGCGTTCGGCAGGTGGTGCTCCAGCCGCGGGCCGATACCGGCGATGACGGCCGCAGCGAGCAGGAACTGCCCATCCATGCCGAGGTTCCAGATCCCCGCCTTGAAGACGACGATCAGGCCGACGGCGATGAGCAGTAGCGGCGCGACCCGCATGGCCGTGTCCTGCCAGGCCGCGAACTCGAAGCCCCCGGACCAGACGTCCTTGTAGTACTGGACCGGGTCGACGCCTATCGCCCACAGGATGATCGCGCCCGTCCCGAGCGCGAGCACGAGCGGCAGGATCGAGCGAACGAGGAAGTCGCCCGCACGGTCAAGCCATGCCGGCCGCCCCGCCGACTTCTCGGGACGCCCCCCGCGTAGCTCGGCGGCGGCCGTCGTCTCAGTCACGAGGTCGTCCCTCCGACCATCAGCGCACCCACCCGCTGCTGAGCAGCCGGGCCGTTGTCGACGACGCCGGCGATGCGGCCGCGCGACAGCACCGCGATGCGGTCGCAGATATCGAGCAGCTCGTCGAGGTCCGTGGAGAGGACGATCGACGTCACACCCGCCTGCGCCTGTTCGCGAATCGTCTGGCGCACGCTTCTCGTCGTCTTGACGTCGAGCCCGTAGGTCGGCTTGCTGTAGAGGACCACCTTGGGGTCGAACGACAGCTCGCGCGCGAGCACGACCTTCTGGACGTTGCCGCCGGAGAGAGCGGCGACACGCGTCTCCGGGCTCGGCGTGCGAATGTCGAAGCGCGAGATCACCTCCCGCGCCTTCTCGACGATCGCCACGTAGCGGATCCGGCCACGTACCCAGAACGGCGGCTTGCCGATCTGCTTGAGCACGACGTTCATCGCTACCGAGAGCGAGCCCACTGTGCCCTCGTACAGGCGATCGTCGGTCACGTAGCGCAGTCCGAGCTTCTCCCGCTGGGCGACCTTGAAGCGCGCGATCGAGTGACCGAAGAGCCGGATGTCGCCGCCCGCGAGGTGCCTCTGGCCCGCGATCGCCTCGGCAAGCTCGCGCTGGCCATTCCCGTCGACACCTGCGATGCCCATGATCTCGCTTTGGCGCACGCGCAGCGATACGTCGCGGACGCCGATCTCTCCGCGCTCGGGGTCGACAGTGACGTCCTCGAGCTCCAAGGCGGGCTCGGCATCGTCGAGCCTCCGCGCGGGGGTGTGCCACTCCTGGTCGTCCGTCAGCTCGACGACATCAGCCACCTGCTGCACCTCGCCGCCGAACATGAGCCCCACGATCCGCTCTTGCAGCTTCTCGTGGCTCGCGGAGCGCAGCTCGTCAGGCTCGATCGCGCCGACCAGCTGCCCCTGACTGAGCACAGAGACGCGATCGCCCATGGAGACGGCCTCGTGCAGCTTGTGGGTGATGAAGATGACCGAGAGCCCCTGTGCCTTGAGCCGCGTCAATATCTGCTCGAGCTCGGCGACACCGGCCGGCGTCAGCATCGACGTCGGTTCGTCGAGGATGAGCACCTTCGAGCCGCGCCAGAGCGCCTTGATGATCTCGAGCTGCTGCTGCTGACCAAGAGCGAGCGTCCCCGTGGACGCCGAAGGATCGACGTCGAGCCCGATCGAGCCCCCGAGATCGGCCAGCCTTGCCCGTGCGGCCGAGGCGTTGAGCCGGATCCCTTCCGCCTCGCCCAGCATGAGGTTCTCGAGCACGGTCAGCTGCGGGACGAGCGACGTGTGCTGGTAGACCATGCCGATCCCGAGCTCGATCGCGTGCTTCGGGGAGTGGATCTCGACCGGCTGCCCTTCGAGGCGGATCTCGCCTGCGTCCGGGCGCAGCATCCCCGAGAGGATGTTCATCAGCGTCGACTTGCCGGCGCCGTTCTCCCCCAGCAGGCAGTGCACCTCCCCCCGCCGGACCGTCAGCGAGATGGCGTCGTTCGCGAGCACGCCCGGGAACGCCTTCGTAATCCCGAGGAGCTCGACCGCGGGGTCGTTCCCGACGGGGGCGTCGACTGTGGTGGGGCTGCCGGTGCTCATCGCGGGACGGTGACTGCGGGGCGGCCCCGTCGAGCCGCCCCGCCCACCGGTGTTAGGCCTTGCAGTACTTCTTGACCGCGGGCTCGGTGGCCGTCGAGACGACCTTGATCGAGCCGTTGGCGATCTTCCTCTGCGCTGCCGCGACCTTGGCCCAGGCCGAGGCCGGAGCCTTGTTCGTCCGGAGCAGCGAGAGACCGTTCTTCGCGTCCAGAAAGTACGTCCTCCCGAACGTGCCGGCGTTCACGGCCTTGATGGCACGGGTGTAGATCGGCGAGAAGTCCCACAGCTCGGACGAGAGCAGCACGCCCTTCTTGTCGATCTTCCGCTTGTCCCCGATGACGTCGATGAACCAGACCTTCGTCGCGCCCTGCGGGGCCTTGGCCGTCTCGACCGCCTGCATCATCCCGAACGACGAGCCGTCGCCCATGCCGAAGACGACGTCCGCGCCGCCGGCGATCACGGCTCGCGTGATGCGCCTGCCACCCGCAGCGTCGGCATAGTCGGCCTGGCCGATACGCCCATACCTGAACTTCACTGCTTTGTTGACCGAGCGGGCGCCTTGACAGTAACCGCCCGACTGCTTGAACCAGTTCTCGTCGGACGCGGATACGACGATGCCGAGCGTGCCGGTCTTCGTCGTCAGCGCAGCGAGCACCCCAGCCAGGTACGCGCCCTGCTGGGCCCTGGTCAGGACGTTCGAGACGAGCCCCTTCTTGACGGCGCTCGCCTTGGCGTCCCAGACGACGACGGGCACGTTGAACTCCTGCGCCACCGCCGGCGCCGCCGAGTTGTAACCGGACGCGTGCGCGATGATCAGGTCAGCGCCCTGCTGCGCGAGACGCCGGAGGTTCGGCTCGACGTTGTCGTAGCCCGACCCGGTGGCGTCGATCACCGTGGCCCCGGTCGCGGCGGCCGCCTTCTTCGCTCCCGCGAGGCCCTGCTGGTTCCAGCCGTAGTCGGTTGGTTTCTCGGGCGCCGCGAAGCCGACTTCCGAGACCTTCTGCCCGCTCGCCGCGCCCCCGGCGACGACGACGAGCGCCGTGGCGGCCACGAGCACCATGCCCGTCAGGCCCGCCACCCTTGAGCTTCTACGCATCATTCCTCCCTTGGTCGTACGTCGAACGGTGACTCTGCGTTGCCGTCGGGATCATCCCGTCGCTCCCAGGCTCGTCACCTCCTCCGCGTCCACCGCATCGCCTCGGAAGAACAACTTGTGGCTGCTTCGGTGTAGCACGTCTTCCAGCTCCTCGGCGCCGAGACCGCTCACCTGCACGCGGAGGATCTCGACCGCAGGATGGTGGAACGGCGCATCCGAGCCGTAGATGACGCGCTCGGTGCCGATCCGCTCGACGGCCTCCTTGATCTTCGTGTGCATCGGCATGCCCGACGTCTCGAGGTAGACGTTCGGCCTGCGTTCGGCGATGTCGATGGCGGCGTTGATGTAGACGACGTTGCCATGACCCATGTGCGCCATCACCAGCGGGACGTCCGGGAACGACACGGCGAGCTCTTCGATCGACCAGGGCAGCGTGAAGATCGGGTGCCCCGAGTGAACGAGCACCGGGAGGCCGCCACGCTCTCGCAGGAGCTCCATGAGCGGGTGGACACTGGGGTCGTTCGGGAGGTACCCGTCGATGAGCGGATGGAGCTTCAGGCCGAGGAACTTCGGATGCCCGAGGAAGCGCTTCACCTCTTCGACGTATCCC
>JBOGZW010000100.1:0-5199 GCA_050697575.1 Gaiellaceae bacterium | reverse complement strand
CCGACGGTCCGCTCCGCAACCGTCTCGCAACTCGCCGGGCGCGACGTGTGGCTGAAAGCGGAGAACCTCCAGCGCACCGGCTCGTTCAAGGTACGCGGCGCCGTCAACCGCATCGCCGCTCTCGACGATGGGGAGAGGGCCCGGGGTGTTGTGGCCGCGAGCGCCGGCAACCACGGCCAGGCCGTCGCCTGGGGGGCGCGCGAGGCGGGCGTGCCGGCGACGATCTTCGTTCCACAGGACGCGCCGATGGCGAAGGTGGAAGCCACTCGCAGCTACGGCGCCGCCGTCGAGATGACGGGCGCGAGCTTCGAGGAGGCCGTCGCGACGGGACGGCGCCACGCGGAGGAGACCGGCGCGGTTTACGTCCACGCGTTCGAGGACGGGGCGGTGATCGCCGGGCAAGGCACGGTTGGGCTCGAGGTCGTCGAGCAGCTCGCGGACGTGGAGACGCTGGTGGTGCCCGTCGGCGGTGGCGGGCTTGCGGCCGGCATCGCGCTCGGCGTCGAATTTGCGCGGGCGGACGTTCGCGTCGCGGGCGTGCGCACGCCGCCGGAAGGCTTCGCTGTCGCCGACGGGATCGCGGTCAAGCAGCTAGGGGACCTTCCGCGGTCGATCCTCGACGATCGGCTCGACTCGATGGTGGAGGTGTCGAGCGCGGAGATCGCACAGGCCATCGTGCTCGTCCTCGAGCGGACGAAGCTCGTCGTCGAGGGGGCGGGGGCTGCCGGCGTCGCTGCGTTGCTGGCGGGCCGTGTCGAGGGCAGCGGCCCCGTCGCCGTCGTCCTTTCGGGGGGGAACGTCGACGCGACGACGCTGATATCGGTCATGCGACACGGTTTGACGCTTGCCGGCCGCTATCTCGTCGTCCGCACGCGCGTCCCCGACCGGCCGGGCGAGCTCCAGAAGCTGCTGGATCACGTCACCGCCGAGCGCATCAACGTCATCGACGTCGAGCACCGCCGCGAGGGGGCGCCGATCGCCGTGGGGGAGACCGAGATCTGGCTGACACTGGCGACGCGCGACGATGAGCACTGCGAGACGCTGCTGGCAGTGATGCGCGGGTGGGGCTACGACGTGGAGCGGGTTAGCTAGCTCCACAGCGCCTGAATTCCACAGTCTGGTTCCCGCGGCGCTGCCACTCGTAGACGCCGCCGTGCAGCACCGGCCGCGCTTTGAGACCGGCCGCGGCGAGCACGCTCGCGGCGATGGCTGCTCGTGGGCCCGTCTCGCAAACGGTGACGAGGGGCTTGCCGCCTGCGAGGTCGTCCGCGAACTCGCCGATGACGCGGTAGGGGATGTTGCGACTGCCTGGGATGTAGCCCACGTCGCGCTCGTATGGCTCGCGCACGTCGATCACGTCGACCGACCGATCCGCGACAAGCCGTTCCAGCTCGTCGAGCTCGATAGGCTCGAGCGTTCCGGACGCCTCCGGCCCGTCGAGGTATCCCACCAGCTCGAGGAACCCGACGGCGTGTAGCCTCGCGGCGGCACCCTCGGCCTGCTCCGGCGAGTCGGCGTGCAGAGCGACCGTTCCACCCTGCGGAATGAGAAACCCGGCCCGCGTGCCGAACGACGATCCGGAGACAGGAACGTTGACGGCTCCCGCGACGTGGCCCGCGGCGTAGGCGTCGCCGTCGCGAACGTCGAGCACGAAATGGCCGTTCCGGCCAGTCGGTCCAAGAGCCGGCGTCGATCCGACGAAGGGACCGCAGTTCAGCTCGACGATGTGCTCCATGTTCGGTGGCCGCGGCGTGGCGATCCCTGCCGAGTCGGCCACGAACTCGTCGACCGTGGCGAGGGCGAGCGCGGGGTTGAAGCGGCGCTCCTGCCCGATCGTCGACGAGCGCTCTTCGCTCATACCCGCGCCGCACAGCGAGCCGGCCACGTGTCCCGGCATGACCCGCACTTCGTCGGGCAGTTCGAGCAGGCGGTGCAGGCTGTGGAAGAGGCCTTCGGCGCCTGCGCGCGCCTCGACGGCGAGGTCGGGCCGCGCAGTGGCGCCTACGAAGAGCGAGTCGCCGGTGAGCAGCGCGTCGCCGGCGAGGAAGCAGCAGTGCTCGGGCCGGTGGCCGGGCGTGTGCAGCGTCCGCACCGCGATCGAGCCGACGGTGATCTCGTCGCCGTCCGCGAGCGGGTCGTGTGGGTATTCAGCGCCCGCGTCCGCGTGCAACGACACGGGCAGCCCGTGCTCGAGTGCGAGCCGGCCGTGGCCGGAGACGTGGTCGGCGTGCGTGTGCGTCTCGAGTACGCGTGTCACGCGCAGCCCGCGTGCGGCGGCCTCGTCGAGGAACGGCTCAATGGCGAACGCGGGGTCGACGAGCACCGCCTCGCCCGCCTCTTCGTCCCCGATCAGGTACGACGCGCAGCCGAGGTCGTCGTCGACGAACTGGCGCAGGAACATCCCGCCGGAACGTACCACCGGCCCCTGCTGTACTTCTTGAAGTTCGTACGGCTACGTCAAGCCAAGGTGCCGTGCGATAACCATGCGCTGCACCTCGTTCGTGCCCTCGCCGATCTCGAGGATTTTCTGGTCGCGGTAGAGCCGCGAGATGGCGAACTCGTCCATGAAGCCGTAGCCGCCGTGGATCTGAAGCGCATGGTTGACGACGCGGTTCGATACCTCGCCCGTGTAGAGCTTCGCAACGGCGGCCTCTTGCCCGAACGGTCGTCCCTGATCCTTGAGCCAGGCGGCCTTGTACGTGAGCAGCCGTCCGGCGTCGATCTCCACCGCCATGTCGGCAAGCCTGAACTGCACCGCCTGGAACTCGGCGATCGGCCGGCCGAACTGCTCCCGATCTTTCGCGTAGGCGACGGCGAGGTCGAAGGCGCCCTGCGCCAGGCCGACGGCCATCGCGGCGACCGAAATGCGGCCGCCGTCGAGGATCTCGAGGAACTGGTGGAAGCCCTGGCCGCGCGCGCCGAGGAGGTTCGCCTCGGGCACCGCGCACCCCTGGAACGAGAGCTCCCGCGTGTCGGACGCCCGCCAGCCCATCTTCTCCATCGGCTCCGAGATGACGTAGCCGGGGGTGCCGTTGGGCACGACGATGTTCGACACCTCGCCGTCGCCCGTGAGGGCGGTGATGGTCACGCAGGAGGTGATGTCGGTGCCCGCGTTCGTGATGAAGATCTTCGAGCCGTCGATCACCCACTCGCCGTCGCGCAGCTCGGCGCGTGTCTGCGTGGCGCCTGCGTCTGACCCTGCCGCGGGCTCGGTGAGGCCGAAGGCGGCAAGCTTGCGCCCGGATGCGAGGTCGGGCAGCCAGGCCTGCTTCTGCTCGTCGGTACCGAAGAGGAGGATCGGCATCGTCCCGAGCGACGTGTGCGCGGCGACCGTGATACACACGGAGGAGTCGATCCGCGCGAGCTCCTCGATCGCGATCGCGTAGGAGATCGTGTCTCCGCCCGCGCCGCCCCATTCCTCCGGTATGGGCAGCCCCATGAGGCCCAGCGCCGCGAGCTCCTCCACGAGCTCGTAGGGAAAGCGATGCTCTCGGTCGAGCTCCTCGGCGACGGGCGCGACGCGCTGCTCGGCGAAGTCGCGAACGGTGCGCCGGATGAGCTCGTGCTCCTCCTCGAGCTGAAAGTTCACCCGCCGTCCACCAGACGCCCGGCGAGCGCTGCGATCAGGCGGACGCCCCAGCCGGTGCCGCCGACCTGCGAGAGGTAGTCGCCTCGGGGCCACGTGAGCAGCCCCGGGCCGGCCATGTCGATGTGTGCCCACGGCCCTTCGCCCGCGAACTCCGCGAGGAATGACGTCGCGTAGACAGGCCCGCCCAGGCGGCGCAGGTCAGAGTTCTTCATGTCGGCGAACGCCGAATCGATAAGGCGCCGGTAGCGCGGATGGAGCGGGAAGGGCCAGACGTAGTCGCCGCTCGCCTCGCCCGCGGCCACGACCTCGTCTCGCCAGGAGTCGTCGTTCGCGAAGACTCCGGCGTACTGGTCGCCGAGAGCGAGTGACATCGCGCCCGTCAGCGTCGCGAAGTCGACAACATGCGTCGCGCTCTGCTCTCGGGCGTACCACAGCGCGTCGGCGAGCACGAGGCGCCCTTCCGCATCGGTGTTTGTGATCTCGATCGTCTTGCCGTTGGCGGCGGTGAGGATGTCCCCCGGCCGCATGCTCCGTCCGCTCGGCATGTTCTCGGCGGCCGCCACGACGGTGATCGCGCGAAGCGGGATCTCGAGCTCGGCGAGGGCGCCGATTCCGGCCACGACGGCGGCCGCGCCGGCCATGTCGCCCTTCATGGCCTCCATGTTGGTTGCGGGCTTCAGCGAGATTCCGCCCGAGTCGAACGTCATCCCCTTGCCGACGAGCCCGAGCAGGATGTCGGTACGGGCCGGGCTCGGCGGCTCCCAGCGCAGCACGATGAGGCGGGGCTCGTTGTAGCTCCCGGCGCCGACGCCGAGCAGCGCGCCCATGCCGAGAGCGCGCATCTCGTCGGGGCCCAGCGACTCGGCGCTGAGACCGTCGGCGCCCTGGGTGAGCTCGGCTGCGTACTCGGCGAAGCTCGCGGGCGTGAGGTCGTTCGCCGGGCGGTTGACGAGGTCCCGCGCGCGGTTCGTCCAGAGGGCTGCGGTGTCGGCGCGACGGACGTCGTCCTTGACGTCCGCGTCCGTGACGAGCACGAGCTCCGACACCTCTTCGCCCTCGCGCGTGACGGTCTTCCACGCGCCGGGCTCGTACTCGCCTAGCACCGCGCCTTCGACGATCGCACGGGCTTGCTCAGGCAGGTGCAGCGGCATCGCCGGATCGAGTCGCAGGGCCACAGAGCCGCCGGTGCTGGCGCGAAGCTCGGCCACGACGGCCGCAGCCCCGTCGCGCAGCACGTCTGCGTCGACCTCGTCGAGCGGACCCCCTCCGACGACGAGCGCACGTTGGCCGTCCAGTTGGACGGCACGCACTATGCCGCGCTTCGTCGTTACCTCGCCCGACTCGACGAGGCTCGCGAGCTCCCCCGCGGGTGGCTCGGTGACGACGGCTGCGAGAGTCGCGTCCGGAGGTCGCGTGGAGGAAACACCGATCCGCACGTCGCGCGCGATGCTATCGGAGCGCCCGCCCCGAACTGTGGCGATACGCTCACCGTCATGGCGCGCGCGGACATCGATCGACGCGCGATGGCGGCGCTCTCCTCCGGGCATATGGCCGTCGACTTCGCCGGCGGTGTCCTCCCCGCGCTGCTGCCGTTCCTCGTCACCGAGTGG
>JBOGZW010000099.1:0-5250 GCA_050697575.1 Gaiellaceae bacterium | reverse complement strand
GTGCTGGCCACCGACCGCGACCGCGAAGCGGAGCCCGTCGGTGGATGTCTTCACCTCGCCCCAGCGGAAGGAGCGGTCGTCGAGTCCGCAGGCGGAGCCGCCCGCCTGCCGGTATAAGGCCATCGTGTCGAACAGCTACGACTTCGCAGGGCGCGTCGCGCTCGTCACGGGCGGCGCGAGCGGGATCGGCGCCGCCGTGGCCGAGCGGCTCCGGGCCGGGGGCGCCAAGGTCATGACCTTAGACGCCAGCCCCTCCGCCGACGTCCAGGGCGATGTGACGCGATCGCGAGACCTCGACGGGGCGGTCGAGCGCGTCGAAGAGGAGCACGGTCGCCTCGATGTCCTCGTCAACTCGGCCGGCATCCCCGGCGAGTCCCTTCGCACCGTCGACGTGACGGACGAGGAGTGGGAGCGGGTGTTGGCGGTGAACGCAACCGGATCGTTCTACGCCTGTCGCGCCGTGCTGCCAGGCATGATCTCCCGCGGCTACGGCCGGATCGTGCTCGTCGCGTCGATCGCCGGCAAGGAAGGCAATCCAATGGCCGGCGCCTACTCCGCCTCCAAGGCGGCCGTCATCGCGATGACGAAGGCGATCGGGAAGGACGTCGCCGGGACGGGTGTGCTCGTGAATTGCATCGCGCCGGCCGTCATCGAGACGCCGATCCTCGAGGGGCTCTCCCAGCAGCACATCGACTATATGGTCGAGCGCATCCCGCTAGGACGGATCGGGACCGCCGACGAGGTGGCCGCGCTCGTCGCCTGGCTCGCGAGCGAGGACTGCTCGTTCTCCACGGGCGCCACGTACGACATCTCGGGCGGCCGGGCCGTCTACTAGCAAGGGCTAATCAGCGGTAGCGGTAGACGATCCGGCCGCGCTCGAGGTCGTACGCGGAGAGCTCTACCTTGATGCGGTCGCCGGGGAGGATCCGGATCCGGTGGCGGCGCATCTTCCCGGCCGTGTAGCCGAGCGTCTCGTGCCCGTTGTCGAGCTTGATCCGGTACATGCCGTTCCGGAGCGCCTCGACCACCTCGCCCTCCATGTCGATCTTCTCTTCCTTCTCGGCTATTGCCGTGCTCCTTTCGTTCTCACAAAGCATAAAGGCGGCGACGGGCTCGGAAGCACCGCCGCCGCCTTTGGGAAATCGCGCTCCTCTAGCCGCGGACTTCGACGACGTTCGTCGCCTGCGGGCCCTTGGGGCCCTCGGCGGCCTCGTACTCCACCGTCGCACCCTCGGTCAGCGTCTTGAATCCGCTGCCGGCGATACCGGTGTGGTGAACGAACAGGTCATCGCCGCCCTCGGACGGCGTAATGAAGCCATACCCCTTGGCATCGTTGAACCACTTGACTGTGCCAGTTGCCATGAAACACCTCCCTTGCGTACTCACGAACGTGTAAGGGAGGCGATGACGCAACCGATACTCGTTCTGATTCCATGCGCAGCGTAGCGAAAAGGCACTGCGAACGGCGTGTAAATACGATGCAGAGATGACCGCCGGCCGTCGCTTCATACGCTTCCGCGGGCCCGACGGGACGCCGCACATGGCAGCCGTCGACGAGCTTCCGGTGGAGCCCGTCGACGAGGAGACGCTCGAGCTGCCGCCTCCGTACACGCTGCTCGCGCCCCTGGCTCCGCCCGAGGTCTGGTGCGCAGGTGTCACGTACGTTCGCAGCCGCGATGCACGCGTCGAGGAATCGGCGGTGGAGGACGTCTACAGCCTCGTCTACGACGCGGAGCGCCCGGAGCTCTTCTTCAAGGACGCCGGCGGCCGCCGCACTGTAGGGCCCGGCGCTCCGATCGCCGTCCGCTCCGATTCGGCCTGGAACGTCCCCGAGCCCGAGATCGGGCTCGTGCTCGGCGACGGAGGCGCGGTCACGGGCGTGACGATCGGCAACGACGTCTCGTCTCGCTCGATCGAAGGTGCGAACCCGCTCTACTTACCCCAGGCGAAGATCTACGCTGCCGCCTGCGCAATCGGCCCAGCCGTACTCGAGCCCGACGACTGGTCGCAGCCGTTCACGATCGAGATGCGCATCCTCTCGTCAGGGGGCGACGAGCTCTTCTCCGGCGAGACGTCCACGGCGAAGATGCGCCGCTCGTTCGACGAGCTCGCGGCGTGGCTCGTCCGCGAGAACCCGGTACCCCACGGAAGCGTCCTGCTGACCGGCACCGGGCTCGTGCCCGATTCCGACTTCACGCTCAAGCCGGGCAACGTCGTCGAGATTCGCGTACCCGGCATCGGCGTGCTGAGAAATCCCGTCGTCTCGGCGGCGAGCCTCGTCGGCGACCACTCAAGGAGTGAGGCACATGTCTGAGGTCCTGGAAGCGCCGGCCCGGCCGGCATTCGCGAATTTCGTCGGAGGCGCTTGGGTGGAGAGCCTCTCCGGCGAGACGTACGAGAAGCGCGGCCCGTGGCGGCCGTCGGAGCCCATCGGCTCGTTCCCGTCCTCCGGCGAGGCGGACGTCGATCGCGCCGTGAGAGCGGCACGGGACGCAGTCGGAGCCTGGGCCGCCATGCCCGCCGCCCAGCGCGGGACGGTGCTCTCCCGGGCCGCCGACGCCGTCGACAGGCGCGTCGAGCAGATCGCTCAGGACATGACGCTGGAGATGGGTAAGCCCATCCGGGAGGCCCGCCTCGAGGCAGCCCGCATGGCGCAGATCCTCCGCTTCTTCGCAGGTGAGGGGTTCCGGTCGACCGGCGAGCGCTTCGAGCAAGCGGCGACGGGAAGCGTCGTCTACACGATGCGCCGCTCCGTCGGCGTCGTCGGGATGATCACACCTTGGAACTTCCCTGCCGCCATTCCCGCGTGGAAGGCGGCTCCCGCGCTGGCCTATGGCAACACCGTCGTCATGAAGCTCGCCCAGGAGGCGCCCCTGACCGGCCTGCACCTGGCCGCGTGCTTCGAGGAAGCCGAGCTTCCGGCCGGGGTCTTCAACGTCGTCATCGGGCGGGGGCCTGCCGTGGGGACGCCGCTCGTGGCGCACCAGGACGTACGCGCGATCTCGTTCACGGGCTCTGTACCGGTCGGCGAGCAGGTTCGAGACAAGGCGACCTCCCTCGGCAAGCGGGTGCAGCTGGAGCTCGGCGGGCACAACCCCGCCATCGTCATGGCCGATGCCGATCTCGACCGAGCGGCAGAGCTCGTGTACGCCGGCGCGTTCTGGTCGGCGGGCCAAAAGTGCACCGCCACGCGTCGCGTCTACGTCGAGGACGAGGTGTACGAGGACTTCAAGACGCGGCTCCTCGTGCGCATGGAGCGCGGTGTCGTCGGCGACCCGACCGACCCCGAGACGGAGGTGGGCCCGATCGTCAATGAGGCCCAACTCGAGGAGGTCCTCGCGGGCATCGGGCGTGGGCGAGCAGACGGTGGCACGCTGCTCGCGGGGGGCGAGCGGCTCAATGATGAGGCGTACCTGCTCGCACCCACCCTCTTCGAGGGCCTCGCCGACGACGCCTTCCTCTCGTGCGAGGAGTTGTTCGGGCCGGTGACGTCGCTCTATCGCTTCAACGGCCTGGACGAGGCCCTCGCGCGGGCCAACGGGGTGCGGTTCGGCCTGTCGGCGGCCATCTTCACGTCCAGCCTCGCGTCGGCACGAATCTTTGCGCAGACGATCGAAGCAGGCATCGTGCGGATCAACGGCCAGACGGCGGGCGCCGACGTCCACGTGCCGTTCGGAGGCATCAAAGGCTCGGGTTACGGCCCGCACGAGCAGGGCCGCGCTGCGCTCGAGTTCTATACCGACGTCGTGACCGTCTACGAAGACGTCTAGGCCGGTGGCGGATACGTTTCTCGTCACGGGTGGCCTGGGCTGCCTCGGCGCGTGGTCCTGCAGCGTCCTAGCCGACGAGGGGGCCGCGGTTGTCGCGTTCGACATCGGCGACGACCCAGCGCGGCTCGAGCTCGTGATGGGCCCGGAAGCCCTCGAACGTGTCACGCTCGTCCGAGGCGACGTCACGAATCTCGATGAGGTCGAGCAGGCAATCGCCGATCACGAGGTCACGCATGTCATCCACCTAGCAGCACTCCAGGTGCCGTTCTGCCGGGCAGACCCTGTGCGTGGAGCGCGAGTCAACGTCGTCGGCACTGCATGCCTCTTCGAGGCAGTTAAGCGACGTGAGCTGGGGACTACGATCGCCTGGGCCAGCTCGGCGGCGGTCTACGACCGCTCCGGCGCCATCGCTCCTACGACGATCTACGGCGTGTACAAGCTCGCGAACGAGGGTACGGCGCGGATCTACTGGGAGGAGTCCGGCGTCGCCAGCGTCGGGCTGCGGCCGTTCTGCGTCTACGGACCCGGTCGCGACCAGGGCCTGACGGCCGAGCCGACTCACGCCATGCGGGCGGTGGCGAACGGCGAGCCGTACGGCATCGCGTTCGGCGGCCGCACCGAGCTGCACTATGCCCCCGATGTGGCGCGGGCATTCGTGAGCGCCGCACAACAGCCGCCGACCTCGGCGGACGTCTACGACATGCCCGGGGAGTCCGTGCACATGAGCGACGTGGTCGCTGCGATCGCAGCCGTGGTGCCGGACGCCGACGTCACGTTCGAAGAGGAGCCCCTCCCGTTTCCCGACGAGCTCCCGGGCAAGCGTTTCGGCGCGCCATTCACGCCGCTGGCCGAGGGTATCGCCCAGACCATCGAGCATTTCCGCCGCTTGACGCAGCCAACAATCCGTGTTTGAGTCGCGGCATCGAAGCGGCGCAGCAGCCTGTCGAGACGTCAAGCCCGCTGGGTGAGCCCCGTGGGATCGGCTTCGGCATCGTGATGTTCATCATCACGCTGTCCATCTACGGGTGGTACTGGGCCTACAAGACCCAGGAGGAGATGAAGCAGCACACGGGCGAAGGGCTCGGAGGGGTGGTGGGCCTCGTCGTCTGGATCCTGCTGCAAGCGGTAACGGCGTTCACGATCCCCTCCGAGATCGGAAACATGTACACGAAGGACGGCCGCGAGAAGCCGATGACGGGCTGGACCGGACTCTGGCTCTTTCCCGGGATAATCCTCATCGTTCCGGCCATCGTCTGGTTCGTGAAGGTGCAAGGAGCGCTGAACCGCTACTGGGAGTCGAAGGGCGCGACCGCGTAGGCGCGCCGGAACGGAGGGCATTCAATGGTAGGACGGCACCGAAACCCACTCACCGTGACGTTGCTCTCAATCGTGACGCTCGGCATCTACCTGCTGTACTGGATCTACATCACGTTCGCGGAGGTTCGCGCGCATCGCGGCAAGGGCACAAGCGGCATCGTCG
>JBOGZW010000098.1:0-5266 GCA_050697575.1 Gaiellaceae bacterium | reverse complement strand
TCATGCAGGAAGGAGCGGGGGTTCGCCAGCTGCTCGAAGACGAGCTCCGCCGGCGCGGCCGGCGCCTGCGCGACCTCAATATCGAGCTCGTGCTCGGGCTCCAGGAGTCGGTCAGGAGCGCCGTTCAGGCCGGATACGGCGCGACGTTCATCTCGCGACGCGCTGTCGATGCCGACCTCGCTTCCGCTTCGCTCGTCGAGATCCGCGTCGACGGTCTCGACCTCCATCGGGAGATCTCGATCGCCCGCGCGGCCGGGCGCGTGCCGAGCCGCGCGGCCGAGGCGTTCATCGAGTTCGCCCGCGCGCAGCTGGACGGATGATCGTCCGCTGGGGACTGGACGAGCTCGGTCCGCTCCTCGCGGAGCTCTCGATCGAGCGCCCGTTCCTCGTCGCCAGCCCGCGTTGGGACGACTCGGGACTCCCTGCGGCCGGCCGCTGGAGCGAGATCCCGTCGCACCGCATCGCCGTCCCCGGCGACGTCGACGGCATCCTCGCCGCGGGTGGCGGCAGCGCGATCGACACGGCGAAGGCCGCCTCCGCAGGGTCCGGGCTCCAGCTCGTGTCCCTGCCGACGACGTACTCCGGCGCGGAGTGGACGGAGTACTTCGGCGTTCGCGACCCCGACAAGCGCATGGTGGGAGGCGGCTCGGGTGCACGCCTCGCCGGCATCGTCTACGAGCCCAAGCTCACCGTTGACCTGCCCCGCCCGGCGACGGGCGGCACGGCAATGAACGCGCTCGCCCACTGCGTCGAGGCGCTCTACCCCGGCGATCTCGAGTCGGCGCGACGAGGTGCCGCGCTCATCGTCGAGTGGTTGCCGCGCGTGCTCGAGGACCTCCGCGACCTCGAGCCGCGCACGCACCTGCTGGAAGGTGCTGCCGCCGCGGGCGAGGCGCTCGCCGCGCACGGGCTCTACCTCGGCCACGCGATGGCGCAGGCAATCGGTGGCGCGTACGGACTGCCCCACGGCGCGTTGAACGCAATCTGCCTGCCCGCCGCCATGCGGTTCAACGCGGACGTCGCCCCCCTTGCGCTCGCCGTCTGCCCGGTGGAGACGGCGGAGGAGCTCGCGCGTCTCGCGGGCTTCGCGCGCCTCCGCGATCTCGGCGTACCTGATGACGATCTCCCGGCTCTGGCGGCCGCGGTTGCGGCGCGTCCCGGCGCACGCGCGAACCCGCGGCCCGCAAGCCCTGCGGAGATCGAGGAGCTGCTGCGATCTGTCTGGTAAGCAGGGCTGGTTGTAAGTGCGCCGAAACTGCGGTTAAATCAACAACCCGGAGTTCCAACAAGAAAGGACGAGCTGAATGGACAAGCTTGCAGAGATCAACCACGGCGCGAAGGTCGTACTTGGCGGCGCCATCGCGTTCCTGATCATCTCGTTCTTCAACTGGCAGGAGGTCGATCTCGGCGCGTTCGGCGAGGCCGGGGTCAGCATGTGGAACGGCGTCGGCTGGATCGCCGGTCTGCTGGCGATCGCGATCATCGTCTGGCAGGCGATCAGGCTCTCGAACATGACCTTCGAGATCGGTGTCGGGCCTGCGATGGTAACGGCGTTCCTCGCAGTGCTCCTCCTGCTCTTCACCGTCATCAAGTTCTTCGCCGACAACGAGTTTCGTACGTGGGCCGCCTGGCTGGGCCTGATTCTCGCAATCGTCATCTGTGTCGGCGCGTGGGCGAACATGAAGCTCACAGGCGAGACCATCGGCGACCTCCAGAAGCTCGGCGGCGGCGCCAGTGGAGGTGGAGGCGGAGCTGCAAGCGGAGGTGGGACGAGCGCACCACCACCCTCGACGCCCACAGACCCGACGCCGACTCCACCACCTGCCGACGACGACAACCCGTAGCACGCTCTTTCGCTGGTCGGGCCTCTCTCGCCGCGGGCGGGAGGGCTCGGCGTATCGTGGCGAATAAGCAACGCTAATTCGAGGAATTAGCTATAGTCACGGGCTGTGGCGCAGCCGCTGGCATTCGACGTCCTCGTCGTCGGCTCCGGCGCCTCCGGCCTGGCGGCGGCGGTGAGCGCCGAGGCCACGGGAGCGCGCGTCGCAGTCGTGACGAAAGGCGCGCTCCAGTCGTGCAACTCGGCGAAGGCGCAGGGCGGCATCCAGGCAGCGTTCGGCGAGGACGACTCGCCCGAGCAGCATGCGGCCGACGTCTGGGCGAGCTCCCACGAGACCGCGAACCTCCGTCTCGTGGAGATCCTCACATCGGAGGCCACCGACGCCATCCACTGGCTCGAGGAGCACGGCGTCGAGTTCACGCGCGAGAACGGCGGTTATCGCCTCGCGCGCTGTGGCGGCGCGACGCGCAAGCGGCTGCTTCAGGTCGGAGACCGGACCGGGCACGCGATCACGAAGTCGCTGCGCCACGTCGTCGACGGCTCGAGCGCGCAGACGTTCCCCAAGTCACCGCTCGTCGATCTCGAGACGACGCCTGCAGGATGGCGTGCACGCTGCGGCGAGCATGAGATCGAGGCGGGCACCGTCGTCCTGGCCGCCGGCGGCCGCTGCTATCGCGAGGCCGAGGAGCGCGGCGAGCTGTCCACGAACCACGCGGGAGCGACTGGCGAGGTGACGACGATCGCGCTCGGTCTCGGGGCCGAGGCACGCGACCTCGACGCGCTCCAGTACCACCCGAACGGCGGCGCGTGGCCCGAGACGATGCAGGGCTACTCGATCCCGGAGACGACGCGAGCGTACGGCGCCGTCCTCCTCAACGCCGACGGCGAGGAGTTCACCGATCCGCTTGGCCCGCGGGACGTCGTCTCGCAGGCGATCTTCGACGAGGTGGCGAAGGGCAAGGGCGTCGAGTCCCGGGACGGCCGCCCGGCCGTCTACCTCGACACGACCCGCATCCCGGAGCAGGACGCCGACATCTCGCTGCCGTACATGCTGCGGCGCTACCGGTCGGGAGGCATCGACCCGCTCCAGGAGCCCATCCTCACGTACCCCGTCCTCCACTACCAGAACGGCGGCCTCGTGATCGACGAGCAGGGCGAGACGACGGTGACCGGCCTTTTCGCGTGCGGCGAGATCGCGGGCGGCACGCACGGCCGGAACCGGATGATGGGCAACTCGCTCCTCGAGTGCACAGTGTTCGGCCGCCGTGCGGGCCGCGCAGCCGCGGAGAAGGCCGCATGATCGCTACCGATCTTCAGAAGGTCGTCGAGGACGCGGCGGCGCACCTCTACGTATGGGCGCTGAAGGACATCCCGCAGGACCTGCGCGACGCGCTCGCCGACGCGGCCGGCCGCGAGACGCACCCGACCGGCAAGCGCGTGCTCGACACGATCCTCAAGAACGTCCAGGTGGCCGAGGAGCGGACGAATCTCGTCTGCCAGGACACCGGCATCGCCGTCTACTACTGCCGCGTCGGCGAGGGCTTCCCGCTGCATCCCGCGCGGATCTACGAGGCGCTGCGCGACGGCACGGAGCGCGCCACCGTCGAGCACCCGCTGCGCTCGAACACCGTGCACACCCTGACGCGCGAGAACACCGGCGCCAACGTCGGCCACCGCGTGCCGATCGTCCACTGGGACTTCGTCCCCGATTGGGACGGACTCGACGTGAAGTGCGTGCCAAAGGGCTCGGGCTCGGAGAACATGAGCTTCCTGAAGATGTGCGTTCCTGCTGACGGTGTGGCCGGCGTGAAGAAGTTCGTGCTGGAGTCGATCGTCGGCGCAGGCGGTAAGCCCTGCCCGCCCGGGATCGTCGGGGTGGGCATCGGCGGCTCCGCCGACTACGCGATGCATCTCGCCAAGGAGGCGATCGCGCGGCCGGTCGGCTCGCAGAACGAGGATCCGCAGGTCGCAGAGCTCGAGCGCGAGCTGACGGTGCTGCTGAACGAGACCGGCATCGGGCCGATGGGGCTCGGCGGTGACGTGACCGTGCTCCACGTCCACGTCGAGCACGCGGACACGCACATGACGCTCAACCCTGTCGCCGTCAACTACCAGTGCTGGGCCGCACGACGCGCGAGCGCGCACGTGACCGCAGACGGAGTCGTCGACTACGACCGGGACGCGTGATGGCAGAACACCGTCTTACCTTCCCGACGACCGAGGACGAGATCCGCAAGCTCCGCGCGGGAGATCTCGTCACCGTCGACGGCCACATCATCGGCCTCCGCGACCGGACGCAGGTGCGGATCTTCGACCAGGGCGTCGGGCCGCCATGGGACTTGAACGGCGCGTTCCTCCTCCACACAGCGCCAGGCGTCCGCAAGCGCGACGACGGCACGTACGAGCCCATGTGCGTCGGCACGACGACGTCCGCGCGTATGGTGCGCTTCACGGAGCCTCTCGGCCGCGACTACGGCGTGCGCGCCATCTGCGGGAAGGGCGGCCTCCCGGACGAGGCGATCGAGCCGATGCGCGAGCACGGCATGGTCTACTTCGCCATCGTCGGCGGCGCGGCGGCGCTCGAGACGACCCAGATCGAGGAGATCGAGGAAGTGGCCTGGGAGGAGCTCATGCCCGAGTGCCTCTGGAAGTTCCGCGTCAAGGACTTCGGGCCGCTCTGGGTCGGCATCGACTCGCACGGCAACTCGATGTTCCACGACGTCCAGGAGCAGGCGACGAAGAAGCTGGAGGAGCTCTATGACCGAATTTGATCTCGACCTCGGGCTGCCTCCGCGGAACGGTGGCCTGACGCACGTGATCGACAAGGGCCTCGGGCCGCGCGCCGTCGAGGATCTCCTCGAGACCGCCGGCGCGTACATCGACATCGTGAAGCTCGGCTGGGGCACCGGCGTCGTGACACCGAATCTTGCACGCAAGCTCGAGCTCTATCGCGGTGCAGGCAAGCCCGTCGTCTGCGGCGGGACGTTCTTCGAAGTCGTCTTCGCGCGCGACAAGCTCGACGAGTACCGCGCGTGGCTCACGAAGCATGGCTTCACACACATCGAAGTTTCGGACGGCGTCGTCGACATGCCGCGCGAGCGGAAGCTCGAGCTGATCGGCGAGCTGGCGCGCGATTTCACCGTGCTCTCCGAGGTCGGCTCGAAGGACGCCGAGGTCGTGTTCGCTCCGTACCAGTGGGTGGAGTGGATCAAGGAAGAGCTCGCCGCCGGCGCCTGGAAGGTGATCACGGAAGGGCGCGAGGGCGGTACCGCCGGCATCTACCGCCCGAGCGGCGAGATGCGCACGGGGCTCGTCGACGAGATCGTCCACGACGTCGCGGTCGCCGACCTCATCTTCGAGGCGCCCACGAAAGCGTCGCAGGCCTGGTTCGTACGGCAATTCGGGGCGGAGGTGAACCTCGGGAAC
>JBOGZW010000097.1:0-5361 GCA_050697575.1 Gaiellaceae bacterium | reverse complement strand
TTGAAGCGCTTGTATGTGCCGGCCTCGCGCAGCCCGTCGAGCTCCGCCGCGGCCGCGCGGTCGAGCTCGTTGCCGGCGACCGTCGACATCAACCGGCGACCTCCGCGACCGCCGCCTGTCTCTGCCCACCGGGCAGGCCGCTCGGGTAGACGACGATCTTGCATGCCTCGCCGGCCTCGAGCTTCACGAACACCTGCTCCCAGTCCTCGAGCCCGTACTCGTGAGTGATGAGCGGCCGCAGGTCGACCGCGCCACTCTCGAGGAGCCAGCGCGTGCGGTACCACGTCGCGAAGATCCGGCGGCCGGACACCGCCTGCACCGTGAGGTTCTTGAAGATCGCGGCGGGAACGTCGATCTCCACCGTCCGCGACGGGATGCCGAAGAGGATCACACGGCCGCCGTTCCGGGCGATGCGGATCGCGTCACCGACAGCCTGCGGGGCGCCCGACATCTCGAACACGACGTCCACGCCGTGGAGGTCAATCGGCAACGAGGCGTCGACGACGACGTCCGCGCCCATCGTCTTCGCGAGGCCGAGGCGGAACGGATGGAGATCGGTCGCGACGATGGAGGAGGCGCCCGAGGCCTTCGCGATGGCCACCGTAAAGAGCCCGACCGGACCGCATCCGAGGACGGCAACCGACCGTCCGGACAGGTCCTGCTCGCTCGTGGCGAAGACGGCGTTGCCGAACGGCTCCTGAAGCGTCGCGATCTCGGGCGGCAGCTTCTCGCGATTTGTCTTCCAGATCACCGACTCGGGCACGGCCACGTAGCGCGCGAAGGCGCCGTCGCGGTCGAGGCCCAGGATCGCCGTGCGTTCGCAGAGGTGGCCGTTGCCCGTGCGGCATGCCGAGCAGGCCCCGCAGGTGATGTGGCTCTCGGCCGACACGAAGTCGCCGACGGCCACGTGCCGGACGTCGGCGCCGACCTCGACTACCGTGCCTGCGAACTCGTGACCGAGCGTCACGGGCGGACGGACGCGCCCCGCCGCCCAACCGTCCCACAGATGGATGTGCAGATCCGTTCCGCAGACGCTTGCCGCCTCGACCTCGACGACGACGTCCGTCGCTGTCGGGCGTGGCTCGGCCACCTCCTCCAGCGACAGCCCTGGCCCGGGCCTCACCTTGCGCAGCGCCTGCATGGCGGAATCCTCGCAGGTCCGTTGATCCGTAGGAACTACGTACTCACGATCGGCGCATGACCCGATGCGCCTGCCGTCCCGCGGGCTGAACATATCGCCGAAAGGAGGGTTGACATGACCACCCTGGTCAAATGGACACCCTTCCGCGAGCTCGACCTCATGGAGCGCCGCATGCGCCGCATGCTCGAGGACGTCGGGTTCGGGCCGATCACCATGCCCGCCACCGACATCTACGAGACGCCCACGGAGTTCGTGGTCGAGCTGGAAGTGCCGGGCTTCGAAGAGCGGGAGTTGAAGCTCGAGGTAACCGATCACACGCTGACGGTCACCGGCGAGGCGCAGGCCGAGACGAAGAAGGAGGATGAGAAGACGTTCATCCTTCACGAGCGGCTTGCGCGCGCGTTCGAGCGCCGCTTCCAGCTGCCCGTAGACGCCGACACCGAGCACGTCGCCGCGAAGTTCGACAGCGGAGTGCTCGAGATCCACGCGCCGAAGATCCCCGGGACGGAGCCGCGGAAGATCAAGATCGAGCACGTGACCTAGCCTCGCTTTCCACGGGCTCGGACCGACGGGGCCCTACGGGCCCCGTCGGCTTCGTGGAACTCGAATCACAATGAAGCCTTGAGCCGCCGAGCCGTGCTGGGCGGCGACGAAGCGTCATTCTGAATCGAGTTCTCAGCCACGCAGAGCGCGCAGCGCGTTGAGGATGACGGCCACGTCGATGCCTTCCTGGAGCAAGGCACCAAAGACCGGCGCGATGAAGCCGAAGGCGGCGAAGCACATCGCGACGGTGCTCAAGCCCATTCCGACGAGGACGCTCTGGCGGGCGATGTGGAGCGACCGGCGTCCGATGCGGACGGCGTCCCCGACGCGGTCGACTCGGTCGAGCACGATGACGGCGTCCGCAGTCTCCGACGCCGCGGTCGCGCCCGCGGTACCCATCGCGATACCCACGTCCGCGAGCGCGAGCGCCGGCGCGTCGTTGATGCCGTCGCCGACCATGAGCACCGGCCGCAACTCGCGCGAGCGCTGGAGTGACCGCACCACGTTGACCTTCTCCTCGGGCGTGTGCTCGGCATACACCCTGTCGACGCCCAGCTGTACCCCCACGTCATCGGCCACCTCTGCCCGGTCGCCGGTGACGATCGCGACGTGGCGAACCCCGGCATCTCGCAGCGACCCGATGAGCGCAGGCGCGTCCGCGCGCAGGTGGTCGGCCATGACGATCCCGCCGGCGACGGCGCCGTTTATGCCGACGAGCACCTTCGCGCTGCCCGCGCGTGCCCCGTCGTCGAGGCTGCGCGCAGCCGCATAGGGGTCTCCGCCGTAGCCGCGTTCCTCGAGCCAGGATGCGCTGCCCACGGCCACGCGGCGCCCGTGCACCGTTCCCTCGATGCCCTGCCCCAGCCGCTCCTCGACGCCCTCGGGGAAGTCGAGGGCGAAGCCCTTTCGCTCCGCGTCATGGACCAGCGCCTCGGCGAGCGCGTGCGCTGAGAGCTGATCGAGCGATGCCGCGAGGCGAAGCAGCTCCTCGGAGTCGATCCCGTCGAACGGCACAACTCGCTCCACCCTGGCGTTGCCGAGGGTGAGCGTCCCCGTCTTGTCGAGCAGCACTGTCGAGATCGCCCCGAGCCGCTCGATCACGCCGCCGCCTTTGACGATCACCCCGGCGCGGGCGGCGCGGGAGACGCCCGAGATCAGCGCCACCGGCGCTGCGAGGATCAGCGGGCACGGCGTAGCCACGACGAAGACCGCCAGAGCACGCACGGGATCGCCCGACATCGCCCAGGCGAGCGCAGCGACGACCGCGGTGAGGGGCAGGAAGACGATCGCGTAGCGGTCGGCAAGACGCACGAACGGTGCTCGTTCGGTCTCCACCTGCCGTACCAGCCGAACGAGGGCCGCGTACGCGCTCTCCGCCGCGGGCCGGATCGCTCGCGCCTCGAACGCGTCGCCGGCGTTCGTCGTCCCGCTCCGTACCGCACCACCCTGTGAGTACGTGACTGGCAGCGGCTCCCCGGTCAGCGCCGACTCGTCCACGACTGCCTCACTGGCGACGACGATGCCGTCGACGGGAATGACTTCTCCAGCCCGCACGAGGACGACATCCCCGACGGCCACGTCGTCGACCCCGATCTCCGAGACCGTGCCCTCGCGCCGCACGTGCGCGATGCGCGGAGCGCGCTCGACGAGCGCCGTCAGCTCGCGGCGCGCGCGGTTGCCCGCCCGGTCCTCGAGCCAGTTGCCACCGGCCAGCATCAGCGCGACGACGGCTCCGGCCGCGTACTCCCCCAGCAGCAGTGCGCCGGCCATGGAGACGAGCGCAATCGCGTCGACGCCGACGTCGCCTCGAACCAGAGAGCGGAGGACCGACCACGAGAGCGGCACGAGCATCAGGGCCACTGTGGCTGCCCAGAGAGCGTCGCCGGCAGGCTCCTGGCCCACGACGTGGAGCAGAGCGCCCGCGAGCACAGAGCCGAGCGCGACCAGTGCAAGAGCTGCGCGTGTCATCGCACTCCATCGTTGCCCACGCACCGGGCTCAGGCATCGGGGCTGCCGCGGATCGGCCCAGGAAAACCCGCAGCGCCAATCAGGAACAAACCCGATGCGCGTCGCGAGGGGAAGCCCGAACGTGGGTAATGAGCACAGGAGGTGCGGCATGACCACCCCGATCGAATCGATCGCCCACGAGCACGAGGCGCTGATCCCGCGCATCGACGAGCTGGCGTGCATCGCCCGCGAGCTGCCCTCGCTCGATCTCCAGCAGCGGCGTGAGCGCCGGAACGGAGTCGTGGCCTTCGTCAACAACGTTCTCGTTCCGCACGCTAGGAGCGGGGAGCGCGGCCTCTACCGGCGGGTCGCCGTCGTCATCGGCCACCCGGAGGCGACGGCGCCCATGGTCTACGACCATCTCGCCATCCGCGAGTGGACCGAACGGCTCGCCGAAACCGACCCGGCTGACCTCGAAGGGCTCCAGGAGCTGCTCTACGGGCTCCGGGCGCTCATCGTCGAGCACTTCCGGAAGGAGGAGGAGCTATACGAGCCGCTGCTCGAGAGACTAGACGCCTTCGAGGAGCTGCCCGACTACGAGACCCCTGCGCTGCGCCACGAGCCGTAGTCGAGATCAGCGACCGCAGCGCTGAATCGCTCCCAGAAGTCAGCGTCCAGCGTCAACTCTCGTGCCGGCGGCTACCAGGTCTTGGTGCGTGGGACAGGCTCCGTCCGCCGGACCCGCACCCTCGCGTCAACGGCCACGCAGCCTTCTGTGAGCCCGATGACGGGGTTGAGATCCAGCTCCGCTAGCTCGGGCAGGTCCTCGGCGAGGCGGGAGAGCCGCAGGACGACGTCGGCGAGCGCGGCCGCGTCCGACGCCGGCGCTCCGCGGAAGCCGGCGACCAGCCGTCCCGCCTTGCCTGTCGTGACGAGCTCCTCCGCGTCGGCGTCGGTGATCGGCGCGATCCTGAACTGGGCCTGGCCGATCAGCTCGGCGAACACGCCCCCAGGCCCGAAGGCGACCAGGGGGCCGAAGACCGGATCCTGGACGACTCCGGCGAGCAGCTCGGCGCCGCCGCTCACCATGGGCTGGACGGTCACGGGCAGGCCGATCCGGGCAACTGCCTGCTGAACCTCGTCAGCGTCGTGGAGGTCGAGCGCGAGCAAGCCGCGCTCCGTCTTGTGAGCGCCCGGCTCCGCCGTCTTGACGACGACGGGGTATCCCAGCTCGGCGGCCGCGCTGACGGCCTCTTCGGCGCTGTCGACGACGCGCTCGGGCACAACAGGAATGCCGTACGCGGTCAGAAGCTCGCGCACGCCGGCCGGTGCGAGCCAGGTATCAGAGGCGCCATCGAGCGCGTGGGCCACGACGCCGCAGGCGGCTCGATAGTCGATCGCATCCACCTCGGGCGTCACGCCGGCGGGCCGGCGCAGCCACTCCGCGCGCTCGACGACCCTTGCCAGCGCTCGTGCAGCCGACTCGGGGTATGGGAAAGGAGCTACACGCCGCGGTTCGCGGAGTAGCGCGGCCGGCGTGCCCTCGCGCGTCACGAAGACGCCGAGCACCGGCTTCTCCGGCACAGCCGCGGCTTCCACAGCCCGCACAACGCCTTCCGCGACGTCGGCGGACGTCGCGACAACGGGCGGCACGAAGAGCACGATCACGGAGTCGATGCCGGGGTCGTGAAGGATGTGCGGCAGCACGGCTTCGAACGTCTCCTCCGTCG
>JBOGZW010000096.1:0-5484 GCA_050697575.1 Gaiellaceae bacterium | reverse complement strand
CGTCGTGCCCGCGCGCGCGCGGCCCGTGCCCTTCTGGCGCCACGGCTTCGCGCGTCCGCCGGCGACAAGCCCACGGCTCTTCGCACCGCGTGTGCCCGCGCGTGCGGCGGCCATCTCCGCGCGCACGGCCTCGTGCACGAGGTGAGGGCGCGCTTCCGCGCCGAAGATCGCCGCGTCGAGCGTGACCTGCTTCGCCGCCTTGCCGGCGGCGTCGAGCAGCGGCGCCGTCAGGCCCTTCGGGGCCTTACTGGTGGCGGTGGTGGCGGGTATGAGCCTTCTCCTCCCTGATCTCGACGATCCCGTTCCTCGGCCCCGGTACCGCCCCCTTGACGAGCAGGAGGTTCTGCTCGGCGTCGATGTCGTGGACGACGAGGCCGATCTGCGTGCGCCGCTTGGCGCCCATCTGACCGGCCATCCGCATGCCCTTGAACACGCGCGAGGGCGTGGCCGAGGCGCCGACGGAGCCGCGCTTGCGGATGTTGTGCGAGCCGTGCGACTTCGGCCCACGTGAGAAGTTGTGCCGCTTGATCGTCCCGGCGAAGCCCTTCCCGATGGAGATCCCCGACACCTTCACGGCGTCGCCGGGAGCGAAGGCCTCGACGGTCACGGTCTCACCGACGGTGAGCTCCGATTGGCCGCGGAACTCGACGAGCCTGCGGTGCGGCGCGACACCCGCCTTCGCGAGGTGCCCGAGCTCGCCCTTCGAGATCTTGCGCTCGGCGACCTCGTCGAAGGCGATCTGCACGGCGTCGTAGCCGTCCGTCTCCGTCGTCTTCACCTGTACGACGGGGCACGGCCCGGCCTCGATCACCGTGACCGGTGTCATGACGCCGGTCTCCGCGTCGAAGACCTGGGTCATCCCCAGCTTGCGTCCGACAATGCCCTTCACAGCTTGATCTCGATGTCGACCCCGGCCGGCAGGTCGAGCCGCATGAGCGAGTCGACGGTCTTCGGCGTGGGGCTGTGGATGTCGATGAGGCGCTTGTGCGTCCGAACCTCGAACTGCTCGCGTGAGTCCTTGTCCTTGAAGGGGCTGCGGATCACCGTGTAGACGTTGCGCTCGGTGGGCAGGGGCACGGGGCCGGTGATCGTGGCACCGGTGCGCTCCGCATTGTCGACGATGTCGCGCGCGGCGCGGTCGACCTGGTTGTGGTCGTAGCCGCGCAGCCTGATGCGGATCTTCTGCTGTGCCACCGTGTCCCCTACCCTCCCGCGCGTTCCTACTTGATGATTTCCGTGACCACGCCGGCGCCGACGGTGCGCCCGCCCTCGCGGACGGCGAAGCGGAGCCCCTGGTCCATGGCGATCGGCTGAATGAGCTCGACCTCCATGTTCGTATTGTCGCCGGGCATGACCATCTCCTGGCCCTCGGGCAGCTTGATGGAACCGGTCACGTCCGTCGTGCGGAAGTAGAACTGCGGCCGGTAGCCGTCGAAGAACGGCGTGTGGCGGCCGCCTTCGTCCTTCGAGAGGACGTAGACCTCTGCCTTGAAGTGCGTGTGAGGCGTGATCGAGCCGGGCTTCGCGAGCACCTGGCCGCGCTCCACCTCCTCGCGCTTCGTGCCGCGGAGCAGGACGCCGGCGTTGTCGCCCGCCTGGGCGAAGTCGAGCGTCTTGTTGAACATCTCGAGGCCCGTGACGACGGTCTTCTCGATCTCCGGGTGGATGCCGACCATCTCGACCTCGTCACCCGTGTTGCACTGACCCTGCTCGATGCGGCCGGTGACGACAGTGCCGCGGCCGGTGATCGTGAAGACGTCCTCGATCGGCATGAGGAACGGCTTGTCCGTGTCGCGCTGCGGCTCGGGGATGTACTCGTCGAGAGCCGAGGTCAGCTCGAGGATCTTGCCGATCCACTCCTCGTCGCCCTCGAGCGCCTTCAGCGCCGAGACCTGGATGACGGGGATGTCGTCGCCAGGGAACTCGTACTTCGAGAGCAGCTCGCGGACCTCCATCTCGACGAGCTCGAGCAGCTCAGGGTCGTCCACCATGTCGGCCTTGTTCAGAGCGACGACGATGTAGGGGACGTTCACCTGCCGCGCGAGCAGCACGTGCTCGCGGGTCTGCGGCATCGGGCCGTCGGCCGCCGAGACGACGAGGATCGCGCCGTCCATCTGGGCGGCGCCCGTGATCATGTTCTTGATGTAGTCGGCGTGCCCCGGACAGTCGACGTGCGCGTAGTGCCGGTTCTCCGTCTCGTACTCGACGTGCGACGTGTTGATAGTGATGCCGCGCTGGCGCTCTTCCGGCGCCTTGTCGATGGAGTCGAAGTCACGGTACTCCGTGTTCTGGCCCTTGTCGGCGAGCACTTTCGTGATCGCCGCGGTGAGGGTCGTCTTGCCGTGGTCGATGTGACCGATCGTGCCGACGTTGACGTGCGGCTTCGTGCGCTCGAACTTCTGCTTGGCCATTCCTGCCTCCGGTCTGCTTTCCGTTTACGTTTGGGCGTCGACGATCTCGCCCGCGATCGACTGAGGGACTTCCTCGTAGCGATCGAACTGCATGGTGAACGTGGCACGGCCCTGCGTCGTCGAGCGCAGGTCCGTCGCGTAGCCGAACATCGTTGCCAGCGGCACCTTGGCGGTGATCACCTGGGCGTTGCCGCGTGGCTCGAGGCCTTCGACGTGGCCTCGGCGCGAGTTGAGGTCCCCCATGACGTCGCCGAGGTACTCCTCCGGCGTTACGACCTCGACGGCCATCACCGGCTCGAGCAGCTTCGGCTTCGCGCGCTGCATGGCCGCCTTGAAGGCCATCGAGCCCGCCACCTTGAAGGCAATCTCGCTCGAGTCGACGTCGTGGTACGACCCGTCCTTGAGAACGACGCGGATGTCGACGACCGGGTAGCCGGCCAGGATGCCCGACTCCATCGCCTCCTGGATGCCGAGGTCGACGGCGGGGATGTACTCGCGCGGAATCTTGCCGCCGACGATCTTGTCGATGAACTCGTAGCCGTCGCCCGGCTCCGCCGGCTCGAGGTCGATGACGACGTGGCCGTACTGACCCCGGCCGCCGGTCTGGCGGACGAAGCGGCCTTCGATCTTCTCCGCGGGCCTGCCGGCCGTCTCGCGGTAGGCCACCTGCGGGCGGCCGACGTTCGCGTCGACCGAGAACTCCCGCAGCAGCCGGTCGACGATGATCTCGAGGTGCAGCTCGCCCATCCCCGCGATGAGCGTCTGCCCAGTCTCCTCGTCGGTGCGTACGCGGAACGTCGGATCCTCGTCGGCGAGCCGTTGGAGGGCGTTCGCGAGCTTGTCCTGGTCGGCCTTCGTCTTCGGCTCGATGGCCACCGAGATCACGGGGTCCGGGAAGCTCATCGCCTCGAGGCGGATCGGAGCTGTGTCGACGGCGAGCGTCTCGCCGGTCGTCGTCTGCTTCAGGCCCACGAGCGCGGCGATCTCGCCGGCGCCGATCTCGTCCCGCTCCTCGCGGTGGTTCGCGTGCATCTGGAGGATGCGGCCGACGCGCTCCGTCCGGCCGGTGGTCGTGTTCAGCACCTTGGCCCCCTGCGTGATGCGGCCGGAATAGACGCGTACGTACGTGAGTTTGCCCACGTACGGGTCGGTCATGACCTTGAACGCGAGGGCGGCAAACGGCTCGTCAATGGCCGGGCGGCGTGAGAGGTCGTGTTCCGTGCGCGGGTCGACGCCGTGCACGGGCGGAACGTCGAGCGGGCTCGGGAGGTATTCCACGACGGCGTCGAGCAGCGGCTGGATGCCCTTGTTCTTGAACGCCGAGCCGCAGAGCACCGGGACGACGGTCAAGTCGAGCGTCGCGGCACGAAGCGCGCGGTGCAGCATCTCCGGCGTCACGGCGGCCTCGTCCTCGAGGTACGTCTCCATGAGCTCGTCGTCGTGGTCGGCGACGGCGTCGATCAGCTGGTGGTGGTACTCGGCGGCCTGCTCGGAGAGCTCGGCCGGGATGTCGCTCACCTCGGTCTCGGTGCCGAGCGAGTCCGTCCACACGAGCGCGTTCATCTCGATGAGGTCGACGACGCCGCGGAAGTGCTCCTCCTGGCCGATCGGCAGCTGCACGGGAACTGGCCGCGCGCCGAGCCGGTCGACCATCGACTGCACCGCCGCGAAGAAGTCGGCGCCGACGCGGTCCATCTTGTTCATGAAGGCGATGCGGGGAACGCCGTAGCGGTCGGCCTGGCGCCAAACGGTCTCCGACTGGGGCTCGACACCGGCAACGGCGTCGAACACCGCGACGGCGCCGTCGAGCACGCGCAGCGAGCGCTCCACCTCTACGGTAAAGTCCACGTGCCCGGGCGTATCGATAATGTTCACGCGGAAGTCGCGCCAGAACGCCGTGGTCGCAGCCGACGTGATGGTGATGCCGCGCTCCTGCTCCTGGACCATCCAGTCCATGACGGCAGCGCCTTCGTGCACCTCGCCCATCTTGTACGTGCGTCCCGTGTAGTAGAGGATCCGCTCCGTCGTCGTGGTCTTGCCCGCGTCGATGTGCGCCATGATCCCGATGTTCCGGACGTGGTCGAGCGCGACGGCTCCCTTTGTCATCTCCATCGTGCTCAGACTCACCATCGGTAGTGCGCAAAGGCCTTGTTCGCCTGCGCCATCCGGTAGAGGTCGTCCTTCTTCTTGTACGCGCCGCCCTGCTGGTCGAGCGCCTCGAGGATCTCGGCAGCGAGCTTCTCCTCCATGTGCTTCTCGCGCCGCTCGCGCGCGAACGTCACGAGCCAGCGCACGGCGAGCGTGCGCGCGCGGCGCTGCGGCACCTCGACAGGCACCTGGTAGTTCGAGCCGCCGACGCGGCGCGACCGCACCTCGAGCACCGGCGTGACGGTCTTCACGGCCTGCTCGAGCACCTCGACGGGCCCCCGGCCGCTCCGCTCGCCCACCCGCTCGAGCGCCTTGTAGACGACGCGCTCGGCGGTCGACTTCTTGCCGTCGAGCATGACGCAGTTGACGACCTGCGTCACGAGTTGCGACCCGTAGACCGGGTCCGCGACGAGGGTGCGGGGCTGGATGTCTGCTCGTCTCGGCATGGTGGCTATGCCTTCTTCGCGCCGTACTTCGACCGGCCCTGACGGCGGTCGGAGACGCCGGCGGCGTCCAGCGCTGCGCGGATCACCTTGTAGCGGATGCCCGGCAGATCCCGGACGCGGCCGCCGCGGATGAGCACGACCGAGTGCTCCTGGAGGTTGTGGCCCTCACCGGGGATGTACGTCGTGACTTCCATGCCGTTCGTGAGCCGGACGCGAGCGACTTTGCGCAGCGCCGAGTTCGGCTTCTTGGGCGTCGACGTGTAGACACGCGTGCAGACGCCGCGCTTCTGCGGCGCGCCGCGGAGCGCGGGCGTCTTCGTCCGTGCCTTCTTTGTGACACGGCCTTTTCTCACGAGTTGGCTGGCAGTCGGCATCGGTATTTCTCCGGTCGAGGGTGTTTTCGCACAGAACAAGGCTGGCAGGAGCGAACTCCCGCCAACCACTGCCGTCTATGGTAGCGAAACTCGCCTTACAGCCGC
>JBOGZW010000095.1:0-5517 GCA_050697575.1 Gaiellaceae bacterium | reverse complement strand
CGAACGCCACGAACCAGGTCGTGTTACGGCCCGCGACGCCGGTCTCGGCCGTGCCCGTCTTCCCCGCGACTTCGACGCCGGAGATCTGCGCGGCCGTGCCGGTACCGGCGGAAACCGCGGAGACCATCATCTCTGTGAGCGCCTGGGCGGTCGAGGCTTTCATCACACGCCCGACCTCTTTCGGCTCGTGCCGCACGACTACCTTCCCGCCCGGAGAGCGAATGAGCTGTACAAGATAGGGCTGCATGAGCACGCCGTCGTTCGCGATCGCCGCCGCCACCATCGCCATCTGCAAGGGCGTGATACCCAGCCGCTCCTGTCCGAATGCGAGCCGGCCGGGGTCGACCTGGAAGTCCTGCTTCGGATAGAAGAGCCTCCCGCGCTCGTAGAGACCGCTCGGCCGCTGCTCGTTGCTCGGGGTTTCGAGGCCGGGATCCGCGTACATGCCGAACCTGCGCCCGTACTCGAGGATCGCCAGCCCGCCGAGCTGCTTGCCGACATTGCAGAAGACGGAGTTGATCGAGTACTGAAGCGCCTGATGGAAGCTCACGCGGCCGAACGGGCTGCCCGTGTCGTAGTTGTAGACCGGCTTGCCGTACTCCGTGCAGAAGCCCGGGTCGACGAAGGATGTCTCCGGCGTCACCTTCCCCGAGTCGAGTGCCGCGGCGGCGGTCACGAGCTTGAACGTCGAGCCCGGGGCATAGAGGCCGGCGGTGGCGCGGTTGAGCAGCCGCGCCGCCGGCGAGCACGCGGCCGGGCGCCGAAGGATCTGCCGGTAGCTCCTCTCTACCTGGTTCGCGTCGTACCCGGGCGACGTCGCCATCGCGAGTACACGTCCCGTGGACGGCTCGAGCGCGACCGCCGCGCCGCAGTTTCCCGCCAGGGCGCGCTGCGCGACGCGCTGGAGCTGAGGATCGATCGTCAGCACGACGTTGTTGCCGACGATGGTCTTGCCGGCGAGCGCATCGAGCTTCGAGCCGAGCACCGTGCGCAGGCTGCCGTTCGAGCCGGTGAGGTAGTCGTTCAGCGAGCGTTCCAGCCCCGCACGCGACCGCGCCTGCGTCGAGTAGCCGACGATGTTCGACACGAGGTATGCCTGCGGGTAACGCCGGAAGTAGAACGTCTGGCCGTCGACCTTCCTCATCCGGTTCGCGGCCACGACCGTGCCGTCGGCGGCGACGATGAGCCCGCGCTTGATCTTGAACTGGGCGACGCTCTTGATCGCGTTGTCCTGCCTCGCCGCGAGGTCGCCCGCCGCCCACGCCTGCCAGTACGTGGTGCCGATGACGAGCGCGCCGATCAGCATCAGCGCGACGAATGCGACGCGGCGGATCTCGGCGTTCATCGCGCGCGCGCCTCCGCGCGGTTGGAGACGAGTAACAGCCCGGCCAGCATGACGAAGTTCGCCACGACGCTCGATCCCCCGTAGCTCACGAACGGCAGCGTGATCCCCGTCAGCGGGATCACCCGCAGCACGCCGCCGACGATGATGAATGCCTGTAGCGCGAGGCCGAACGTGAAGCCGACCGCGAGGAGCTTCGAGAATCCGTCTTCGGCAAGGATGGCCGTGCGGAAGCCGCGCAGGCAGAGCACCATGAACACGAGCAGGAAGCCGGAGACGCCGACGAGACCGAGCTCCTGGGCGAGCGCGGCGAAGATGAAGTCCGTGTCGAGGTACGGGATGTACGACGCGCCCTCGGGGCTCGTGAACGTCCCCCGGCCGAGGCCGGTGCCCCCGAAGCCGCCGTTGCCGATCGAATAGAGCGCCTGCGCGGGCTGGTAGCCGGCGCCGTGCGGATCTGCCCACGGGTCGAGCCACGTGTCGACACGCTGGCCGACGCGTCCGATCGACGTGTACGCGAGCGCGGCGCCTCCCGCGAAGAGCGCGAGCCCGACGGCGACGAACAGCGCCCGGCCTGTCGCAACGTAGAGCATCGCCAGGAAGATGCCGAAGTAGAGGAAGGCACTGCCGAGGTCGTTCGTCTCGACGATGACGAGCATCGCCGCGCCGAAGAAGAGGAGCAGCGGCCCGAGATCCTTGAGTCGCGCCTGCGCGAGCACTTCACGCTTCTCACGGAGGTAGGCGGCGAGGAAGACGATGATGAACACCTTCGCGAGCTCGCCGGGCTGGAAGCCGAGCGGCCCGAGGTCGACCCAGAGCCGCGCGCCGTTCACCGTACGGCCGATCACTGGCAACGCCGGTAGTGCCAGGAGGACGAGCGCGGCGACGCCGCAGACGTACTTGTAGCTCTCGAGCCTGCGGTAGTCGCGCCCGAATACGAACAGGGCGGCGGACATCGCAGCGACGCCGACGACGATCCACGCGGTCTGGCGCAGCGCGTCCGTGGGCTCGATGCGGTAGATCTCGATCACGCCGATCGCCGTCAGCAGGCTCACGAGCGGCAGCAGGTACGGGTCGGCGTTCGGAACCGTCAGCCGCAGCGCGAGGTGGGCGGCGAGATAGAGGCAGAGAAAGAAGATCCCGTACGTGAGCGATGCGCGGTCGATGACGTCCTGGCGGGCGATGTAGACGCTCGCGAAGCCGAGGCTCGTGATGACGGCGACGACAGCGAGGCTTAGCAGCTCACGATTGCGATAGGTCATGGCACGACGTCCTTGGCGTAGGACTCGATCTCGCCGATCGCGCTGTCGCGGCTCTGGAGGTCGTGGTCGAAGAGCTCCCGGCGCTCGTCCTGGGAGAGGTTCGCTGCCTGCAGCGGGCTCTCGTAGACGACGCGGTAGAGCCGGAGCCCGAAGCCGAGATCCCACGGAAGCCCCTGATACACGGCCACGGCGCCGTTCTCCTCGACGCCCACGAAGTGGGCGCGGGAGAGACCGAACACGGAGACCGCGCCGAGCACGAGCACGGCCAGACCCGTCGCGATGAGCGCAGGCCCGACCCTGGTACGGCGTTGCCGCGGCGCAGCGTCTTCGCCAGCGGCGTAGGGGCTGGGAACGCCGTGCAGGGTCTCCTCCTCCGGCGGCGGGCCGGCGATCTCGCCCGTCTCGTCGAGCGCCTCCGCGCTGCCGGTGGCCTCGAACAGCACGACGGTGATGTTGTCCTCTCCCCCCGCGGCGTTCGCGGCGTCGACGAGCACCCGGGCGGCAGTGTCGAGGTCGTCTCCGTATTGCTGGAGGACGTCGCGGATCGCCTCGTCGCCGACCATCGACGACAGGCCGTCGGAGCAGAGGACGAACACGTCTCCGGGCTTCGTCGGCACCGCCATCACGTCCACCACCACTTCGGCGTCCGTCCCGAGCGCTCGGGTGATGACAGATCGGTGCGGATGGTTTCCCGCCTCGTCCGGCGTGAGCCGGCCGGAGCGGACGAGCTCGGCGACGAGCGAGTGGTCCTCCGTCAGCTGCTCGAGCGCGCCGTCGCGGAGGACGTACGCGCGGGAGTCGCCCACGTGGCCGATCCAGACGAGATCGTCCTCGGCGAGCGCCACGGTCATCGTCGTCCCCATCCCCGAGACCGACTTGTCGCCGGCTGCGCGCTCGTACACGCTGCGGTTCGCATCCTCGATGAGCCCGACGACGAGCTCACGCCCCGTGCGGCCATCGGCGTCCGCGCGTCCGACCACGGCCGCCGCCAGCCGCGAGGCCAACTCGCCCGCCTGCGCGCCGCCCATGCCGTCCGCGATCGCGAACAGCGGCGGCTCGCAAACGAATGCGTCCTCGTTGTGACGGCGCCGCCGTCCGGGGTCGGTGAGGCTCGCGGTGCGGACGACGCTCATCTCTCGAAACGGAAGTCGGTGTCCCCGATGCGGATCACGTCGCCCGGGGAGAGCTTGCGCGGCCCGTCGATGCGCATGCCGTTGACGACGGTGCCGTTCGTCGAGCCGACATCCTCGAGCCACACGCCGTCCGCACGGGCCTCGAGTCGTGCGTGCTGCGTCGATGCGAACTCGTCGTCGAGTGGGATGTCGTTTGCGTGGCCGCGGCCGACCGTGACGGCTGCCGCGTCGATCTCGAAGACACGGCCCTTGCCATCACCGTTCGCGACGGCGACGAGCCGTCCCTTCGCCCGCTTCTCCGACGCCTTGCGCATCTGCTGAGGGGCGAGCACGAAGCTCTCCTGCGGCGTCCTCAGGTCGCGGCTTGCCGTACGGACGATCTTCCACAGGAAGAGATAGAGCAGCACGAGAAAGCCGATCTTCAGCAGCAGCAGTGCCTCATCGACCGCTATCTGCGCCGTGATCACGGCAGCTCGCGTATGAAGACGAGCTCGGTCTCTCCGACGGTGACGGTGTCGCCCGGCTCGAGCTTGGCCCGTTCCGCGCGCGAGCCGTTCACCTCGAGGCCGTTCGTTGATCCGAGGTCGACGATCCACCAGGACGTCCCCTCCTGCCGCAGCTCGGCGTGGCGGCGCGAGACGTTGGGGTCCGTGAGCCGGATGTCGCATCCGGAGGACCGGCCGAGCACCGTCACGGGCTTCGTGACCTCGTGCTTCGTCGAGCCGTCCACGAGTGCGACGGTCTCACGGGCGACGTCGGCGCCCGGGTCGGCACCCGCGGGCTCCGTGGGCCGGTAGACCATCGTCTGCGCCGGCTCGGCGGAGGGAACCGGAGGCCCGTCCTGCCTCGCGCGCCGCTGGATCATGCGCGTAGCGATCCCGAACTCACCGACAGCGAGGTCGTCGTCCGTCGTCATCACGACGACCGGGGGCGAGAGCATGACGTAGCTCTCCCGCTTGGCGTGCTGGGCGAGATACTCCTGCAGCTCGAGCTTCAGCGAGGCCTCATACGCCTCGAACTGCTCGCGGTCGGGCGTGGAGAGATAGACCGTGTACTCGTTCGGAACGTAGACCCGGGACACGGAGACCGTCCGGTGGTCGTCCATCTCCTTCGTGAGCTTGCGGGCGAGCTCCACCGGCTGAACGCTCGACTTGAACGCACGGCCGAACACGCCCTCGACGAGCGCTTCGATCTTTTGCTCGAGTGTGCGGAGGATCACTGATGGTCTCCGGCGGCCGTAGCGAAAGCATACGGACGCGACGGAGGTCTATCCGTCGCCTACGGGTCTCAACTCGCGCACCGTGGCCAGCGTCTCCACCGACCGAGGGTCTTGTTCGCGACGCAGCCGGGCGCGGAGATACGGCTCGGCCACGAACGCGAGACAGATCAACCACGCCGTGCCGACGATGGGTGTGGGCGCTAGTGACGGCGCCGCAAGCAGTTGCGCTGCGATGAAGAACGCCGCGAGCGCGGCGACTGCCCATGGGCCTCGCGCGCGCGCGAACGGCAGGGCGACGGCGACGAGGCCGAGGACGACCGCCTGCATGATCGTCACGCGCTCGAGCGCCCGCACGACGGCGCTGGCGGCTTCTCCTGGGCGGTCGGACGTGGCAATGCCGAGGCGGTCGAGCCTGCTCGCGCCCGCCACGGCCGCTGCCACGAGCACCGCCATCGCCACCTGGATGCCGCGGCGTAACGGGTTGGCGATCGCGAGCCCTGCAATAGGCAGAGCTGCGATCAGTCCGATGGACGCGAGCAGCGGGCCCAGCGTCATGAACAG
>JBOGZW010000094.1:0-5541 GCA_050697575.1 Gaiellaceae bacterium | reverse complement strand
CGTCGTCGTCAGCGCGCCGTCCTCGGACATGACGACGTTGTCCGGCCCCGCCCAGTCGGGCGACTCGCCGGCGTGATGGTCGAAGACGACCTTCTCGACGGCGGGATCGAGCGCCACAGGCTCGAGTTCACCGAGACGGCTCGCGTTCACCGCCTCGACGACGATCAGCCGGCGGACGGCGTCGAGCTCGAGACGCGACGTCTCAACGAGCTCCAGCTCCTCGGCATAGAGCCGGCACAGCTCCCTGACGTTGCGGTTTAGCGAGCCGGAGACGCAGACGACCGACCCCGGATAGAGGCGGCGCACGGCGAGCATCGACGCGAACGCGTCGAAGTCGGTATTCGCGTGCGTAGCGATGATGGTTTCGGCACCCATCTCAAGGAGATTGTGCCTCTGTGCTCGTCAGGCGAGCGCGACCGCCTCGATCTCGACGAGCGCACCTGCGGGCAGCGCCGCCACCTCGATCGTCGCCCGCGCCGGCGGCTGGTCGCCGACGTGCTTCGTGTAGACCTCGTTCATGCCGGCGAAGTCACCGAGATCCGCGAGGTACACCGTCGTCTTCACGAGCCGATCAAGGCCCGATCCAGCGGCTTCGAGGATCGCCCGGAGGTTCGCGAACACCTGCTCCGTCTGGTCTCCGATCGTGCCGCCCTGGAGCTCCGTGTGGCCGGGCTCGAGAGCCACCTGGCCGGAGACGAACACGAAACCCGCGGCCACGATCGCCTGCGAGTACGGGGCGCCCTGAAACGGTGCCGGGGCCCCCTCCGTCCGAACGACGGTCTTTGCCATCTGTCATCTCCCTCCGCTTGGTAGTCCGCAGGCGCTCGCCAGCGCGGCGCCGAGTGCCTTGAAGATCGCGTCGAGAACGTGCTCCGGGTCGTCTCCCTCCAGCAAGCGAATGTGCAGCGTCAGGCCGGCGCCGCCGGCGAAGCTCTCCAGAAAGTCGCCGATCACGTCGGCGGCGAGCCCTCCGACGTGCGCCCCGGAGAGATCGAAGTTGGAGACCACGACCGGCTCGCCGGAGACCTCGAGGGCGACGTGCGCGAGCGCCTCACGCGCGGGGAGCGCGACCGAGCCGTAGCCCAGCGCCCCCTCCCGCGTCAGATGCGGCAGCAGCGCCTGGCCGAGCGCCCAGCCGGCCGCGGTGGCTTCCGCAGCCGCGGCTCCCGGCTCCACTTCGAGCGCGAGGTCGAGCGACGCGTAGCGCGCGGTCAGGCCGACGAGGTGGTCGAGCACGGGGATGCCGGTCTCGACGCTCGACCGCGCCGAATCCGAGATCTCCGCGCGGACGCGGAGGCCTGGGCCGGCCGGATCAGGCGTCGACGCGCTCAATTCGCGCACCGAGCGCGCGCAACCGCTCGTCGATCCGCTCGTAGCCCCGGTCGATCTGCGCGATGTTCCCGATCGTCGACGTCCCTTCGGCGCAGAGGCTCGCGATGAGCATCGCCATCCCGGCTCGGATGTCCGGGCTCTCCAGCCGCTCGCCGTAGAGCTTTGCCGGCCCGGAGACGACGACGCGATGCGGGTCGCAGATGATGATGCGGGCGCCCATGCCCACGAGCTTGTCCACGAAGAACAGGCGGTTCTCGAACATCTTCTCGAAGAAGAGGATCGTCCCGTGCGCCTGGGTGGCCACGACGACCGCGATCGACGTCAGGTCGGACGGGAACGCCGGCCAGATGCCGTCCTCGATCTTCGGGATCTGACCCCCGAGGTCGTCCCGGATCAGGAGCTCCTGGCCGGCGGGCACGTGCACAGAGTTTCCCGTGACCTCAACCCTCACGCCGAGCCGCTCGAATGCCGGCAGCACCGCGAGAAGATCGTCCGGCTGCGCACCCTCGATCGTGATGTCGGAGCCTGTCACGGCGGCGAGGCCGATGAAGCTCGCCACCTCGATGTGCTCGGGGCAGATGTGATGCGAGCAGCCGCCGAGCGAGTCGACGCCGCGAATGCGGAGGACGTTGGAGCCGATGCCATCGATCTCCGCGCCCACCGTCACGAGGAAGCGGCACAGGTCCTGCACGTGGGGCTCGGACGCAGCGTTCCGGAGCGTCGTCTCACCGTCGGCGAGGGCCGCCGCCATGACGGCGTTCTCCGTTCCGGTGACGCTGGCCTCGTCCAGGAACAGCGTCGTTCCCTCGAGACGTTCGGCGCGCATCTCGTACCGCTGCCCCGTCTCGATCTCCGCGCCGAGGGCGGCGAGCGCATGGATGTGGGTGTCGATCCGGCGACGGCCGATGACGTCGCCGCCCGGCGGTGGCACGGTGGCAGTGCCGAAACGGGCGAGCAGCGGGCCGGCGAGGAGGATCGAAGCGCGGATCTCGTTGCAGAGCTCCTCGTCGAGCTCCGTCGTCGTCACGCCCGACGCGTCGACGCGTACCTCGTTCGGGCCTACCCAGTCGGCCTCCGCACCCGTACCGCGGATGAGGGCAAGCATCGTGTCCACGTCGAGGATGCGCGGGACGTTCCCGAGCTCGACGGGCTCGCTCGCGAGCAAGGTCGCGGCGAGGATCGGCAGCGCAGCGTTCTTGTTCCCCGCCGCCTGCACGCTTCCGGAGAGCGCATGCCCTCCCTCGATCATGAACGACTGTCTCAAGGCGTCGGCAACGACGGTCTCCACGGCGACGGTACCCTACCCGCCCATGACCGCCACCCGCGAGCAGGCCTGGGAGACGCTGACGAAGTACACGAAGGCCGAGCCGTTGCTGCGGCACGCGCTGGCCGTCGAGGCCTCGGTTGCCTGGTACGCGCGCCAATTCGCTGAGGACGAGGAGAGCTGGCGTGTCGTCGCCCTCCTCCACGACTTCGACTACGAGATGCACCCGACGCTCGACAAGCATCCTCAGGACGGTGCGCCGATCCTGCGCGAGGAGGGGTATCCGGAGGACGTGATCGAGGCGGTCCTCTCCCACGCCGAGCATCTGGAGATGCCGCGGGACACCCTGCTCAAGAAGACACTCTTTGCCTGCGACGAGCTCTCCGGGTTCGTGACGGCGTGCGGCTACGTCCGTCCCGACGGGATCGAGACGCTCGAGCCGAAGTCCGTGCGCAAGAAGCTCAAGCAGCCGTCGTTCGCCGCCGGCGTCCACCGCGACGAGGTCTACCGCGGCGCCGAGGAGCTCGGCCTCGAGCTCGACGAGCACATCGCGAACGTCATCGAGGCACTGCGGCCGATCGCCGGGCAGCTGGGGCTTCGCACGCCGTCAGTGGCGTAAGGGCCTTCCGCGCGCAGGGCGATCTATTCGAAAGACGCCTTCGACTCGCCGACGTCCGCGGGAGAGACCGCGATGAACAGACAAGAGTTCTCCGACTCACGCGGCCAGCGGTAGCCGCGAAACGGCGTCTGGGCCGGGATAACGAAGGAGTCTCCGGCTTCGAGGGTGATGGGGTCGCGCTTGCCGTCACCGAACTCGAGCCGAAGTGCCCCCTGCACCACGAATAGGAAATCCTCGCGATCGAACACCGTCCACTGAGGATCGATCTGCTCTCTGTCCTTGCGGATCCACCACGCTCGTAGATCCGGCCCGACGTGGAGGACGCCGACGGATCCGAACGGGGACTCCTGTACATCCCGAGCCTCGCCGGCGATGACGTCGAACGCCACCTAACCATTCTCGCTCGATATCGCAGGAAGCGCTACTCCCCGACGGCGAGCTCCACCGGCGCGTGGTCCGAGAGAACCCGGCCGTCGACCGTGCGGCGCTCGACGGGCCATGCGGAGAGCGGCGTCGCGACCGCACCTCTCACGAGAACATGGTCGATGCCCGGGTCTGCCGCGGAGAAGCCGGCATCCACGAGCTCACGAACTGCTGAGGACTCCGCGGTGAGGTTGAGGTCGCCCGCCACGACGAGCGGCTCGCCGTCGGCCGCGAACTCTTCTCCGAGACGGACCGCGCGCCGGAGCTCGGCCTCGGCACACCGGCGCTCGGGCAGGTGCGTCAGGTGCAGGTGAAGCAGCACGAGGGAGGGGCTCGAGGCAGGACGGATGCGGAGCACCTGGGCGACACGGCGCTCGCGTGTCCAGGCGAGGGCGACGCGAGCCGCGAGGCCGAGGCGCCAGGCCTCCCGCGCCACGAACAGGCGGTCATTGAGGACGAGCGTACGATTGTCGGTCACGGCATGCGGTTCGGCGACGAGCACCGCGTTCGCCTGCCCCGTGAGCGACGAGCGGAACCTGCCGTGGTGAAGATCTGTCGGCTTCCGGCCAAACCGGCCGAGCCTGTAGCGCGTACGCGCGGAGAACGCCTGCATGCCGCTCCACTCCTCCAGCCGCGCAACCGACCACAGGGGCAGCTCCTGCAGGCAGAGGACGTCCGGGCCGTCCTCCGTGACGAGCCTGATCGCCGCCTCGAGGTACGCCCTCCGGCCGGAAGGGTAGGTCCGGCCGTGGAAGACGTTCCAGCTGCGGACGAGCGTGGTCACCCGCTACGCGAGCGCGTCGAGGAGCCGCTGCAGGTGCTCCTCCGTGTTCCAGTAGCCGCACGAGACGCGCACCCAGCCCGTCTCGGGAATGTCCCTGACGACGACGCCGGCATCGAAGAGGCGAGCGACGGCGTCCGCGGCCGCCCCGTCAGGCACAAACGTGACCAGCGTCGCCTGATCCGGCGCCGTGACGACGTCGAAGCGCTCGGAGAGGAGCGCGCGGCAGCGCTCGGTGGTCGCGCGGGCGGCCTCGTAGCGCGAAGCCGTCGCACTCTGCAGTGCGACCTCCAGCCCGGCGAGCGACGGCACCGGGATCGGTCCGGTGTCGAAGCGCTGCGCGCTGTCGACCGGCGCGAACGTCCCGTCGAGCTCGTGTGCCTCGCGCGACCAGTACGTGGGCAGCGAGACGGCCAACGCGTCGAGGTCGCGGACGTACAGCGCACCCGTCGCATCCGGGCCGCAGAGCCACTTCTGCCCCGACACCGTGTAGAAGTCTGCGTCGCGGACGTCGACCGGAATCGCGCCGACCGACTGTGCCCCGTCGACGAGCAGCGGCACGCCAGTCTCCGTCTTGATCGCTTCGACCGGAAGGATGTGCCCGGTCACCCAGGACACGTGCGAGAGCGCGACGAGCCTTGTCCGCGGCCCGACCTCGGCGAGCACCGCCGCGAGCGCCTCGTCGCCGGCGCGTCCTCGTGTCGCTGCCACGCGAACACGCGCTCCTGACACGTGCAGCGGACCGAGCAGTCCGAAGTGCTCCTCGTCGGTCGTGACGATCTCGTCGCCGGGCTCGAGCCGGAGACCGGAGAGCACGATCTGGCAACCCATAGTGGTTGACGCGGTCAACGCGACGTGGTCGGGCGCCGCGCCGAGCAGTTCCGCGAAGAGGCCGCGTAGGCGATCACGGAGGTCGATCATCGTGTCGAAGTACCGCTTGCCGCCGCGGCCTCGTTCCAGCTCGAGCCGAGCCTGGGTTACGACCGCGTCGACCGTCTCCTGTGCCAGCGGCCCGAACGTGCCGGCGTTGAGGTAAGCGACTCGCTCGAGCACCGGGAACGTCGGCACGGACGAACTGTATTTCTCAGCGATGTCCGAAGTGGTGGGCTCTAGGGAGAGACG
>JBOGZW010000093.1:0-5570 GCA_050697575.1 Gaiellaceae bacterium | reverse complement strand
CCGATCGAGCCGCGCGCGGCCGGTCAGCTCGACCGCTTCGCGCGCACGCCCCATCGTGCGCTGGGCTCGGGCTCGTGTGGCCATCTCGTCCTGTCTATCCGCTTGCACCGTCGGCAACCGTCGAAAGGAACTCGCGGCCGCCGAGCATACGCTCGATCTCCTCGCGCCGCTCGTCGTCACCGAGCTCCCGGATGCGCGTATGCGTCGGATCGCCGGGCACCTTCTCGACGCTGAAGTGCCGGTCTGCGCGGCTCGCGATCTGCGGCAGATGCGTGATCGCGACGACCTGAGCGCGCTCGGCGAGCCGTACGAGCGTGTCGGCGACGGCATGGGCGGTCTGACCACCGATGCCCGCGTCGATCTCGTCGAAGATCATCGTCGCGCCGCCGCCCACGGCCGCGATGGCGAGCGCGATCCGCGACAGCTCACCGCCGGACGCCGTCTGAGCGACGGGCGCGAGAGATAGACCCGGATTCGGCCGGATGAGGAACGTCACCTCGTCGGCGCCGCTCGAGGAGGGCTCGCGCTCGCTGAGCTCCGCCACGAACTCGCCCTCCCCCATGCCGATCGACTCCAGCTCGGCGGAGACGGCCGCGGCGAACGCCGACGTAGACGCGCGGCGCTGCTTGGCCAGAGCCGCGACAAGCTCGTCGGCGCGACGCTGTGCGTACTCGAGCGCCTCGGCCGAGGCGGCGACGGGATCGACGCCGTCTGCCAGCGCATCCAGCTCGGTGCGGGCCGCAGCCGTCCGCTCGACGAGCTCAGCAGTCGTCTCCACGCGATAACGGCGGCGGAGATCTGCCAGTCGCTCGAGCTCGGCCTCCACGTGCTCGAGCCTTCGGGGATCGGCCTCGAGAGCTGACGCGTACGCGTTGACCGTCGAGGCGACGTCACGCAAGCGCATGTCGAGCTCGCGCAGCTCGCCGGCGGCCGCATCGAGCTCTTCGGCAATGCCCGCGACTCTGTCGAGTGCGCTGAACGCCTCGGCTGCGAGCTCCGCGGCGCCGTGCCCGTCGTCAGGGGCGAGCGCCGTTCCGGCCGCAGCCGCGGCTTCCGCCAGCTCAGCCACATGCCGCAACCGTTCGCGGTCCGCGCGGAGCTCCTCCTCCCGCTCGACCGTGACCTCCGCGGCGTCCTCAACGAGCGCCCGCAGCTCCGCGAGCCGCTCGGATGCCGACGCCGCCCCGCGGAGGAGCTCGTCGTGAGCCCGTCGCGCAGCCTGGAGCTCCCGCCAGGCAACTCGCAGGCGGGCGCGCCGCTGGAGCTGCTCCTCGCCGCAGGAGGCATCGAGGACGTCGAGCTGATAGGACGGTCGCGCGAGCCGGCGTTGCTCGAACTGGCCCGACATCGCCACGAGCCGCTCGGTGGCGGCGGCCACGTCCTCGCGCGCGGCCGCGCGGCCCCACGCGTATGCGCGCGTGCGCCCGTCGCCGAAGACCCGCCGGGCGATGACGACGTCTTCCTCGCCCTCGGGTCGCAGCTCGAGCAGCTGCACGACGTCGTCCTCCTCGAGCGCGCCCGCCGGCGCCTCGAGCTCAGCCTCGACGTACGCGTCGGCGCCTTCTGCGCCCACGAACGCCGCGTCGCCGCGCGCTCCGAGCAGCAGCCCGACGGCCTGCGCGAGGATCGTCTTGCCCGCGCCGGTTTCACCCGTGATGGCGTTCAGACCGGGAGCAAGCTCGAGCTCGGCCTCGCGGATGAGGACGAGGTTCTCGATGCGGAGCCTACGAAGCAAAGGTCTCGCGATAGCGGTTGACGAATGTAGCCTCCGGCAGGACTGCGAGCAGCGCGGGACGATCGCCGAGCCGGACGGACATGGATCCCCTCGTCCCAAGCGATGCGAGCTCGTGGCCATCGACGAGCACCGTGACGTCGACGTCGAGGGTGCGGTTGCGCACCACGACGTCGCGGCTGCGCGGGACGACGAGCGAGCGGGCATGGAGCGAGTGAGGCGCGACGAACGTCACGGCCATCGCGTCGAGCCCCCAGACGAGAACGGGACCGCCGTTGGAGAGGTTGTACGCCGTCGAGCCCGTCGGCGTCGAGCAGATGACCCCGTCGCACGCAACCGAGCCGAGGCTCTCGTCGCCGATCTGCCACTCGAGCTCGACCATGCGGCCGAGCGTCGCGCTCGTCGCCACGACGTCGTTCACCGACACGGCCCGCTCTCCACCCGCCTCGACATCGAGCGTCGCCAGCTCGAGCACGGCGTACTCGCCGGCGAGGGCGCGCGCCAGGCCTGCTTCGAGGTCACCGCCGTCGATCGACGTCAAGAACCCGACTCGGCCGAAGTTGACGCCGAGCACGGGCACACCTGTGCCGAGGTAGCGCTGCAGCGCGCGCAGCATCGTTCCGTCTCCCCCCAGCACGATGACGACGTCGGGTTCAGCCGTCTCGTCGGCGACGAGCTCGACGCCGCAGCCGGCGGCAAGCGCCTCCAGCCGGGCGACCGCATCTCGGATCACGTCCGGCTTGCCATGCGTGACCACCGCCGCCCGGCGAACGGGCTCAGCCGACTGCAGCTGTGATCCAGGCATCGAGCTCATCGGGAAGGCTGGGATGTTCGTCGTGGACGAGGTGGAGGAAGAACTCTCTGTTCCCCTTCGGGCCGGGAAGGCCCGAGTCTACGACGCCGGCCACGCGGGCGTTCCAGCCCAGCGCCGCCTGCGAGAGGTCCCGCAGCACGCGCGCGTGAACGGCGGCGTCGCGCACCACGCCGCGCTTCACTTCCGCGCGGCCCGCCTCGAACTGCGGCTTCACGAGCGGGAGCGCCTGCCGGCCCCGGGCAGCAGCGTCGAGAGCCGGCGGCAGCGCCGTCCGCAGCGAGATGAACGAGACGTCGCACGTGATGAGCTCAGCCGCGTACGGAAGCTCGGGCAGGTGGCGGGCGTTCACGCGGTCGAGCACCGTCACGCGCGGGTCTTCACGAAGACGCGGATGAAGCTGGCCGTAGCCTACGTCGAGCGCGACCACACTCGCTGCGCCGTGTTGGAGGAGGCAATCCGTGAAGCCGCCCGTGGATGCGCCGACGTCGAGGCAGCGCAGGCCCTCCGGCGACACGCCGAACGCCTCGAGTGCGTGCTCGAGCTTCTCACCGCCCCGCGAGACGTAGCGCGGCGGCCGCTCGACGACGAGCTCCGCGTCCTCCGAGACCTGCTCGCCCGCCTTGGCGTGGCCGGGAACGCGGCCTGCGAGCACGAGCGCCTGCGCCTGCGCGCGCGACTCGGCGAGCCCGCGCTCCACGAGCAGCACGTCGAGCCGCTTCTTCACACGTCAAGCGTAGTGCTCGCCGCGCTGCCCGTCATCGGCCCGAACGGCCTGCGGAGCCCAGGAGCCGGGCGAGTCGGGCGCCTCGGCCACCGAGCTCCAGAAGGAGAAGGCAGCCGAGTACACGGCGCGGCCGAGCCGCAACGGGCCAAGGCGCGCCGCGCGGACGGCATCGCCTACAAGCCACGCCTCCGTCTCGTCGAGCGTGGCGAGCCGGGCCTCGTAGACCCGGATCTGCGCGCGTGCGAGCTCCGCTATCGCGGCAGAGTCCGTGAGCTCGCCGAAAAGGAGCTGAAGCTGGCCGGGATCGCGGATCGCCATCGTTTCGCTCGTCGGCTCCGAAAGCCATGCGTTGAGCGCAGAACGCCCTTCCTCCGTCAGCGAATAGACGCGCCGGCGGCGGCCGCCCCGCTCCTGCTCCGCGGTGAGCATTCCGAGGCGCTCGAGCTCCGCGGTCACGCGATACGGAGTCACGTGCGGGACCGGCCAGAACTCGTCCGCGATGCGGCCCAGAGCGCGCTTGACCTCGTACGCCGTCGACGGTCCCCGAAGCGCGATCAGCCCGAGCACCGCGAACGCGGAGTCATCGAATCGTGCGCGTGATTGCAAAGTCATAGTATCTACGATACCGTCGCAACGATAGTATCTGAAGCGAGGAGGGGCGCCGTGCAGATTCGACATGTGTTCGGTCCAGCGATGGCCTCGTTGCTGGCGGTGGCCGTGGTTCTCGCGCTTGCGGGCCCAGCGGCAGGCCTAGGCCCAGAAGGGACCGCAGAGTTACTACCTCGCCCTGGGAGACTCGATCGCGTACGGAATCCAACCGGGCAAAGGCGGTCAGCCGACGTTCGACACGGGTTACGTCGACCCCTTCGCTGCCCGTCTGCGCAAACTGTCTCCGACGATCAAGGTCGTCAACTACGGATGTCCCGGTGAATCAACCGTGACGTTCACCCGAGGTGGCTGCCCCTGGCTTCGCGAAGGACAGAAGCTGCACGATCCGTTTCGCGGTGCACAGCTCAAGGCAGCGTTGTCGTTCCTGCGGGCTCACCCAGGACAGGTCAGCCCGATAACCCTGACGCTGTGGGGCAACGACCTAGCTCCGTTGTCGGCCAAAGGTAAGGGCGCGCCCAAGGCGATCGCGTCGTTCGCTTCGCACCTCGACTCGATTCTCGAGCAGCTTCGGTCCGCCGCACCGACTGCCGAGATCATCGTGACCGGAGCCTGGAACCTGGAGGCCGATCAGCTCAAGAAGACCGAGCCGCTCTACCGCTCGCTCGACGCCGCCATCGCACGAACCGCCGAAGCTTCGCGAGCGCGGGTCGCAAAGATGTACGCGGTCTTCACTCCGCCCGGGAACGTCCGCCGGGTCTGCGTGCTCACGTACATCTGCGCGATGGGCGATCCGCATCCGAATGACGCCGGTTACCGGGCCATGGCGAATGCCTTCTTCGCCGCTTCTGGTTACGCGCGAAAGCCCTAGCCGAGGACTACTTGGTGCGCACGGCGAGGTCGGTGACGATCTCGCCGAGCACCGAGGTGTCGGCGTCGATTGCCGCCAGCCGCTCGTGCGCGCGTGCCGCTGCGTCCATCGCGAGAGCACGCGCGCCTTCGGCGCCGTGGATCGCGAAGTAGCCGTCCTCGTCGATGACGTCGTCGACGATCTGGAACAGCAGCCCGAGTTCCTCGCCGAACTCCCGCCACGGCAGCTGGTCGCTAGTGGGAACCTCCGCCGCCCACAGCGCGCAGCCGACCGATGCCGCGAACAGCCGCCCGGTCTTCAGCCGGTGCAGCACCGCGAGATCGTGCACCTCACCGTGGATGTCGAGGTGCTGGCCGCCGATCATCCCAAGCGTCGCCTCCGCGAGCTCGCGGCTGACCTCGGCCGTCGTGTAGGCGGCCGCCTGCCGGAATGCCTCTGCGAGCAGTGCGTCGCCGGCGAGGATCGCGTCCGCCTCGCCGAAGCGCGCCCACGTGCTGGGACGGCCGCGTCGAACGTCGTCGTTGTCGAGCGCCGGCAGATCGTCGTGGACGAGCGAGAACGAGTGGACGAGCTCGAGCGCAGCAGCCGCAGGGAGCACGTGCCCGACCTCGGCACCCGCCGCCTCTCCCGTCGCCAGGCAGATCACCGGCCGCACCCGCTTTCCGCCCGCCTCGAAGCCGTAGCGGACGGCTTCGGAGAGATCGCCGAGCTCGGGAACGAGCTCGATGCCGCCGAGGTAGGCCTCGACGAGGTCGCGGAGCTGATCGGGCGTCCTCACGCGTCCAACTCGTGCTTCGCGCGTTCGATCTCCGCATGCGCGTCC
>JBOGZW010000092.1:0-5580 GCA_050697575.1 Gaiellaceae bacterium | reverse complement strand
GATGGCGACGTTCATTCTCATCCACGGGGCCGGAGATGTTGGCTGGTACTGGCATCTCGTAGCGTCCGAGCTGCGCTCCCGTGGTAATGAGACTGTTGCGCCGGATCTTCCCTGCGACGACGACTCCGCCGGGCTCTCGGAGTACCGGGACACGGTGCTTGACGCAGTCGGCGACCGCTCCGACCTCGCTGTCGTGGCGCAGTCGTTCGGCGCTTTCACGGCCCCGCTCGTCTGCGACAAGGCACCCGTGGAGCTGCTCGTGCTCGTTGCCGGGTTGATCCCGGCTCCGGGCGAGGCGGCTCGGGACTGGTGGGCGAACACGGGCTACGAGCCGATTAGCCGTGAGTGGTCGGGCGACGACGTGGCGACGTTCTACCATGACGTTCCGCCCGAACTCGCCACCGAGGCGCTTGCGAGAGGACGCGCGCAGTCGGACACGCCGACAGGGGAGCCGTGGCCGCTCGCAGCCTGGCCAGAGGTGCCAACCCGCTTCGTGCTCTGCCGCGACGATCGTTTATTGCCCGCAGACTTCCTGCGCCGTGTCGTCCGCGAGCGCCTGGGCATCACCCCCGACGAGATCGAGGGAGGGCATTGCGTCGCGCTGAGCCGCCCGAAGGAGCTTGCTGCTCGCCTCGACGGGTATTTCGAGCTCTCCCGCCTACGTTCGACGACGTCGCCGACGTGACTGTGCCCGGGCCCCGTCAAGGCGGGCATCGTTGAGCGCGTTTGTACTTGCGTGGCGTCGCTTGTCGGCGCCGCAGAACCAGCTCGACGAGGTCGGGGTCACTGGTTCGAGCCCGGTACCGCCACTGTCGGCGGTCCGCGTCCCCGACTGGACTCTAGGAAGCGAGATCTGCGCCGAACGCGTCCACGAGCGCGACGACCGCGAGAGCGGTCAAGAGAGCGGTCACTGGGTGAGAGCCCTAGCTAAGCGCGTCGATCGACGCAGTTTCGACGAGCCCTTCGACGGCGCGCGCCAGCTTCTCGTCCAGCGTCACGAACGCGTCTGCCTGCAGTTGAGTGAGCGCAACGTACTCAGCGGCGTACGTCGAGGCCCAGCCCAGTTCATCCGCGACCTCCCAAGCGCGACGCCGGAGCACGGCGTCGCCGAGAAGCCTGATCGGCATTCGCTGAATGCGAGCTAGCTGCTCGCGCGCGGCGTCGGCCTCGAGTTCGCCTCGCTGGACAGCCTCGTACAGGGCAGACAGCGTCTGGGAGCGCAGGAGCGTCGGCGCGAGCAGCTCGTGCTCGGCCGGGGCTTCTATCCCCTCGCTCGCCATATGAATGACGACGCCGCAGTCGACGACGAACCTCGTCATGCGGGACACCGTACCGCGGGCTACGCCCTCTAGGATGGGGCCGTGAGCGCTAGACCGATCGTTCTCGTTCCCGGGTTTTGGCTCGGCGCGTGGGCGTGGGACGAGGTCGCGGACGCCTTGCGCCCCGACGGTCACGACGTCACGGCGCTGACGCTGCCCGGTCTCGAGTCCGCCGACGCCGACCGGTCCTCGATCACGCTCGCGGACCACGTCGACGCGATCTGCGATGCGGTCGCGTCAGCGGGGCCGCCTGTCGTGCTCGCCGTGCATAGCGCGACGGGGTTCTCGGGGTACGCGGCGAGCGACCGCATGCCTGACCAGATTGCGGCGATGGTCTACGTCGATTCCGCTCCCGGGATCAGTCCGTTGGACCCAGCCTTCGAAGGCGAGGAGCTGCCCTTGAACTGGGAGTCGATCGAGGAGGAGGAGAACCTCGACGGGCTCAGTCAGGAACAGAAGGAGACGTTCCGTCAGCGAGCAGTGCCGGTGCCCGGTGGCGTCCTGCGTGGTGTCGTGGAGCTGACGAACGACGCGCGCCGCGACGTCCCGACCACCATCATCTGCACTGGCTTCCCCTCCCAACAGGTGAAGGCCTACGCGGAGGAGCACAACCCGTCATGGCTGGCCGGCATCCCCGAGCTGCGGAACATCACGTGGATCGACCTGCCGACGAGCCACTGGCCCATGTGGTCGCGCCCGGAGGAGATCGCCGGGATCATCGGCGACGTCGCTCGCGGCGCATGATCGTCGACCGCGCCGTCTACCGCGACGGCAAGCGCACTGCTGAGCCCGACGACTTCGCGGAGCTCCACGCCGCCTGCGAGTCCAGCGACGCGATCGCCTGGCTCGGCCTCTACGAGCCGAGCAAGGAGGAGTTCGCAGCGGTCGCGCGCGAGTTCGACCTCCACGAGCTCGCGGTCGAGGACGCCGTCAAGGCACACCAGCGCCCGAAGCTCGAGCGCTACAGCGACAGCCTGTTTCTCGTCCTGCGGCCCGCCCGCTACGTGGACGAGACCGAGACGGTGCTCTTCGGGGAGGTCTTGATCTTCGTCGGCCCGCAGTTCGTCATCACCGTGCGTCACGGCGACGCGCCCGAGCTTGGGCCCGTGCGGCGGCGGCTCGAGGCCCGCCCGGACCTGCTTCGCCGCGGCCCGGCGGCGATCCTCTATGCGATCGTCGACCACGTCGTCGACAGTTATGAGCCAGTGGTCGCCGGCCTGGAGAACGACATCGACGAGATCGAGGACGAGGTGTTCGGCGGCAGTCCGACGGTCTCCCGACGCATCTACGAGCTGACGCGAGAGGTGATCGAGTTCCAGCGGGCAACGGATCCTCTCGCAGACATCCTCGGCCGCCTGAGAGCGGAGCCCGGAGTCGGCGAAGAGGAGGGGCAGTACCTGCGCGACGTCCAGGACCACGCCATCCGAGGCGCGGAGCACGCCGACGCGTTCCGCGCCCTCCTCCAGAACATCCTCAGCGTCAACCTCACGCTCGAGACGAAGGCGATGACCGAGGCCTCGCACGCGCAGAACGAGCAGGTCAAGCGCATCTCGGCCTGGGCGGCGATCCTTTTCGCGCCGACACTGATCGGAACGATCTACGGCATGAACTTCGACCACATGCCCGAGCTCGACTGGAGGCTCGGCTACCCGTTCGCTCTCGTGCTGATGGTGGCGTTCTCCGTCAGCCTGTACTTCATCTTCAAGCGGCGCCGCTGGATCTGAGCGACGCCGCCTGGCGGCACGCGCTCTAGCCGCCTGCTGGTGAAGATACGGGCGTGGACGTCGGAACGATGCTGCTCGTGGTCGGAGCGATCCTGGCCGGGAGCATCCTCGTCGCACTCGGTGCCGCGCGGGTGGGCGTTCCGTCTCTGGTCGCCTTTCTCGCTCTCGGGATGCTGCTCGGCTCGGACGGTCCGGGCGGGATCGAGTTCGACGACGCCGAGCTCGCACGGACGGTCGGTGTCGTCGGGCTCGCGGCCATCCTCTTCGAGGGGGGTCTCTCCACATCGTGGCGGAGGCTGCGGAGGGTTGCCGTGCCCGCCACCCTGCTGGCCACGATCGGGGTAATCGCGTCGACGCTTCTCACCGGGGTCGCTGCGTACTACCTCTTCGACCTTTCGTGGCTCGAAGCGGTGCTGCTGGGCGCCGTTGTGGCCTCGACGGACGCGGCAGCCGTGTTCGCAACGCTCAGGTTCACGCACATCCGGAGGCGGCTAGCGCGGACGCTCGAGGCGGAGACGGGCATCAACGACCCCGTGGCGATCGCGCTCACGATCGGTCTCATCGCATGGATCGAGGAGCCGGACTTCGAGTTTCCGGACCTCGTCGTCTCCGTCGTCGAACAGCTCGGGATCGGTCTTGTGATCGGGGTCGGCCTTGCCGTTGTGGCGCTGTGGGTCTTCGCCAGGCTCCCGCACTCGATCGGATCGTTCGCGCCCGTCGCCTCGGTCGCTGCCGGAGCGCTGTCGTTCGGAGTGGCCGACGTCGCCGGGGGCAGCGGCTTCCTCGCGGTGTACCTCGTCGGTCTCGCGGTCGGCAGCACGCCGTCCCGGCATCGCCGCCAGTTGGTTGCGTTCCACGAGGGACTTGCGTTCCTCGCCCAGGTGACGATGTTCGTCGTGCTGGGTCTGCTCGTCTTTCCCAAAGACCTGCCGGAGGTTGCGCTGGCCGGCCTTGCGCTCGCCGTGCTGTTGATGGTCGCGATACGTCCGGCCGCAGTCTGGCTATCGACGGCGCTGAGCACGTTCACCGCTCGCGAGCGGATCTTGCTCGGGTGGGCGGGACTGCGCGGAGCCGTTCCGATCGTGCTTGCCACGTTCGTCCTGTCCTCCGACGTGGAGCACGCCGAGACGATCTTCAATGCGGTGTTCTTCGTCGTCGTCGTGTCGGCGCTCGTCCAGGGAACCACGTTGGAGTGGGTGGCTGAACGGCTCGGTCTCGTCGATCCTCGACCCGAGGTGGTGGCCGCTCCTCTGGAGGTGGATGCGCTCGGCACGCTCGAACTCGTGGAGTTCGACGTCGCCGGAGATCACGCCATCGCGGGTGCTCTCGTACGCGAGCTGGGACTGCCGCGCAGTGCGCTCATCGCTCTCGTTGCTCGCGGAAGGGAGACGATCCCGCCACGCGGTAGCACGCTGGTCGAGCCCGGGGACCGCCTCTTCGTGCTTGCGCCGCGCACGCTGCGCCCTGAGCTCGAGGACGTCTTCTCTCGCTGGCGGCGGCGGGTGTAGCTGCCGGCCGCCGAGCCTAGGCGGGGGACGGGAGCTCGGCCCGCTGAGGGTCGGGCGTCGTCCTCGGCGCCATGCTCAGCACCGCGAAGCAGCGGCGGAACGCATCGAGGTCGCCCTCGACCGTCACTATGCCCTGCTCGAACGCCTCGTCGGGCGTCACGTCACCGCCGGTCAGGCGGAAGAACGTCGGCATATCCATGTCGACCTCCACGTCCGCATCTTCTACGACGCCGGTCGAAGCGTGCATAGAGCCGTTCTGCAGGCGGACGGAGAACGCATCGCCGTCGACCCTGAGCACGTACGTCTCGGTCAGCCCACGGGCGGCCTCGGGCGAGAACAGCGCCGAGCAGGCGTTGACACCCCACTCGGGATAGAGCTCGTCGTCGGGGCCGGGGGGACCGAGCGTGCGGGCGCCCCAGCGGGCGAGCGCGTAGACGACCTCCTCCAGCTCGGCGCCGTACTCCGTCAGCTCGTAGACGGTGGAAGCTGCCGGCGCCGGCAGCTTCCGCCTGCTCACGATGCCGTGCGTCTCGAGGTCACGGAGGCGCGCCGCGAGGATATTCGTCCCGATCCCGGGAAGGCCGTCGTGGAGATCCGTGTAGCGCTTCGGGCCGTGCAGGAGCTCGCGGACGATGAGCAAGCTCCAGCGCTCGCCGACCATGTAGATGGCATGCGCAACAGGGCAGTACTGGTCGAAACGCTTGGTCACGACTTGTGATTGTAGCGTGCGAACTTGCTGTTGTGAAGATTTTACTTTTGAATAGCAAGTAGATCGTGTAGATTATGAAGCCTCGATGACCGATAGGCGAGGAAAGGACTGACGATGCTGGCCTCCGCGGAACGGAAATGGCTCGCGCTCGCGCTGCTCTGCGCGGTGCAGTTCATGGTCGTGCTCGACATCGCGATCGTGAACGTTGCTCTCCCCTCGATCCAGGACGATCTTGGCTTCTCGCAGGAGAACCTCCAGTGGGTGATCAGCGCCTACGCGCTGTTCTTCGGCGGGTTCCTGCTCCTCGGCGGTCGCGCCGC
>JBOGZW010000091.1:0-5595 GCA_050697575.1 Gaiellaceae bacterium | reverse complement strand
CCCGAGGAGAAGATGGGCGTGGAGGACCCAGTCGAGATGGAGCGCCTCGCCGACGCCGCGGCGGACCGCGCGCACTCGCGATTCATCGTCTCCGCTGATCCCGAGCAGGTAGCCGCCCAGATCGCGTCGTACACGGAGCTCGGCTTCACGCACCTCGTGTTCCACGCCCCCGGAGAGGACCAGCGCCGCTTCCTCGAGCAGTTCTGCGCGGACGTCGTGCCCTTGTTGCGCTAGCGACCTAGCGCTAGCCGAGCGCGAGTGTCGCCTGGTCGGCGAGGCCTGCGAGCATCTTCAGCTGGAGCTCGCCGAAGGTCTCACCTTCGCGAGCGCCTACCACGAGGAAGCCCATTCGGGACATGTCGAGCGTGAACGGCGCCACCGCCACATCGCCGCCCCGGCTCAACGCCGCAGCGCCGGGGATCTCGGCGTACTGCTCGGGCTGGAGCACGAAGGGCTCCGAGAGCTTGCAGAACGGCTGTGCGATAGCGGCCTCGAACCGCGCATCGAGCAGAAGCATCCGGTGGTCCTTGTCCTCGTCCCATACTGCGACGGCGGCTATCTCTGCACCAGGCTCGGCCTGGAGCCACAGCGACACCTCGTTCGCGTGGAGCATCTCCGCCGCGAGCCGCACGACACGCTCCTCGACGTCGTCGCCCTCGTCGCGCGCGAGGGCGCGCGCGTACTCGACCAGCGCGTCCGCCACGTGGAGGCTCTGCTCGCGGTGGCGGGCCAGGCGCGCCTTCTGGAGCGCCATGGCCGACCGGTACGAAAGCCCCTCGAGCAGACGCAGCCGCTCGTCCGTGAGCCCGCGCTCCCCGGACTTCGGCCTCGCGACGAACAGCCATCCGCGAACGCCGTGGCCCGGAGGAAGTGGAGCCACTGCCATCGGGCCAACCGCGACCATCTCCGGACTGTGGAAGAGCTCCGCGAGCTCCTCTACCTCCACACGGCGCGGCGAGGACGACACCTCCATGAACGCCTCGCCGGTGATCCGGGGAAGCCGTGTGTCGCAAATCGCAGACTCGAGCGGCGTCTGACGGCAACCGCAGCAGGCCAGGCACGTGAAGTCGCCGAATCTCGGGTCCTCGAGCCACAGCGACACGACCTCGCAGTCGAGAATCGCCGCCGTCGCCTTGGCCGTCTCCTCGGCGATCTGCTCGGGGGACTCGGCATCGGAGATCGCGTCGGCGAACTCGAGCCAGGCTTTCGCGTGATCGGCCTCGAGCCGCAGGGTCTCGTACAGGCGCGCGTTCTCGAGCGACACGGCCGCGTATCCGGCCAGCACCTCGAGCAGCCGCAGGTCGCTCTCGTCGAACTGCCCGACGCCCAGCTTCGACAGGAAGACGACACCGGCGACGCGGGCGCCGTAGCGGAGTGGCACGGCGATCACGGACTCGTCCACGCGCTCCGTGCCCGGGATCAGAAGCGCGTGCTCGCAGTCGTAGGCGTTGGCGGCGAGCACCGAATGGCCCGTCTCCGCGACGTGGCCGGTGATGCCGGTGCCGAGCTCGATGCGTAGGGCCTGCACCTGCCGCTCCTCCGTGACCCCGTCGCCCTTGACGGCGACGGGCACGACGTAGTTCCCCTCCACGAGGTAGACGCGGCAGCTGTGGTAGTCGATGAGCCCGCGCAGTTCGCTCACGATCGCCTCGGCGATGTCCTTCACGCTGTTCAGCCGGTTGAGGCGCGCCGCGACGCTCTGGAGCATCTTCAAGTGCGCGACCGAGCGGACGTCGCGAGCCGCGTCGAGCGCATCGGGTCGCTCCGCGATGTCGCCCGCGTACACGACGATGCGGTTCTTCCCCCTTGCTTTCGCGGCCATCATCGCCGACTCGGCGCAGTCGACGAGGTCGCGTGGGTTGCCGGCGTTCTCCGGCCCGTGTGCGATGCCCACCGAGACGGTGATCTCACCTGCGGCGTCCACAGGACGTGCGCCGAGCCGCTCCGTCAGCCGCCGGGCGAGCCCGAGCGCGTCCCCTGCGTTGCAGGAGGGCATGATCACCGCGAACTCCTCGCCCCCGAGGCGGCAGACGACATCGCTTGCGCGGACGAGCGAGTTCGTGAGCTCCGCGATCTCGACGAGGATCTGGTCACCGGCGGCGTGCCCACAGATGTCGTTGACGCGCTTGAACTCGTCTATGTCGAACATCAGCAGCGCCACCGAGTCGCGGGCGCGGCTCGCGCGCATGAGCTCGGCGCGCAGCCGCTCGTGGAAGTTGCGGTGGTTGTAGAGACCTGTGAGCGAGTCGGTCTGCGCCTGGTGCTCGAGTCGGGCACGAACCTGCGCGTTGTCGAGCGCGAGAGCGGCCGCGTCGCCGAACCACTTCGCGAGCTCGAACTCGTCGTCGTCGAACGACGCTGTCTCGCCGAGCCGGTAGATGTTGAGCGCCCCTTTCAGCGATCCGCGCGCGATGAGCGGGATCGAGACGAGCGCCTCGGGCTCGGCGGGCGTGCCGGGGATGAAGGCCACGCGCGTGTCGAGGTGCGCCTGGTTCGCGAGCACCGGCTCGCGGTTGACGACCGCCCAGCCCGTGATGCCCTGCCCGAAGGCGGGGCGCGTCCGCATGATTTCGTTCTCCCACTCCGACCTGGCGAGGACGGGGATCAGCTCACGCCGCGTGTTGTCGGCCTCGTAGATCTGGAGCGCGTCGTACGGCACGAGCTCAGCAAGCGTGTCGGCGATGCGGTCGAGGAGGGTGTCGAGGCTCTGCTCCGAGAGGACGTGGTGGAAGACTTCCGCCAGGCGCCGGTACGACTCGACGAGTGCATCCGGCTGGCGCGCGCCGCGGGCGTGCGGCCGCGCAGGGTCCGGGCTGACGTCAGACAGCGCCACTCTTCCCCTATCGGCACTGCGCGGAGCTAGGTAAAGAGGTTCCGCTCGGGAGGCATGACGAGCTCGCGTGCCGAGCCGAGACCGCGCACTTCGAGACCACGGACGACCGCCGCCGGCACGCCCGCCAGCTTGCCCATGACGAGCTCCGCAGCCGAAGCGATCTCGTCGGCGACAGCGATCACCGTGGAGCGAAGCTCGTGTCCCGCCGAGTCGACCTGGCCGCGCCAGTCGGTGAGCGGCGCTATGCCCGCGACGCCGATCGCGACGTCGACGATGCCCATGCGGAACGGCCTGCCGAAGGAATCGCTGACGATGACTCCGACGTCGCGGCCTGTTCGCTCACCGATCTTCTTTCGGATGACTGCGGCGGACGCGTCGGGGTCGACGGGCAACAGCACGAGCGTCCCGGCTTCGGGCGCGTTGGACGCGTCCACGCCGGCCGAGGCGCAGACGAACCCGTGGCGCGTCTCCGCGATCACCAGGGGCGGTCGCGAGCGGACGACGCGCACCGCCTCACGAAGGATCACCTCGAGATAACGGGCGTCGTGGCCGCCGGCCAGCTCGACCGCCGCCGCCGACGGCTCGACGTCGTCGAGGCGAACGATGCGCCCCTCCGCCTTCGACACAACCTTCTGCGACACGACGACGACGTCAGAATCCACGAGCTCGAGCTTCTCGGCGATGAGCTCACCGAGGTCGTCCCCTTCCACGACCTCGGGGAGACCTTCGATCGGAATGACGCGAAGCTCAGGCAGCCTCGAGCACCGCCTCCGCGAGCGCGCACCGGCTGGCGTCGTCTCGCATGACGGTGTCGGTGACGACGCAGCGCACGCCGTCCGCCTCCACCTCGACCGCGCCGTCCGCGTCGGCGCGGTCGATGACGAGCACATCGATGAGCCCCTGGTAGCACGTGGCCACGCGGCGAGGCGACGTGCCTCCCGCGAGGCGCTCGAGCATCCGGTCGGCCGGGCCCTTGAGCGCACTGCCGCCGACGATCGGGCTGACGGCGACGCACGGGACGCGGCGCTGCTCGAGCGCGGCCCTGATCTCGGAGACAGCGAGGATCGGCCAGACCGAGATGAACGGGTTGCTCGGGGCAATGACGATCACGTCGGCTTGCGCGAGCGCGTCGAGCACGCCCGGAGCAGGCGTCGCCGTCGCCTCGCCGTCGAAGCGGACGCGGTCGACCTCATCGCGGTGCTGACGCGCGACGAACCATTCCTGGAAGGGAAAGGATCCGGCCGGCGTGTCGATCCACGTCCGGAGGGGATCGTCGGTAGCGGGTAGCAGAGTCACCTCGACGCCGAGCGCACGGGCCAGCCTGCCGGTCACCGCCGAGAGCGGCTCGCCGCTCGAGAGCGCCTGCGTTCGCACGAGGTGGAGGCCGAGGTCGCGGTCACCGAGCTGGAACCACGCCTCGCCGCCCAGCCCCGAGGTCACCTCCATTGCCTGCCAGGTCTCGTCAGCTCGCCCCCAGCCCCGCTCCTCGTCCGCTACACCGGCAAGCGCGTAGAGGATGCTGTCGAGGTCGGGCGAGACGTGAAGGCCGAGCACCTCGACGTCGTCACCGACGTTGCCGATCACCGTCACGGACGCCGGCTCCACCACCGTGACGAGGCCGCGCAAGAAGCGCCCGCCGCCGACGCCGCCGGAGAAGACTGCGACTTTGCGCATCGTGAGCGACACTACCGAGGGCGTGGGGCCCGAGCACGTGAGCACACCGGAAACGCGGTACGCGCAGAGCGGCGACGTCCACAACGCATATCAGGTCGTAGGCGAAGGACGCCTCGATCTCGTCGTGACGCCGGGAGGGTCGCACCACGTCGAGCTCATGTGGGAGAACCCTCCGCACGCGAGGTTCCTCACTCGCCTCGCGTCACTGGCCCGCATGCTCGTCTTCGACCGTGGAACGGGAATGTCAGATCGCGTCACGGTTGCCGAGACGCTCGAGGCCCGGATGGACGACATCCGGGCGGTGATGGACTCTGCCCGGCTCCGACCATGCCGTGCTCTGGGGCTCCGGAGATGCAGGCCCGCTCTGCATCCTCTTCGCCGCGACCTACCCTGAGCGCACCCGCGGCCTGGTCCTGTTCAACTCCATGCCGCGTACGACCCGCGCGCCCGATATGCCGTGGCTCGTGGCGCGTTCCACAGTCGAGCAACGGAACGACGAACTCATCCGGCGCGGGGGTGACCCCACTTACCACGAGGACATGATGAAGCTCGTGCACCCAAGTGCGACAGCCGAGGAACGCCGGACTTCGGCGCGCGTATCCCGGCTCGGCACCAGCCCCGGCGGCTGGGCGGCATACACGCGCAGGAACCACGACGTCGATGTCCGCGATGTTCTGCCCACCATCCGCGTTCCCACACTCGTTATGTGCCGAACGAACGTCGCGTTCCCGCCGGGCGTATTGGAAAGCGCGCGCTATATGGCGCAGAGGATCCCCGCCGCGCGTCTGGTCGAACTACTGGGAGCCGACTTTGGACCGCCCTTCGGGGACCAGGAACAGTTGTTCGGCGAGCTGGAACAGTTTCTCGCGGAAGTCGTCGAGGCCAGGCATGAACCCCGTCCGGATCGCGTGCTCGCCACCGTTCTGTTCACCGACATCGTCGGTGCCACGGCGCGAGCAGCCGAGCTCGGCGATCGCGCCTGGCGTGAGCTGTTGACGAAGCATCACACTGCAGTCCGCGGCCAGCTCGCGCGCTTCCGCGGTCAGGAGGTCGAGACAGCGGGCGACGGCTTCTTCGCCACGTTTGAC
>JBOGZW010000090.1:0-5674 GCA_050697575.1 Gaiellaceae bacterium | reverse complement strand
GTTCTGTGGGCCGGCTTCCGTTCCGTGAGGGCAAACCCCACCGGGAGCTCCTCGAGCGGAATCGCCGTCCCGTCGGCCTCCTCGGGCGCGAAGCGCGCCGTCCACTCGGCGGCGGAAAGCTCGCCCGTCTCAGCGAACTTCACGCCGAAGACGGCCTCCGCTGACTCGTTGTAGAAGACGATCCTCCCCGTCGGGTCGTGCACGGAGATGGCCATCGAGAGGTTCGATGCGAACCCCCGGGCCAGGATGAGGGTCAAGCTCTTCTGCTGCCGCACCACGACGGCCATGCTGATGCCAAGCGTAACGTGACAGGCGAGGCTCGCTGCAATTCAATGAAGTGCAAGTCGTGAGTCAGGCTGGGGGCACCCGGCTGCCTTCCAGAACCAGCGCGACTGCGACGACGGCCGCGAGCGCTCCCACCTGGGCCGAGGCGGCGAGCCCGAGGCCGAACGGAATCGTCGCCAGCGCGACCACGGCCGCGACGAGCCTCATGCCGCCGCCGGCGATACCCAGCGTGCGCCGGAAGCCGACATCGCATGCGACGAACAGCGCGACACCCGCAGCGAGCTCCACTGCGATCCAACCCTGGAGCGGCTCGTACGGATCGCCAATCGCGACTTTCAGCCCTGCGGCGAGGGCCACGATCCCGAGCAAGAGCCCGTAGTGCCAGTACCCGAACGCGTTCAGCGCGAACTGCGTGCGGCGTTCGTCCGGCGCGTCGACCATCGCGGTCATGACCGCTCCCTCGTCGCTGAAGTACAGCCACCAGAGTCCCGCGCTCAGCGCGAGCGCCAGGAGCGCGACGAGCAATAGCCCGGCGTCGACGTCGAGCCCGGAGGCACCCACGCCGATGACGACGATCGACTCGCCCAGCGCGATGATGATCACGAGCCCATGCCGCTCGACGAAGTGCGACGGCGAGACGACAAAGCCCTCGGTGCTCGTGATCCAGGGGATCACCCATAGCAGGGCCACAGCGATAGACCAAAGCACCCACTGCGGCGTCCCGCCCATCGCTCCGCCGGCGATCACGAGCACCGCGGCGGCTAGGTTGAAGGGCACGATGCGGAGAATCGCCGCCACCTCCGAGACCGACGTGCCCTTCGCGTACATCGCGGCGTGCAGGAGGACCACCACGAGGTAGCCGAGCCCGAACGCGAGGCCGGCTGATTCATATGCCTCCGGAATCGCGAGCGCGAGTACGAGGAAGCCGCCCATCGCGCCTATGAGCGTGAGCCGGTAGCGCACGCGCTCCGTGGGGATGGCGTTCGTCAGCCACGCGTAGCCGTCGTACATCCACCAAACGATGAGCAGCATCACCATTACCTGGAGCGCCGCTGTCGCATCGCTTCCGCTCACGAGGACGCCCGTGAGCTGCGTGATCGTGAAGACGAAGACGAGATCGAAGAAGAGCTCGAGCGTCGAGACGCGAGCGGCGCGCTCGGGCGGTCCGGTCATGCCCGCCATCATCCCGGAACGGCCTCCCACCGGCCGATAGATTCGCGGGGATGCGGATTGAGAACGGATTCGACGTACAGGCCTCGCAGCAGGCTGCGTGGGCGCTCCTCACCGACGTTCCGCGCGTCGTGCCCTGTATGCCCGGCGCAAGGCTAGAGCGAACGATCGACGATCAGACGTGGGAGGTGCTGCAGACCGTCAAGCTGGGGCCGATATCGCTGCAGTTCCGATCCGAGGTGAAGCAGGAGCAGCTTTCCGAGGCCGAAGGGATCGCCGTGCTCACCGTGATGTCAAAGGAGGTCAAGGGCAAGGGCGGCGCAGAGGCGACGATCCGTTCCAGTCTGCGACCGACGGAGAGCGGCACGCGGGTGGATCTCGCCACGGAGCTCGATCTCCGCGGGGCCGTCGCCCAGTACGGCCGGCCGGTGCTCGGCAGCGTTGCCGAGGAGTTGACGAGGCAGTTCGCGGCCTGTCTGGCAGCGATGCTCGCGGAGGAAGGTCCGGCGGAGCAGGCACCGCAGGCGAATCCCGTCGGCGGCCTGCGTCTGCTCTTGACGTCGCTTTGGCGGCGGCTCTTCCGGCGCGGCTAGCCGGCGGGCTCGCAAAGCTCGACAGCCGCGAGGGCGAGCACCTGCGCGATTGTCAGAGCCGCGTCTTCGCCGTCTTGCGACGCGAACTCGGCCGCACCCTCGTCCGTGTGGAACGCCCAGCCGCCCGAGCGTCCGACTCCGATCAGCGCAGCGGAGCAGCGGCGCGAGATATTGCCGAAGTCCGTCGCGAACGGGAGCCGCGGCGGGCTCTCGACGAAGTCACGACCGAGCGTCCGGAAGGCCGACGCCACCGCAGCCGTGACGCGGTCGTCAGGCCGTACGGCCTCGACGAGACCGCCGAGGCTCCAGGTCGCGCCGGGTAGCGCCTCCTGCACCGTCGCGAGTCCTCGCTCCACCGCCTCCTTGTCGTCGCCGAACAGCAGATAGGTCGCCTTGAGCACGAGGCCCGTGTCCTCCTCGACGTCTCCCTCGTACTCGAGTCGTTCGAGCATGACCTCGTCAGGAACGAGCAAGCGGGTCGCCTCCAGCGCCGCGAGGGCCGCGTGCAAAGGGGGCTGGTCTGCCGTCGTGAGCGAACGCGCTCCGGCGACCGTCCCGGTCGCGCGACGCATCCAGCGCGACTCGAGCGACACCGTGTCGATGAATTCGGGGTGCGCATAGAGCGCAGCGCCGACCCCGTCCCAGAGCCCTGCGTGAGCGCTGATCGCCTTGCCGCCTCCGCGCTCGATCGTGCCGGGAGCGTGGATCTCATCGGCGGGACAGCCCACAACGACGACGGAGCCCGCCAGGCCGTCGCGAAGCTGGGAGAGCGCCAACGCCGCGCCGGTGACGCCGCCGGCGATCGGACCGTGTCCGCAGGAGTGGACGGCCTCGGTTCGCCCGTTCGGGCGCACGGCCGCGACCGCGTCGTAGAGGCACACGAAACCGGTCGTCTGACCCGGGCGGGAGCCGCGCAGGGTGGCGCGAAAAGCCGTGTCCATGCTGGCAACCCCTCGTTCGACGTCGAGGCCGGCGGCGGCGAGCGTCTCGCAGAGATAGCGCGAGCACTCGTGCTCCTCGTGTCCGAGCTCGGGGTGGTCCTGGATGAACCGGCTCACCTCTGAAATGGCGCCGGTTTGCGCCGCGACGGCGTCCAGCACCACGTGCGCGTCGGTCATACGAGCGCCTCCCGGAACGTCCGGCCAACGAGCACCTTCACGAGCTGCGCCTTGTAGTCGGCCGAGCCGGTGGTGTCGTCGACAGGCGCCGCGTCCTCGGCCGCCCGCTCACCTGCCGTTGCCAATACGCCGTCGAGCTCGTCGACGGGGGCGCCCGCCAGGGTCGCTTCAGCGGAGCTTGATCGGACGGGCTGTGCACCGACCGACCCAACAGCTACGCGAGCCTCTGCCAGGACGCCGTCCACGACCCGCGCCACGCAGGCGACCGTGGCCGTGGGCCGCTCATGGAAGGAGAACTTCGCGTGGGCGACCGACGCGCCCTCGGGGAGCGCGGGGATGCGCACCGCCGTCAGCAGCTCACCCTGCTCGAGGCTCGTCTGGTACGGCCCGACGACGAAGTCGGCGATCGGCAGGCGCCGCGGCTGTTCCCCGCCCCGCCGGCACTCGACCTCGGCGTCGACGGCGAGCAGGAACGTCGCCGGATCCGAGTGCGGGTCGGAGAAGCAGAGGTTCCCTCCGAGCGTGCCCACCTCGCGGACGCGGATGTTGGCGACGCTGCGCTCCATCGTCGCCAGCGCCGGCAGGCGCGCATGTGCGAGCTCGGAGCGCTCCAGCTCCCGATGCGTGACGGCGGCGCCGACCACGAGCTCGCCGTCGCCTGCCCGGATGCCGCCCAGCTCCTCGATCTGCTTCAGGTCGATCAGGTGGCCGAAGGAGGCGAAGCCGAGCTTGAGCAGGAGCAGGAGCTCGGTGCCGCCGCAGTAGAACGCCGCGTCCTCGCCGTAACGCACCGCGAGCTCCGTCGCCTCCTCCAACGACTCTGGCCGGTGCAGCTCGAACGGCGGCAGCGTCATGCCATGGAGACCGCCGTCTCCGAAAGCACCTCGAGCGCGGCGTCGGCACCGTCGCCGAGCTTCACGGAAACGCCGAGATCGGCGAATGTGCGGCCGACGGCCAGCAGTCCCACCACCGGGTACAGCGACCGCGCGGTCGGCCCCATGTGGCCGATGCGCACGAGGTTGCCGGCTCCCTGCCCGCCGGAGATCATCACGCCGTAGCGCTCCCGGCAGTGCGACCGCACCTGGATGTCGGTCAGCCCCTCGGGCACCGTGATTGCCGTAACGCAGGCCGCCGTCACTTCCTCGCTACGCGGCCAGAGATCGAGGCCCATCGCTCGCAGGCCGGCCCGCGCCGCCTGGCCGCAGAGCTCGTGGCGCGCAATCGACGCGTCGAGCCCCTCCGCCAGCACGACGTCGACGCAGGCCTCGATGCCGTGCATGTCGACGACGGACGGCGTGAACGGGAATTTGTCGCCGTCGATCCACTGCTCCTTCCAGTCCAGCATGGACAGGAAGGACGCCCGCGGCGCGCTCGGGTTGGCCCGAATCCGCTCCCAGGCCGCGTCGCTCACCGTCATCAGCGTGATGCCCGGCGGGCCGCCCAGGCACTTCTGCGCCGCCGCGACGGCGATGTCGATGTGCCAGTCGTCTGTCCGGAACTCGATCCCGCCGAGCGACGAGACGCAGTCGACGATGGTGAGGATGCCCCGGCTGTGCGCCAAGGGGCCGATCGCCGCGACGTCGTGGAGCGTCCCCGACGGCGTCTCGCAGTGGACGACCGTCAGCACCTCGACCTCCGGATGCTCGTCGAGGTACCGCTCGACGTCGGCGGGGTCGACCGAATCGTTGTAAGGCACCTCGAGCTCGTGCAACTCGGCACCGAAGTCCTTCAGCCAGTAGCCCATGCCCTTGCCGAAGACCCCGGACACGAGGTTGAGCACCGGGGTTCCTGGCCGGACAAGACCCCGCCCGGCGGCCTCGAGCCCGAGCACCGCCTCGCCTTGCATGAGCAGGACGTCGTTCTGCGAGAGGAACAGCTCGCCCACCTTGCGCTCGGTGCGCCGAAAGAGCTCGATGAAGGCCGGGTCGTAGTGGTACGTGATCTGCCTCGCCTGGGCGGCGAGCACCTCCTGGTAGGCCATCGTCGGCCCGGCGCTCAGGGTGATGTCGGGATCGCGCATGAGGCTCGCTCCTTTCAGCGTGTGCCGCGTTCGTAGGGGAGCGCGAGCGCGGCCGGCAGGTACGCCCGGCGCCCGAAGAGGACGAGGACGATCAGCACGAGGACGAAGGGAAGCATGAACACCGTGTCCGTGAAGGTAGAGGATGGCAGCCCGAAGTAGAAGTTCGCCACCTGCGCCCAGTCAGCGATGGCGAGGGAGGCGCCGAACAGGAGCGCACCGGCCACGGCCCAGAAGGACCGCCCGCGGGCGAGCATGGCGAGGACTATGGCGATGAACCCCCGGCCGCCGACGACGGTGTCCTGGAAGAGGCCGGCGCTGACGATGGAGAGGAAGGCGCCGCCGAGACCGGCCATCGCTCCCGCGAACAGCACCGCGAAGGAACGTGTCGCGAACACGCTCACGCCGGCGGCGTCGAGCGCCCCCGGCGCATCGCCTGCGGCACGGACGTTCAGCCCCATGTGCGTCCGCCGCAGCATCCAAGCGAGGAG
>JBOGZW010000089.1:0-5713 GCA_050697575.1 Gaiellaceae bacterium | reverse complement strand
GAGCGGGTTGTACGCGGCGTTCGCAGAGGACATCGTGCGGACGCCCCACCCCGACCAGAGCTCCTCGCCCATCAGGCGATCGACAACGGCGTCGGCGCGCTCGGAGGGGACGATGCCGCTCCACAGCAGGTGGCCCATGTTCGAGCACATGGAGTCGACCGGACGCTTGTCGCCGTCGAGTGCGAGGGCGTAGTACCCGCCCTGCTCTTCCACCCAGAAGGCCTCGTTGAACGCCCGCCGCAGCTCCTTCGCCTCCCTGTCGAGGCGGTCGCCGAGCTCGCGGTCGCGCCACACCTCGCGCGCGATCTCGGCAATTCGCTGCTTCGCGTCGAAGATGTAGCCCTGCACCTCGCACGGCGCGATCGGCGTCTGAGCAACCCTGCCGTCTGCGAACCGCTGCGAATCGTGTGAGTCCTTCCACGACTGGTTGTCGAGGCCGCGCTCCGAGCGCTTCTCGTATTCGACGAAGCCGTCGCCGTCACGGTCGCCGTAGCGATCGATCCACTCGAGCGCACGCATGGCAGGCTCGCGCAGCGACGTCACGAGACGTGTGTCGTCTGTCCAACGCCACACCTCGGACAGCAGCACAAGATAGAGCGGCGTCGCGTCGACCGTGCCGTAGTAGCGGGCGAACCACGACTCGGAGGCTTTGCCCCGCCGCACTTCGTGGACGATCTTCCCGGGCTCGGCGTCGATGTCCGGGTCGTCCTCGGTCGCCTGGAGCTCGGCGAGCTCCTCGAGGACGCTCCGCGCGAGCTCCGGCCCCAGCAGGAGCGTCTGCAACCCCGTGACGATCGAGTCGCGACCGAACACCGTCATGAACCACGGCATGCCGGCCGCGGGCAGGCGGCCGACGTGGACGCGCCCGTTCTCCTTCGCGCGGATGCGCAGCGCCGCGAGGTCCGAGATCGACTGCGACACGGCGCGCTCGAGGTCGTCCCAGTCCGCGCGCAGCTGCGGCACGCGCAGCTGCCAGGCCATGAGCGAGTCCCGTATGTGCTGAAGCTCCTCGCCGAAACGCCGTTCGGCCGTGTGCGGATGGACGACTTCACCAGACGGCGAAGGCACGACGTCGACCACGAGCTCCCAGCGCTCGCGCGGCTCGAGCTCGACGGTGTACGCGGCCCAGGCCCCCGCAAACACGCTCGGACGCTGAGAGAGGATCACCTGCGTGGCCGCGCTGCTGGCACGGTCCGTCAGTACGAACTGCCCGGCCTCGGCGTCGAAGCGAGGCTCGGAGAGCGGAGGCAGCGGCGGCGCCCTCAGCGGGTCGCCGAACGCGAAGTCGTACGACTTGACCGTGAAGATGTCCGCGAAGTCCGATCCAATCTCTAGCGCAACCTGGAATGCGACGGGCTCCACACCCTGGTTCTGGATCGTGATGTGATCCTGCATGGCGTCGCCGACGAAGCGCGAGCGGGCAATCGACAGCGTGTCCTGCGGCAGCGTCTCTGTCGGCGGGTTACGCAGGAAGAACGCGGCCGAGTAGTACTCGACCTTGTCGGACGTGAGAAGCAACGGCAGCCGCCCCTCGATCGTGAGCCGGAAGACGGAGAGGAACCGCGTGTCCTCGGCGAAGAAGCCGCCGGTCTCGTCACCGACATCGCCTCGCTCGTCGCAGATGCAGAACGTCGTGCCCTCGAGGATCGTCAGCGTCACGGCGGGAGGCTACACCTGTGGTACGACACGACGCATGGCTGAAGACACCGAGCGGTACATTCTCCGCGCGACGTTCGACGACGGGGCTGAAGGCTACGACGACGCCCGCCCCGTGGCCCCGGCGGAGGTATTAGAGAACCTCGTCGAGCTGGCTCGCCTGAAGCCCGGAGCACGCGTGCTCGAGATCGGCTGTGGCACGGGCCAGGCGACGCTGCCTCTCGCCGAGCGCGGCTTCTCGATCCTCGCGGTAGAGCTCGGTGCCAATCTCGCCGAGGTGGCCAGGCGCAAGCTGGCCGCCTACCCCGAGGTTGAGATCGTCACGTCATCGTTCGAGGGCTGGGACTCGGGAGGCGAGCTCTTCGACGCCGTCGTCTCGTTCAACGCGTTCCACTGGCTCGACCCTGACGTCAAGTTTGCGAAGACCGCGTCCATGCTGAGGCCCGGCGGCTCGCTCGGTGTGTTCGGCTCGGGCTTCGTCGTCCACGACGAGGCCGATCCGACGTGGCTCGAGGTCTTCGAGGACGAAGCCGTGACAGCTGGCTTCGAGCCACGGCACCTTGACGACGTACGCGACCGTTCGGAGGACTTCACGGCGGGCGGGCACTTCAGCACCGTCACCCGAAGGACGTACCTCCGGCATCTCACGTACGCCGCCGACGACTACGTCGCGCTGGTCGGAACGATGTCGGCGCATCGCGCTCTCGAGGACGATGTGCGCGAGGAGCTGTTCGAGCGCATGAGGCGCCGGATCGACGAGAGCGGCGGCTCGATCACTCCGACGCGGCTCGACGTGCTCTACGTCGCTAGCGTCGTCTGAGCTCGACGCTCGCCGTCGTCGCGAGCCCCGCGTGATCGACCTGGAGCGTCGTGTGCTCGAGCTCGAACCGCTGGCGGAGAACGGCCTCGATCTGACGGCGGATGGCGTGGCAGTCGGCGCCCGGGTCGACGAGGACGTGCGCCGATAGGGCCGGAAAGCCGGACGTGATCGTCCACACGTGGAGGTCGTGCACCTGGACAACGCTCGGCACGCCGAGGATCGAGCGCCCGACGACCTCGGCGGTCATGCCGCGTGGCGTCATCTCCAGGAGGATGCTCACGGACTCTCCCAGCAGCCGCCAGGCGCTGGCGAGCACGAGCACGCCGATGAGCAGCGCGACGAGCGGGTCGGCGAGCTCCCAGCCGGTCGTGAGGATGACGGCGCCGGCGACGATCACGCCTACCGAGCCCGCCAGGTCGGCGAGCACATGCAACAGTGCGCCGCGCACGTTGAGGCTCCGGCTTCCCGCCCGGTGCAGCACGCCCGCGGCGGCGAGGTTCACGGCGAGGCCGATCGCCCCGACGAGGAAGACCCAGCCGCCCGCCACCTCCGGCGGGTCGGAGAAGCGTCGGGCTGCCTCCACGAAGATCCAGATCGCGACGACGACGAGCAAGACGCCGTTCGCGAGCGCTGCGAGGATCTCCGCGCGCCGATAGCCGAAGCTCCGTTGCGGCGTCGGCGGCCGCCCTGCGAGCCACGCCGCGAAGAGAGCCAGCGCGAGCGAGGCCGCGTCCGAGAGCATGTGGCCTGCGTCTGCCAGGACTGCGAGCGAGTCGGCGAGCACGCCGACGACGATCTCGACGACCATGAAGACCGCCACGAGCCCCAATGCGGCCGTAAGCGCGCGCAGGTCGGCGCGCAATCTCGGTTGATCGTGGCCGTGCTGGTGCACCCGCTGAGGCTAGCGCGTCAACTCCGGACGCCAGTTCAACGTCAGATAGAGGAAGCGGCCGTAGTCGCGTGCCGCGAGTGTCGCTCGAGCCTCATGCCCTGCGCTCACCCGCCCGGGCGGGCTCGAGCGGCACATTCTTACGTGGATTGGTGCCGACTCACCACGACCACTCCCACAGGAACGCCTCGTGCGGCCCGGTCAGGGGTGGTTGGGCGAGGCCGACGATCTGGCCTGTCTCGTCCACCGCTCGAAACCCGCACAGGCAGTACCTGGCCGGGAGGGGCGTCACCGTCTCACGGTTCAGCGGCGGCTTGACCACGACCGGTCTGACCCCCTCGCACGCGACCAGGTCGGCGTTCGTGATGAGGCAGTCATCGCTCGCGGGCAGCTTCGTTATCCGACCATTTCTCCACCGGAACGAACAGCAGCCGACGACAGTGCTGGAGTCGTTGATGTCGGTCGCACTGTCCGTGCGCGGCCCGAGGTCTCGCATGCGCCCTGCCTTCCACAGAAACGCATGTCGTGTTCCATCGGCAGTCCAGCTGACACCAACCACCTCGCCGCGTTCGTTCAGAGCGAACGGCCTGGTGAACGAGCCGCCGAGCGTTCCGAGGTCTGTCAGCTTTCCGCGATACCAGTAGAAGCCGCCCCACCGGTACGGATAATCGCGCGTTCTCCAGTCGCCGACCACGGCCCCTCGGTTGTTGATCGCCGTCGCGTAGCTCTGGGAGGGAAGGGCAGCACCGATGTTCGTCGCCCGACCATTCCGCCAGAGGAATGCGCTGCTGACACCTCCAGCGCGAGTTCCCGCCCAGCCGACGACCTCACCGCTTACATTGATGGCGGTTGCCTCGCTCCGCTTCCCCGGCGGCCCGATGTCGGCGAGCGTGCCGCCTCGCCAGAGGACCGCATGTTTTGGGCCGCGCCGTATGTGTGCCCAGCCGACGATGTCGCCACGACCATTGATGGCGGCTGCGTGCTTTCAGGGCCGCCCAACGTCCCGAGGTCCATGATCTTGCCCGCATGCCACAGGGCCGCACGACGCCGTCCGTCCGTCCGCACCGCTTCGCCAACGATCTGCCCGCCGTCATTTACATCGTTGGCCTGGCTCCCCAGGCCGCCGAGCGTGCCGAGCTCGATCACGACCCACCGTTCCGACGCTGCGGACGCGGAACCACTGCCACCGACGATGATGACGCAGATGAGGCCAGCCCACACGGCGACACGACGCACGGCGAGATGTTAGGCGCGGGGGCGGCAGAAGCAAAGCAGCTCGCCCGCCCCGGACACGGTGCGGCTGCGGGAGCCGAGCCGTGGTCGCCCAATGGCCGGAAGATCGCGTTCCACGGGGGCAACGACACGAGCAACATCTACGTCATGAATGCCGACGGCTCGGCCGTCCGACGGGTCGCGTTCGGCTGGAACCCGGCCTGGCAGCCTTACGATTAGGCAACTCGATCAACCCGACTGTCGAGCCCCGGTCTTCGTCGCCTCGCCCTAATTCGCCACGCTACGCACCGAGAGGCGTGGTCAGCTCCCGCACGAACCATGTGCATGCGCTCGAGCCCGGCTCGCAAACATCGACGTTCTCGTCGATGACTCCCGCTCAACGTCCGCGGCGCGCCGTCGTCTCGCGGACGACGAGCTCGGTGGGCAGGATCTCGCGTCGCAGGCCGAGCGAGTCCTGGCCGCGCTCGATCGCCTCCAGCAGCCACTCGGCGGCGAGCAACCCCTTCTTCTCGTGGGGCTGGGCGACCGTGGTCAGCGGGGGGCTCGCAAGCGCCGCTGCCGGGCTATCGTCGAATCCGACGATCGACAGCTCGCCCGGGACGGCGACACCCAGTTCCGCTGCCGCCTGCAGCGCTCCGATCGCGAGGACGTCGCTCATCGCGAGCACCGCGGTAGGCGGGCTCGGCTGCCGGAGGAGGTCGAGCGTTGCTCGCCTCGCAGGCCTGGTCGCATTGGGACGACAGATGCGCACGGTGGCTTCGTCCCATGCCGTTCCGAGGCCCTCTCGATAGCCGGCGAGACGTTCGGTGCTCATGTCGAGCGCCAGCCGGCCCTCGGGATCGAGGGCCGCGACGAACGAGAGTACGGCCACCCGATCGTGACCGAGCTCGCGAAGGTGCTCCGCGGCGCGTCGTGCGGCATCGCGGTCGTCGATCCCGACGAACGGCGTCGGGGCATCTCGCGGCTGGTCGACGGTAACGACCGGCACGCCGCGCGCGAGCGCGGCCTCGACCCGCGGATCGTTTCGCGACGCCGAGTACACGATGAAGCCGTCGACGGCGGCGGCTCGTACCGCGTCGGCCGTCGCCTCGCGGAATCGCGAGTCAGGGATGAGG
>JBOGZW010000088.1:0-5833 GCA_050697575.1 Gaiellaceae bacterium | reverse complement strand
CCGGCGTCAGCTCGACCTCCAGCTCGCGGAGGATGTCGCGGACGATCTCGCCCGAGGAAGACGCATCGGGGACGACGAGGTTGATCTTCGCGAACTCCGTGTTGTCGTGGTGGTGATCGATGTCGAGCGAGAGCGGGACCTTCTCGAGCAGCGTCGCCGCCTGTCCCATGCGTTGCGCGTTCGCGCAGTCGAGCGCCACTAGCACCCGCTCGGCCGCGTCGCCGGGGAGCTCGCGCCCCAGCTCGTCCAGTGGCAGGAACGCGTACTCGGTAGGCGGGTCCGTGTCGCCTCCGAGGTACATGACCGAGTCCTTGCCGAGCGTGTCGAGGCCGAGCTTCATGCCGAGGATCGACCCGAGCGCGTCGCCGTCGGGATTCTCGTGCGTGACGAGCAGGAAGCGGTCGTTGTCGCGCAGAGCGGCCGCGATGGCCGTGACGTCACTCATCTTCCGGCGCGAGCTCATCGATCAACTTTGACATCCGAACGCCCTCCGCGACTGTTGGGTCGTACTCGAACGTCAGCGTCGGCGTCCGCTTAAGGCGGACTTCTCGCGCGATGCGCGCCTGGAGCACACCGTGCGCGGTCTCCAGACCCTCGAGCGAGCGCTCCCGCTTTGTCTCGGAGCCGAGCACGCTCACGTAGACCGTCGCGTGGCGGAGATCCGACGACGTCCGTACGCCGGTCACGGTGACGAAGCCGATGCGCGGGTCCTTCAGCTCGAGCACTGCCTCGGAGAGCACTTCGCGGAGCAACTTGTTCACCTTGCGCATGCGGTCACTCACCGACGGCCACGACCTCTCGTTCGGCCCGCACGAGCTCCCACTCCTGGCCCGCGAGGTACCGCTCCGCCCCGTCCAGGAGCTCTTGGAGCTCTCGGTGCCCGCGGGCGACGCATGCCACCGTCAGGCCGGCCCGCTGCCATAGGTCGTGGTGGTCGACCTCGGCCACCGATGCGCCGAATCGGTTGTGGAGCTGCGCCTTCGCCGACTGCACGCGCTTTCGCTTCCCTTTCAGCGAGCCTGCTTCCGGAAAGTGGAGCTCGACCGCGAGGATTCCGACGTAGCCGGCCATGCGCCGTATCTTGACGTCCGCCCGCCATGCGAGGCTCCCCGCTTCCTCCAAGGAGGCACCAATGACAGGCTGGGCTCGGTGGTCGCCCATAAGCGGCATGGTCTTCGTCGCCCTTTGGATCAGTGTGTTCGTCGTCGTCGGCGATGACATCGGCGACACGAATCAGGAAGTCCTCGACTGGTACGCCGACAGCGGTAACCGGGACAAGCAGCACCTCGCGTTCTGGCTCGTCGCCGCGGCGTCGCTCGCGCTGATCTGGTTCGCGAGCACGCTCCGTCATCGCCTTCGAGAACGCGATCAGTCGATGCTGCCGTCGCTCGCGCTCGGCGGAGGCGTCGCTGCTGCGACGCTGTGGGTCGCGGCGTTCAGCGCGTGGACCGCGATCGCGAACGCCGTCGAGGAGGAGGACGAGTTCGTCGTAGTGCCCGACACGGCTCGGGCCTTCGACGCCTTTGGTTACATCCTGTTCGTCGGGGCAGGGATGGCCTCGTCACTGCTCGTCCTCGGTGCATCGGTGGTTGCACTGAGGACCGGACTGCTACCCAAGTGGCTCGCATGGCTCGGCGTGCCCATCGCGGCGATCATGCTCGTGACGTTCATCTTCATCCCGTTCTTCGTCCTGCTGGGCTGGGTGCTCGTCGTGAGCCTCGTGCTGATGTTCTGGAAGCCGGCGGCCGAGGCCCCTGCCGCAGCGGGCTAGGACGCGTCGGGCTCAGGTGGAGCGGGCGGAGCGGGCGGCGCCTCTGAGAGGTCCGTTCGCTCCACCTCGCGCACCTCGAAGACCTCGAGCACGTCGCCTTCCTTGACGTCGTCGTAGCCGGCGAGGTGGATGCCGCACTCGAAGCCCTCGGTGACCTCACGCACGTCGTCCTTGAAGCGCTTGAGCGAGTCGATCGTCGTCTCGTGGACGATCGCGCCCTCGCGGATGATGCGCACGCTCGCGCCGCGCCGCACCGTGCCGCTCGTGACGTAGGAGCCGGCGATCGTGCCGAAGCGCGAGATCCGGATGAGCGCGCGCACCTCCGCTTCGCCGAGCGTCACTTCCTCGGAGACCGGCCTGAGCATGCCCACGAGCGCCTGCTCGATGTCCTCGGTGAGCTGGTAGATGACGCGATAGGTGCGGATCTCGACGCCCTCGCGATCGGCAAGCGACCGTGCCTCGGCGTTCGGCCTCACGTTGAAACCGACGACCATCGCGTTCGACGCGGAGGCGAGCATGATGTCGTTCTCGGTGATTCCGCCCGCGGCCGAGTGGATGACGGTCACGCGCACCTCTGCGTGCTCGATCTTCTGGAGCTCTGAGAGCGCGGCCTCGACCGAGCCGGCGACATCGGCCTTGAGGACGATGTTGAGGTCCTGAACGCCTTCCTGCACACGCTCGAAGAGGACGTCGAGCGAGATCGGCTTCGACCGCTGGGCGAGCTGCTCCCTCCGCAGGCGCTCGCCGCGCGCCTGCGCGTGCTGGCGCGCCTGACGCTCGTTCTCGACGACGCGCGCGTGCTCGCCGGCGGGCGGCGGCTTGTCGAAGCCGACGATCTCGACCGGATCGCCTGGCCCCGCGTGCTTGAGCTTCTCGCCGTGGAAGTCGTACAGCGCGCGAACTCGTCCCCAGGCGTCGCCTGCGACGATTGCGTCCCCGACGTTGAGCGTTCCGCGATGAATGAGCATCGTCGCCACCGGGCCGCGCCCGACGTCGAGCCGCGACTCGACAATCGGACCTGATGCCTCTGCCTTCGGGTTCGCCTTGAGCTCGAGCTCCGCGTCCGCGACGAGCAGCACCTTCTCGAGCAGGTCATCGAGATTCTGCTTCTCACGTGCGGAGACCTCGGAGAACTGCGTCGTTCCTCCCCACTCCTCCGGCTGAAGCCCCTCTGACGCGAGCTCGTTCTTCACCTTGTCAGGGTTCGCGTCGGGGAGATCGACCTTGTTCACGGCGACGACGATCGGCACCTCGGCCGCGCGTGCGTGAGAGATCGACTCCTTCGTCTGCGGCATGACGCCGTCGTCGGCCGCGACGACGAGCACGGCAATGTCGGTGGCCTTCGCGCCGCGGGCGCGCATGGCGGTGAACGCTTCGTGGCCCGGCGTGTCGAGGAACGTGATGCGTCGCCCGTCGAGCTCGACCTGGTACGCGCCGATGTGCTGCGTGATGCCGCCTGCCTCCGTGTCCACGACCGACGTCTCGCGGATGGCGTCGAGCAGAGTCGTCTTGCCGTGGTCGACGTGGCCCATGATCGTCACCACGGGAGGCCGCGCAGCGAGGTCTTCCTCTGCGTCCTCGTACGTCTCCGGCTCGAGCTCCTCCTCGGCTGCGTGCTTGATCGTGATCTCCCGCTTCAGCGCTGTGGCGATCAGCTCCACCTCGTCGTCGGACACCGATTGCGTCGCCGTCCGCATGACGCCGAGGTCCATAAGGATCTTGATGATGTCCGACATCGGCACGCCCAGGGCCTGCGAGAGGTCCTTCACGGACGCGCCCGATGCGACAGTGACGGGCCCGGTGGGCGGCGCTACGGGCGCTTTCGGCTCACGGGGGATGCCGCGCTGCTCGCGCGCCTGACGTGCGTCGGGGCGCGGGCGGCCGGCCGCTGTGTCGATTACGACGCGCCGCTTGCGGCCGCGTCCGCCCGGCCTTGGGCGGAGCGGGCGGTTCGGGCGATTTCCTCCGCTCTCGTCAGCCATGGGCCTCAGTCTAGAGCGCTCTCAGCCTTGGTTTCGGTTTCGGCGTCAACGCCGGTCGCCTCGGCGTCGTCGGCCTCCGCATCCAGCTCGGGCTCGTCGTCTGCCTCAGCTGCGGGCTGCACGACCTGGTCGGAGATGTCCTCGCCGCGGGCTTCGCGGTCTGCGAGCTCCTGGTGCGCAGGGACGCCGCAGAACCGTGAGCCGGGCAGCGCCGAGTTCGGGCAGCGCTTGCCCGTCGAGAGGATCGCGGTACAGCGGCCGATCGAGTTGCCGTCGTCCTCACCGGCGAAGGCCGCTTCGGCCTCCTCCTGAGCGAACTCCGTGTCGGACTTGATGTCGACCTTCCAGCCTGAGAGCCGCGCGGCGAGACGGGCGTTCAGGCCCTCCTTGCCGATCGCGAGCGCCAGCTGGTCGTCGGGGACGATGACCGTGGCCTCCTTCGTGTCGTCGTCGATGTAGACCTCGCGCACGCGCGCAGGCGACAGCGCCTTCGCTACGAATCGTGCGGGCTCCGTATTCCACGGGATGATGTCGATCTTCTCGCCGCGGAGCTCAGAGACGACCATGCGCACGCGGGAGCCACGCGGGCCGACGCACGCGCCGACCGGGTCGACGCCCTGGACGTGCGACTCGACGGCGATCTTCGAACGGTAGCCCGGCTCGCGCGCGACCGCGCGGATCTCGACGAGCCCATCCGCGATTTCCGGCACCTCGAGCTCAAACAGCGTCCGGATCAACTCCGGGTCGCGCCTCGAGAGGATCACTTGCGGCCCCTTCGTCCCGGACCGCACCTCGGTGATGACCGCCTTGATGCGGCTGCCCTGCTCGTAGCGCTCGCCGTCGACCTGCTCCGATCGCGGCAGCAGCGCCTCCACCTTGCCGAGGTCGATGAGAACGTTGTTGCGGTCGCCGGCCTGCTGCACGATGCCGGTGACGACCTCGGTCACCCGGTCGATGTACTCGTCGTACATCATCTCCCGCTCCGCCTCGCGGATGCGCTGGAGGATGACCTGCTTCGCGGTCTGCGCCGCGATGCGGCCGAAGTCATCGGGCGTTACGTCCTCGCGCTGGATGACATCCTCGGGCACGTCCGTGAGGTCGATCGTAAGGTCCTCGTCCGTGACGAGGACGTGCGAGCGCTCGCCCGTCTCCTCCTCCTGCTCCTCGAGCACCTGGATCGCCCGCTCGCGGGCCTCCTCCACTAGCCGCTCCTCGATGTCGCTCGGCAGGTCGATTGAGTACACGCGGAAGTCGCCCGTGTCGTGGTCGAGCTCCACGGTGGCGTGGCGCGTTGCGCCCGGCGTCTTCTTGTATGCGGCGAGCAGGGCGTCCTCGAGCGCCTCGATGAGCGTGCCGCTCTCGATGCCCTTCTCGCGCTCGATTGTCTGGATGCCTTCGATGATCTCTCGGGTCATTTCGTCATCACCTCGTCGATCAGGTTGCCGCGCACGACGGCGTCATAGGGGATGTCCACGGGGTCGGGTTTGGCTGCAACGGTGATGGTCTTCCCGTTCGCGGCGACGAGCTCGCCGCGGAACTTGGTGCGGCCGGCGACGGGCTTCGCAGTGCGCACCGCGACCCTGCGGCCGACAGCGTTGCGAAAGTGCCCGGGCGTTCGCAGCGGGCGCTCGGCGCCCGGCGAGGACACGTCGACCGTATAACGGTCGAGGTAGCCGCGAAGAACGTTCGTGACCCGCTCGCAGAGCGCGTGGTCGACACCCTGGGCGTGGTCGATGTAGACGCAGAAGCGGGAGGGCGACTGGAGCTCGACGGCGAGCACTTCGACGCCGGGGAGCGCAGCCTCGACCCGGCGGGAGATGTCCCGCTGAAGCTGCCTCTCCGTCTCGTACGTCGTCGCCATTCGCGTCCCCTTCATGAAAAATGGGCGCCGCGCGCCCATTTCGCCGAACCGGTGAAAATAGGTCTTCGAAGGATAGCAAGGCGCGCGTTGCTCTTAGAACTCGCATCAGAATGACCGCGCGAGTCTCCTGAAGCAGACGAGGCAGCAGCCGAGGGCGAGGAAGGCCTCGTGGATCTCGGCGCGGCGGTCGTAGCGGACGAGCAGGCGTTTGAAGTGGTG
>JBOGZW010000087.1:0-5960 GCA_050697575.1 Gaiellaceae bacterium | reverse complement strand
GGTGCCGAACGCATGATTGGCGACGACGCGCATGCCTTCAGCCAGCCGGCCTGGTCACCGGACGGCACCCGCATCGTGTTCGCATCCGGCCGCGAGTGCCTGCGTTGGGGCCTCTACGTACTCAACATCGCAAGCGGGGCCCAGGAGCGCATCACGAACCGCTGCCGCTTCGTCGGCACTGCTCGAGACGACAGGCTCAAGGGGACGCCGTTCCTCGACTTCCTCGTCGGCCTGGGTGGAAACGATGTGCTGCGTGGCGCCGGAGGGAAGGACACTCTCACGGGCGGAATCGGCCGGGACGTGCTGGAGGGCGGCGATGGCGCCGACACGATCGTCGCGAGAGACGGCAGGCGCGACGTCGTCTCCGGGGGCCCCGGGCGTGACGCGGCGCGAGTAGATCGGGGCATCGACCGGGTCACGGGTGTGGAGAGGCTCCTTCCGTAAGACCTCGTTTTCCTGGAGCAGGCGGGGCGGGCCGCGGGCCGATTCGTTTGCGCGCAGGCCGCAACATCACAAACGGCAGGCATGTCGCCTTCTTCGTCCCCCGGCGCGCTTAGACGTTCGCGCCCCTGATGCAGTCGCCGTAGTAGGCGCTTTGGCCACCTCGCGTCGCGCGCCGGCACGCGGCCTTTCGCTGTTCACGGTACGTGTTCAGGCTGCCGAGGATGGTGCCGATTCCCTGCCAGCAGTAGGCGCGGTAGCGCGTCGGTGCGTCGTTGCAGAAGAGCTTCGCGCGCTTCGGGCCCGCGTCGTTGTACGTGATATCGCGCGCGGCGCCGTAGATGCACTCGTCCTCCATGTCACCTGCGAAGCGGCAGATGCCGAGGATGCGCGCCGAGTCGTGGCGCGTGAAGCCGGACGCCTCACGCCCGATCGACTGGAAGCAGACGACGACGAACTCCTGCTCGCTCTCGCGGCAGGTCGCGGCGATCCTCCGCCAGTCGAAGCCCAGCGCGGGGCCGATCCGGGCGAGCTGAATGAGGTAGCACTGGTACTTCGCGCGCTGCACGACCGCGTTGCACGGGTAGATGAGGTCGTCGTCGGAGAGCCAGCGTGAACGGACGCCGTAGGACGACTGCGAGTTCTCCATGAAGACGCCGCCGCGGCAGGACTCGCGCTCCCACTCGGTCTCCAACTCGTCGCAGTAGTCGAGGGATCGGGGGAGGCCGTAGCCGGTGTAGATCATGAGACCGTGCCCGAGGCCGTGGACGCACTGGAAGTGGATGAACTCGGTGCGGCGGATACTCTGAGAGGCGCAGAGGCTCTGCGTAAGCGGTCCGATCGCCTCCGTTGGTTTCCCGAGGAGCGAGCGCTCGATGATGCCGTGGTAGTAGCCGGACGCGCACGTGACGCCCCCGGCCGCGAACGCAGCTCCCGAATCGCCGTCGAAGTGCGCGAGCGCGCCCGATCCGATCGCGTGGGTGATGCGGTGGCAATCAGCGTCGATCGGGCCCGGGGAGCGAATCTTTCGCTCGAGGAGCGCGAGTGCGGCCTTCGGGCCCTGCCGGTACGCGATATTCGCAAACGCCTGCTCGTAGCACCCGAAGTCGCCTGTACAGTCGGCGAGGGTCGTCCCGTCGGGCCGGTAGTTAGCAGCCACCGAGCCGGCGTCCGTCGTCGTATTCGCGGACTCGGCGACGAACTCGGCAACGTCGCGGATCTGCTGTTCCGAAAGCCGGTCCCCGAACGCGGGCATCGTGCCGCCTCCGTTCGTCACCTGCGCGATTACGCGCGCGGCATCGGGCCGCGCCTGGTCGAGGTCGGGGCCGACCTTCCCCTCGGTGTTCGCCGCCGCGAGCGTGTGGCATCCTCCGCAGCCGGCGTCCGCGAACACCTTCGCGCCGGCAGCGTTCTTCTCGGCACCTCCGCACGCGGACAGCGTCAGGGCGAGCGAGCCGAGCGCCGCAAGCCGTAGGAGCACGAGCACCCGCACGTCTCTACGCGTTGGCGCCCGCGAAGCAATCCGCCCAGAAGGCCTTGGGAACGGCGGCTCGGCAGGCGGCCTTGCGTTCCGCCGACTCGCGGGCGAAGCCCCCGAGGATCGTGCCGATGCCGTTGAAGCAAATGGCCCGGTACGTCGCCTTCGTCGCCGCGCAGAAGCCGGCGGAGCGCCGCGCGCCGGCGTCCATGCTCGTGATGTCGCGCGCGGCCCCGTAGAGGCACTGGTCGGTCATGTCCCCCGCCAGCGAGCAGATGCGGTTGATCTCCTTCCCATTCTGGAGCGTTCGGCCGGACGCATCGCGCCCCAGCGACTGGAAGCACGTGGCTACCCATGCCTTCTCCGCCTTCCGGCACCAGTCGACGGTCTGCTGCCAATCCCCGCCGACGACGTCGAGGATGCGCGACGTGACCATGAGATAGCAGTAGAGCTTGTGTCGCTGCGCGACGGTCGGGCAGGGAAAGAGCGGGTCGTCGTCCCGCAGCCACTTCGACTTCGTGCCGTAGGACGTCTGGAGGTTCTCCATGAACACGCCGCCGGTGCACGAGGTCTGATCCCAGGACGTCGAGAGGGCGTCGCACGTCTCGAGTGCGAGCGGCATGTCGTAGCCCGTGTAGATCATCAGCCCGTGCCCGAGCCCGTGGACGCACTGGTACGCGACGAAGTCGCTTCTTCGCACCTGGTCGCTCGCGCACAGCCGCCGCGATACGGCCGGTAGGTCTTCCTCGGAGACGCCGGCGTATGCGCGCTCGAGGATGCCGTGGTAGTAGCCCGACCAGCACACCGCCGAGCCGTCGGCGAACGCGAGCCCGACGTCGCCTCTGTAGTGCGCCAGTGCCCCGGCACCGAGCGAGTGCGCGATCCGGTGGCAGACGCGGACCGTGGGGTCGGTCTCGATCTTCTCGGCGAAGACCGCGAGTGCGCGCTTCGGCCCTTCCGTGTACGCGAGATTCCCGAACGCCTGCTCGAAGCACGCGCTGTCGGCCTCGCAGTCCTCGAGCTTCGTGTCGTCAGGCTCGAACGCGGCGGCTACGGAGACCTTGCTCTTCGCGGCAGCCTCGGCGACGTAGGCGGCGACTGCCTCGATCTCCTCGTCGGTGAGCTGGCCGCCGAATGCCGGCATGCCACGACCGCCGCTCGTCACCTGACGCTCGACGCGGTCCGCACTGGGCTTGAGTGCGTCGAGGCTGGGGCCCACCGTCCCGTTCGAGCGCGCGGCGCTCAGCGCGTGGCAGCCGCCGCAGCCCGCGTCGGCGAAGACGGCGGCGCCGGTATCCGACGCGGTCGTAGACCCGGCGGCCGTGGGCTCGCCGCCGCCCGAGCAGCCCGCGAGACCGAGCGCCAGCACTGCGAACGCGAGCGTGAGGGCCAAGCGCGGCACCCCCTCAGAGTATGTCGCGGACATACAGTTGTCGCGTGAAGTGCTGCCAGGCGCCCTCAGGATACGAGGAGCTGTTCTCGGAGAAGCAGGCCGAACGAGACGCTCGTAGCTACCGGCGCAAAGGTCTCGGGGAGCCTGCGCAGTGGATCGTGGACGTAGTACGCGGGCACGGGCTCACGGGGGCGGCCGTGCTCGAGCCCGGCGGCGGCATCGGTGCCATCCAGATAGAGCTACTCAAGGCAGGCGCCGCTCGCTCGACGGTCGTGGAGCTCTCCCCCGGCTACGAGGAGGTCGCTGCCGAGCTGGCGCGGGAGGCCGGCGTTGCCGAGCGCATGGAGCGACATGTCGGTGACTTCGCCGCCGATGGCACCGAGCAAGCCGACATCGTCGTCCTGCACCGCGTCGTCTGCTGCTACCCGGACTACGACCGCCTCCTCACCGCAGCGGCGACGAAGGCGCGGTGCACGCTCGTCTACACCTATCCTCCGCGCAACGTCGTCTCCCGCGCCGCGATGGGCTTGCTCAACCTCTGGCCGAGGCTGAAGCGCTCCGAGTTTCGCGCGTTCGTCCACCCGCCTCGGGCGATGGAGGAGATCGCGCGCCGGCACGGCTTCGAGCCCTACGCACGCCGCCGCGGAGGCATCTGGCGTGGGATCGCGCTCGCGCGAAGGCCGGGGGCTACGATAGACGGGTGGCCGTAACGACAGGCGCCAAGCTCGATGCGCACACGCTGCGCAAGGACTTCCCGATCTTCGAGCAGGAGTTCCACGGTAAGCCGCTCGCGTATCTCGACTCCGCCGCGAGCTCCCAGAAGCCGCGGCAGATGCTCGAGGCGATGGAGGCGTTCTACGAGACCTCGTACGCGAACGTCCACCGTGGCGTCTACGAACTCGCCGAGCGTGCGACCGAAGGCCTCGAGACTGCGCGTGAGAAGGTTCGCGTACTCCTGAATGCGCCTGCCGCGCGCGAGGTGATCTTCGTCCGCAACGCCACCGAGGGCATCAACCTCGTCGCGTACGCATGGGGCTTCTCGAACCTCGGCCCGGGTGACGTGGTCCTCGTCACCGAGCTCGAGCACCACTCGAATTTCGTCCCCTGGCAGTACGTCGCGAAGCGCTCTGGCGCGGAGTTCCGGATGATTCCGCTCACAGACGAGGGAGATCTCGTGCTCGAAGGGCTCGACGAGCTCGTCGGCGACGGGCGGCTGAAGGTCGTCGCGCTCAACCTCGTGTCGAACGCGCTCGGCACGGTCAACGGCGTCGAGCGGATCGCGGAATGGGCACACGGACACGGCGCGATCGTCGTGTGCGACGCGGCTCAGGCGGCGCCTCACCGCACGGTGGACGTGCAGGCAGTCGGCTGCGACTTCGTTGCCATCTCCGGTCACAAGATGTGTGCACCGAGCGGCATCGGCGCAGTCTGGGGACGGGCGGAGTTGCTCGAGCGCATGGAGCCGTTCCTCCTCGGCGGCCACATGATCCGGAAGGTGCAGGCCGACGAGACGACTTGGGGGGACCTGCCGCACAAGTTCGAAGCGGGCACGGCGCCAATGGCCGAGGCGGTCGGTCTCGGCGCCGCCATCGACTACCTCACGGCCGTGGGCTTCGAGGCGATCGAGCAGCACGAGCACGAGCTGACGGAGTACGCGCTCGGCGCGCTCGCCGACGTCCCCGGCATTCGGCTCTTCGGCCCGCCGCCCGCGCGGCGTGCGGGCATCGTCTCCTTCGCCTTCGACGACGTTCACCCGCACGACGTCGCGCAGGTGCTCGACTGGGAGGGCGTGGCCGTGCGCGCGGGCCACCATTGCTGCCAGCCGCTGATGGCGAGGCTCGGAGTGGCGGCGACGACGCGCGCGAGCTTCTACCTCTACACGATCCCCGAGGAGGTCGACCGGCTAGTCCAGGGGCTCCACAGGGTTCGAAAGGTGTTCGGGTAGCGGTGGACCAGCTGTACCGCGAGGTCATCCTCGACCACTACAAGAACCCTCGCGGCCATGGGGTCATCGAGGACGCGGACGCCGAGGCCGAGGGCATGAACCCGCTGTGTGGGGACGAGGTGTCGATCTACGTCGCCTTCGGCGAGGACGGGGAAACGATCGACGACGTGAAGTTCTCGGGCCGCGGATGCGCGATCAGCCAGGCGGCGACGTCGATGCTCACGGAGATGGTGACCGGGCGCAAGGCCTCGGACGTGGCCGCGATGCCGAAGGAGCAGCTGCTCGAGGAGCTCGGGATCCCGCTGACGCCGGTTCGTCTCAAGTGCGCGATCCTCGGCCTGTCGACGCTGAAGCTCGCCCTCCACAAGGGCAAGGGCACTCCGCTCCCGGAGGAGTGGGCGCGCGAAGACGAGCTCGAGCTGAAGTAGGCGTGGCCTGGATCGAGGTGTGCCCGGTGGAGGAGCTGCCGCCGGGCGAGATGAGGCTCGTGCGCACCGGCACGCTCGACGTGGGCGTCTACAACATCGACGGCGAGCTGCTCGCACTCGAGGATCGCTGCTCCCACGACGACGGCCCGCTCTGCGAGGGGGACTGGGATCCCGAGGAAGGCGTCGTGATCTGCCCGCGCCACGGCTCGAACTTCGACATCCGCACCGGCGTGCCGCTGTCGCTGCCGGCCTTCGAGCCCGTGGAGACGTATGCCG
>JBOGZW010000086.1:0-6091 GCA_050697575.1 Gaiellaceae bacterium | reverse complement strand
GAACTGATGCTCGCCGTCCACGCCTCGTTCTCGCTGCGCAGGCGGATCGGCACGAAGAACTGGCGCCGGCTGCACTGGACGACCTACGCGATCTTCGCCGGAGCCACGGTTCACGGCGTGACGGCCGGAACAGACACGGCACATCCCTGGGCGGTCGCGGTGTATCTCGCCGCCGTCAGCGCTGTCACGTTCGGCATCGCCTGGCGCGCCCTCGCTCCACCCATACCCCAACCGACGAGGAGGACAGCATGACCCAGTATCGCATCGAGATCGACCGCTCGACGTGCGTCGGCTACGGCGGTTGCGTCCGTGAGGCACCCGACGTGTTCTGGATCGAGGACGAGCTCGCATACGCGGAAGCCTCGACGGGCGACGCCCGTGCGCTGGAGGCGGCGGAGCTTTGCCCTGTCAGCGCGATCACCGTCGTTCCATTGGAGAGCGACGCGCTCGCCGCGTAGGCTGGTCGGCGAGCATGATCAGGATTGTGCTGGTCTTGGCTGCCGTCGTCGCGGCAGCAATCGCCGCGAACGTGGCGCTGCTCTCTGTCGCTGCAGGTAGTCACGACCGCGTGGGCCAGCTCAGCCCGGTGCTCGCCGTTTCGCCGGCGAATTCGGGTCTCGCGGCGACGCCGTCCGCTTCACGCCCTCCGCGTCCGCAGGTCTCGCGCCCCGCCACGGCCATACCCGCGCGAGGCGATGAGGACGACATCGACGCCGACGACTAGCGCCGGCCGTTCTCGTCTTCCCAGGTGACGTCGGTACGCACGGCGACGACGCCGGGGACCCGTCTGACGAAGTCCGGCAGCATCTCGGCCGTCGCACGATTCTCGACCTCGCCCTTGAGCGTCACGACACCGTCCTTCACGGCGACGTCCACGCCTCCGGGCGTGATCCAGAGCGTCTTTACGAGCACGTCCTGACGAATCTCGTCCGTGAGCTCCGCATCCGAGCGGACGAAAACACGGACGAGGTCGGCCCGGGTGACGATCCCGAGTAGGGTGCCGTCTGCGTTCACCACCGGCAGCCGGTTCACGCCTTCGTCCACCATCAGTCCCGCGGCTTCCGCGACCGGGCGGTCAGGTCCAATCGTCAGCGCAGGAGACGTCATCGCCGCCTCGGCGGTACGGGCCTCGAGCTTCAGCTCGACCGTCGCCCGGTCGTCGAGAAGGATCCCGAACAGGCCGCGACGCTCGGCGGTGCGGCCGCGTTCCTTGGCAACGATGTCGCCCTCGGAGACGACGCCGACGACGCGGCCCTCGTCCACGACGGGCAGTCCTGAGATGCGCCGCTCCGTGAGCAGCGCGGCGACATCGCGCAGCGACGTTTCCTTGTCGACGGTCACCACATCCACAGTCATGACATCGGCGACTCTCATCACATCACGCTCCTTTCCCTCGCGCCTGCGCCGTCCCAATCAGCGACGAACCGTGCGAGATCGAGCGTCGAGAGCACTCCGACCGGTAGCCCGGTACCGGGCTCGACGACGACGAGGTGGGCCGAGCCGTGCTCGGTCATGAGCTGCGCCGCGCGATCGAGGGTCTCGTCCGATGGGACGGTGACGACAGGGCTGCCGGCGATCTGGCCGGCGTTGCACTCGTCGAGGTTGTTCTCACCGAGTCCGGCCGCCAGGTCGAGGTCGGAGACGACGCCCCAGAATGATCGGCCGTCCGCTTCGGCTCGCTCGTCGAAGACCACGACGCAGTGGACACGGTAGGCGGCCATCATCCTCGCGACCGTGCGGAGCGATGCGCCGTGAGGACAGGTGATGACACCGGGGTGCATGGCCTCGGCAACGGTTGCGCGGTCGAGGCCGCTCATGCCGGGCCTTCCGCGCGCCTGCGGGCGACGCCGGACTCGTAGGCCGCCCGCTCGACGGCCCTGGCCACACGTGATGCGACCGTGCGGTCGAACACACTCGGAATGACATAGTCCGACTCCAGCTGCTCGGGGGCGATCGCGGCCGCGATCGCGTGAGCGGCCGCGAGCTTCATCTCTTCGGTGATCGCCGACGCCCGTGCATCGAGGGCGCCACGCATGATGCCGGGGAAGGCGAGCACGTTGTTGATCTGGTTCGGGTAGTCCGAGCGCCCCGTGCCGATGACGGCCGCCACGCCCTCGATCTTCTCCGGCAGCACCTCGGGAGTCGGGTTGGCCATGGCGAAGACGATGGCGCTGTCCGCCATCGAGCGAACACCCTCCGAGCTGACGACGTCGGGCCCGGAGAGCCCGATGAAGACGTCGGCGCCTACCAGCGCGTCGTCCGCGCTACCTGTGACGCCGCGCGGATTCGTCAGCCGTGCGTACTCGAGCTTGTAGCCGTCGAGCCCCGGCCGCCCGGGCCAGATGGCGCCCCTGCGATCGCAGCCGATGACGTCGCGGACGCCGGCGGCCAGCAGCATCTTCGTCGTCGCCACACCGGCAGCACCGACGCCGGTCACGACAACGGAGATCCGATCCAGCTGCTTCCCGACGACCTTGAGAGAGTTCAGCAGGGCCGCGAGCACGACCACGGCCGTGCCGTGCTGGTCGTCGTGGAAGACCGGTATGTCGAGAGACGCGCGGAGGCGGTCCTCGATCTCGAAGCAGCGGGGGGCTGATATGTCCTCGAGGTTGATGGCCCCGAAGACCGGGGCGATGGCCGTGACGCAGGCAACGATCTCGTCGGCGTCCTTCGTCGCGAGGCAGATGGGCCACGCGTCGACGCCGCCGAACTCCTTGAAGAGAATCGCTTTGCCCTCCATGACCGGCAAGGCGGCCTCGGGCCCGATGTCGCCGAGCCCCAGCACCGCAGTCCCGTCCGTGACGACGGCCACGGTGTGCTGCTTGATCGTGAGGTTCCAGACCTTCGACGGCTCGTCCGCGATCGCACGGCAGATGCGCGCAACGCCAGGCGTGTACGCCATGGAGAGATCGTCGCGCGTCTTGATCGGGCTCTTCGCGCGTACTTCGAGCTTGCCGCCGAGGTGCAGGAGGAACGTCCGGTCGGAGACGTGCTCGACCTCGACGCCCTCGAGGGCGCGGACGGCCTCGACGATCCTGCCGATCTGCTCGGCATCGGCTGCGAGCACCGTCACGTCACGCACCTTCCTTGCCTGTTCGACTCGCACGAGATCGATCGCATCGAGCAGTCCACCCTCGTCGGCGATCGCCCGGGCGACCTCCGCGAACGCACCTGGCCTGTTCTCGAGCCCGATGCGAACGGTCGCACTGAAGGACGCCGAGAGGTGCTCGGCGGCAGCGGCGTGGTCGCGGATGGCGGTCATGGGCACAGTGTCCTCGGGCACGGCCTGCGTGCCATCCGCGGAAGCACTGAGCGCACGTCCGTAGCTGACCGCAGCCTCCGCGCGGACGCGGCAACTATGCTCGCGGCGTGGAGCTCCGCGAAGTCGTGGAGGCACTGTCGCGCGAGCGGACGCAGCTGCTCGACAACCTCGGCGCGATCCGCCGCCGCGTCGGGCCGGTGACGCCCGAGCTTTCCGACGCCCTCGCAGACCACATGAACATCCGCCGCGGCGAGGTGGCCGAGGTGATCTCGTTCTACTCGTACCTTCAGCTGCCGCACGACTGCGTTCGCGTGTGCACCGGTCCCGTCTGCGACTGCTTCAACGCGCGCGCTCTGCTCGCCCGCGCGCAGGAACGCGCGGAGGACGGAATTCCCGTGGTCGAGGTTCCGTGCCTCGGCCATTGCGACCTCGCGCCGGTCGGCACGCGCGGCGACACGATCCTGCCGGGGCTCGTCGAGGCCTCCGTCACGCATGCGGCGAACGATGGGCCGTCGACCGGGCTGGCACAGGCCGACGAGACCCTCGCCGACTACGAACGGCGCGGCGGGCTCGAGGCGCTTCGGGCGGAGCACTCGAACGACGCAGTGCTCGCGGAGCTCGACGCGTCAGGCCTCGTCGGCTACGGCGGCGCCGGCTTTCCGACGTTCCGCAAGTGGGCTACCGTCGTCCAGTTTCCCGGGCCGCGCGTCGTCGTCGTCAACGCCGACGAGGGCGAGCCGGGCACGATCAAGGACCGCTACGTCATGGAGCTGCGGCCACATCTCCTCGTCGAGGGAATGGCGATCGCGGCGAGGTTCGTGGAGGCGGAGCACGCGATCGTGTACTTGCGTGAGGAGTACGCGACCGCCCGCGCGCGGTTGCTCTCCGCGATCGCAGAGTTCCGCACCGCCGGACTGCTCGGCTCGATGCCGGTCGAGATCGTCACCGGCGCGGGCTCCTACGTCTGCGGGGAGGAGACGGCGATGCTCGAGTCGCTCGAAGGGCGCCGCGGGATGCCTCGCCTCCGCCCGCCGTTCCCGGCCGAGTCCGGCCACCTCGGCCGCCCGACGCTCATCAACAACGTCGAGACGCTCGCGCACATCCCGGCGATCCTCCGACACGGCGGTTCGTGGTTCGCGGCGCACGGCGAGAACGGTGCCACGGGCCTCAGGCTCTGGTCAGTATCCGGCACCGTTGCTCGCCCAGGCTGCTACGAGGCGCCGAACGGCATCGTGCTGCGAAGGCTGCTCGACGAGTACGCGGGCGGGCCGACCGAGGAGATCGGCGCGATCGTGCCGGGAGGCGCCGCGTCGGGCGTGCTGCCGCCCGCAGCGCTCGACAGCCCGCTCACGCGCGACGGCATGGCGGAGTGGGGATCCGCTGTCGGGTCGGCAGGCGTCCAGGTCTTCCCGAAGTCGTATCCGATCGTACGGCTGCTCCGGGAGACGATGCGCTTCTTTGCCGAGGAGTCGTGCCAGAAGTGCACGCCATGCCGCATCGGAACACGCGGCCTCGAGTTCGCACTGCACGAGCTCGAGGCGGGACGGACAGTGCTCGCCGGCGAGCAGCTCGAGGAATGGCTGCACACGATGGAGCGAGGATCGATCTGCGGCCTCGGCCAGGCGGCGCCCGCGCCGCTGAGGTCGGCGATGCGCCACTGGCCGGAGGTATTCGCGCCGCTGCGCTGAATGACGAGGCGGCATGGCCGCCGAGCAGCTCACCACTGTCGGTCTCGACGCGCTCCCGCCGCCCGAGATGGCGCGGACGGCCGAGCAGGTCGGAGTCACGAAGGCCGGACTCGACACGGCGACGACGTTCGCGCTCTCCGTGCTCGCGGGCGCATTCATTGCGATGGGCGCGGTGTTCGCCACGACGGCAACCGCGGGGGGAGGGGATCTCCCCTATGGCGTCACACGGTTGCTCGGTGGCCTGACGTTCTCACTGGGGCTGATCCTCGTCATCGTCGCCGGGGCCGAGCTCTTCACAGGCAACAACCTCATCGTCATGGCCTGGGCGAGCCGGCGCGTCTCGACGCTCTTGCTCCTGCGCAACTGGGTGATCGTCTACCTCGGCAACTTCGTCGGCGCGATCGGGACCGCAGCCTTGCTCTACGCGGCCCAGCAGTACGAGCTCGGCGGAGGGCTCGTCGGTGAACAGGCCGTGTCGATCGCGGCGACGAAGACCGGCTACGGCTGGTGGCAGGCGTTCGTGCTGGGCATGTTCTGCAACGCGCTCGTCTGCATGGCCGTCTGGCTCTGCTACTCCGCGCGATCGACCGCAGACAAGGTGCTCGCGATCATTCCGCCGATCGCCGCCTTCGTCGCCGCCGGCTTCGAGCACTCCGTCGCGAACATGTACTTCATTCCGTACGGGCTGTTCGTCGAGTCGACCGAGGCGATCCCCGACGTTCCGGGTCTCACGTGGAGCAACTTCCTCTGGGGCAACCTCGCGCCGGTGACGCTCGGCAACATCGTCGGGGGCGGCCTCATGGTCGGTGCCATCTACTGGTTCATCTATCTACGAGGTTCGGCGCCGAAGCGTTCCGGCGCCCAGGACAAGCGCAGCGGCGATGAACCCGCACACGACGAGCACGTACGCGGCTAGCTCGGAGTCATAGACGCCGCGCGTTACGAGGTCGAGAGCACCGTACGCGTACGTGACCGGAAGCCCCCAGGAGATCCAGTAGAGCAGCTCAGCCATCTCGTCGCGGGGCGCGAGCAGGCCGCAGAGGAGGATCTGCGGCAGGATGAACGCGGGCAGGAACTGCACGGCCTGGAACTCGCTGCGGGCGAAGGCGGAGACGAAGAGGCCGAGCGCCATGCCGAGGAC
>JBOGZW010000085.1:0-6127 GCA_050697575.1 Gaiellaceae bacterium | reverse complement strand
GTTCTACTTCGGCGCCGATGCAGCCGGGAGAGACCTGTTCGTCAGGGTGATGTACGGCGCGCGGACCTCCCTGCTCGTCGGCATCGTAGCGTCGGGGCTGGCGGTGCTGATCGGCACGTTCATCGGCGTCATGGCCGGCTTCTTCGGCGGCTGGGCCGACACGACGCTCTCACGCGGCGCCGACGTGATGCTCGCCGTTCCGCAGTTGCTCATCTCGATCGGCATCGTCGCCGCTTGCAGCACGACGAAAGAGGGATGCGCCGGTGGATTGATCAAACCGGGGTTATCGATCGTCATCGCGGTGATCGTGCTCTTCTCGTGGCCCTACGTCGCGCGCGTCGTCCGGGGAAACACGCTCTCGCTGAAGGAGAAGGAGTTCGTCGAGGCGAGCCGCTCCGTCGGCGCGGGCAGCACGCGCATCATCGGCGGAGACGTGCTGCCGAACCTAATGGCTCCGATCATCGTCCTCGCGACGTTGCTCGTTCCCCAGAGCATCCTCTTCGAGGCGGCGCTGTCGTTCCTCGGCCTCGGTGTTCCGCCGGATCAGGCGTCTTGGGGCCAGATCCTCGCCGATGCGTCAGGCCTCTACGACGTCGCGTGGTGGCTCATGGTCTTTCCGGGCGTCTTCCTCATCGTGACGACGCTTGCGTTCAACCTGCTCGGGGACGGTCTACGGGACGCTCTCGACGTCAGGACCGACAGATGAGTGTTTCCCAACCTGTGAGATGTGTCATCGTCTCAATGAAAGTGACGCCTTGTCACGCAAATCCCGCATTCACGCGGGCGAAGGAGAAGGAGGGCTCGTGCGAAGAATGAAGCGCAGGGTTGCGGTGCCCGTGGTCGCGGTCTTGGCGATCGCGGCGCTGGCAACCGTACTCGCGTCCTCGGCAGCTGGGCGATCGGACGCCCAGGTGGCCAAGGGCGGAACCTACCGCGTCGGCTGGGAGGCGAGCTTCGGATGGACCGACAGCTTCGACCCGACCGGCGAGTACCTCGCGAATGCGTTCGCGATCAACACGAATCTCCTGCTGCGCGGACTCATCGGCTACAACCACGTCGCCGGTCCAGCGGGAGCCGTCATCATCCCGGATCTCGCGACGTCGGTGCCCAAGCCGACGAGAGGCGGGACGCGATACACGTTCAGGCTCAAGAACGGGATCAAGTGGGGCCCGCCCGTGAACCGTGACATCACGTCCACGGACGTCCGCTACGCGGTCGAGCGGGTCGCTCGGCCGAAGAACGGGCAGCAGTACGGGTTCTACTACGCGGTGATCAAGGGCTACGACGCGTACAGCGCCGGCAAGGCCAAATCGATATCAGGCATCAAGACGCCGAACGCGAAGACGGTCATCTTTGACCTCACCGCGCCGACCGGCGATTTTCTGATGCGCCTCGGGATGCCGGCCGTGTTCCCGATGCCGCAGGAGGTCGCGAAGTGCTTCGAAGGCAAGCCTGGGGCGTACGGGCGTTACGTCATCGCCTCGGGGCCGTACATGATCGAAGGGTCGGACAAGCTGAACATCAGCTCTTGCAGTTCGATGAAGGCGATCAGCGGCTACGACGGCCAGACGCGGCTCAACCTCGTCCGCAACCCGAACTACAACGCCAAGACGGACAGCCGCAAGGCACGGGAGAACAACCCCGATCGCTTCGAGTTCATCGTCGACACGAACATCGACGACATCTACAACAAGATCGAGGCGGGCGAGTTCGAGGACTCGTACGCGACAGCGTCGCCGAAGGTGTTCCGCGAGTACTCGACGAGCGCGAGCAAGCGCAAGTACCTGCACTCGAACTCAGCTGACGGGACGTACTACATCACCATGAACCTCACGCAGCCTCCGTTCGATGACGTTCACGTCCGCCGGGCGATGAACTGGGTCATGGACCGAGAGGCCATGCGGAAGGCATGGGGTGGTGCAGTGTCCGGCATCGTCGCCGAGCACATCATCCCGAACTCCATGCTGAGCAACAAGCTGCTCAACTTCCACCCGTTCAGGACGGTGGGCAACCGCGGAAGCGTCGCCAAGGCGCTTGCGGAAATGAGGAAGTCGAAGTACGCCAACTCGAACGGCGTCTGCACGGCCCAGGAGTGCAAGAAGGTGCTGCTGGTCACCGATGTGCGCGCTGTCGACAAGCTCACGCTGCCTATCGTCACGGCGGGGGCAGCGAAGCTCGGAATCACCTTCACGCCGCGAAGCGTCAACGGCGCCTACCCGGTGATTCAGACGACGTCGAAGAACGTTCCGATCTCGAACCGACCGCGATGGTTCAAGGACTTCGCGGACGCGTCGACGTTCATCGGCCCGCTGTTCGACGGTCGTAACATCATCGCGAGCGGTAACACGAACTACGCGCTCGTCGGTGTGAAGCCGTCTCAGGTGAAGTCGTTGGGCCTCAAGGGCAACGTGAAGGGCGTTCCCAGCATCGACAAGCTGAACGACCGGTGCTCGAGGCTGCCTCTCGGCAACGCACGCGTAACGTGCTTTGCCCGGATCGACAAGGTCCTGACGCAGGACATCGTTCCGTGGGTGCCCTACATGTGGGCGAGAACGGTGACGATCCTCGGCCCGAAGGTCACGAAGTGGAGCTTCGACCAGAACGCCGGTTTCACTGCGCTCGCGCACGTCGCAGTGAAGTCATGAGGAGCTGAAGAGCTGAACGAGAATGCGGGGCCCCTCGGGGCCCCGCTCTCGTCTACCTTCTAAGCAGATGGCTCTCTACATCGCCAGGAGGATTCTCTGGGCCGCACTGGTCGTCCTCATCGTCCTCTTGCTGACGTACGCGGTCTTCTACCTCTTGCCTTCCGGCGACCCGGCGTTGCGCTTCGCAGGGAAGTCGCCGACTCCCGAGTCGATCGCGCTCATACGAGAGCGGCTTGGTCTAGATCAGCCGTGGTACGAGCAATACGGGAAGTTCGTGAAGGCATTCGCGATCGGCGACGAGTTCGGGTGGCCCGGACTCGGCTACTCCTACAACACTCAGGTCCCCGTACTCGAGCAGGTGAAGGACAGAGCGCCTCGCACGCTCTTGCTGATCATCGGCGCGGCGACGATCTGGATCATCCTCGGCGTGTCGATCGGTGTGCTCTCCGCAGTGAAGCGTCGGACGGCGGCAGACCGCGCCGCGATGGGCTTCGTCCTCATCGGCATCTCAGCGCCCGTGTTCTGGCTCGGGCTGATGGCCCTGTACATCTTCTGGAACAAGCTGCACTGGACAGGGGGCACCGGGTACGTGCCGATCACGGAGAGCCCTTCCGGATTCTTCTCGCACATGATTCTCCCCTGGACGGTGCTGGCCCTGCTCTTCGCCGCCATCTACGCGCGCATGACTCGCAACACCCTGCTCGAGACGCTCGGGGAGGACTACATCCGTACTGCGAGGGCCAAGGGCCTGTCGGAGCGGCGGGTCATCACGCACCACGCGCTGCGGGCGAGCCTGGCCCCGATCGTGACGATGTTCGGGATGGACATCGCCCTACTCGTGGGAGGGGCGATCATCACCGAGACGGTCTTCAACATCCAGGGCCTCGGCTGGCTCGCAATCGACTCGACGTTCAATCAAGACCTGCCGACCGTGGTCGGGGTCGTGGTGCTCGGTGCCGTGGCCGTCGTGGTCATGAACCTCGTCGTCGACATCGCCTACGCATTCCTCGACCCGAGAGTCCGGTACGAGTGAGAGACGTCGTCCTCGAGGTCCGCGACCTGGCGGTCGTGTTCCCGACCCATGACGGAAACGTCCGCGCGGTGTCGGATCTCTCCTACACGCTGCATCGCGGGGAAACGCTCGGAATCGTGGGCGAGTCGGGATCCGGAAAGACGGTCTCCAGCCTCGCGCTCATGGGTCTGCTGAACCCTCAACGGGCGCAGATCCGCGGCGAAGCCGTTTTCGGCGGGCGGAATGTGCTCTCGCTGCCGCCCGAGGAGATGCGCGCCCTTCGCGGCAAGGACATCGCGATGATCTTCCAAGACCCCTTCGCCTGTCTCCATCCGATGCATCGCGTCGGCGACCAGATCGCCGAGGCGGTACTCGCCCACTCCAAGGTCTCGAAAGGCGAGGCGGGTAAGCAGGCCGTTGCGCTGCTCCGCGCCGTCGGCATCCCTCAGCCGGACGAGCGAGCGCGGGACTTCCCGCACCAGTTCTCAGGCGGCATGCGCCAGCGGGCGATGATCGCGATGGCGCTCGTGCACAGGCCGTCGGTGCTGATCGCCGACGAGCCGACGACCGCGCTCGACGTCACCGTGCAAGCGCAGATCCTCGAGCTCATCGAACGGGTCAAGCAGGAGTTCAATGTCGGCGTGATCCTCATCACGCACGATCTCGGCGTCATCGCGGAGACGGCCGACACCGTGCTCGTGATGTACGCGGGCCGTGAGATGGAGTACGGCCCTGCGCGCGAGATCTTCACGGCGCCGCAGCACCCGTACACCTGGGGGCTCCTCAGGTCGATGCCGACGATCGACGTCCGTCTCCGCGAGCTCGTCGCCATCGAGGGCACGCCGCCGTCGCTCGTCGCGCTGCCAGGCGGCTGTCCCTTCCACCCGCGCTGTCCGTATGCGTTCGGCCCCTGCCCAACGGAGCTGCCCGAGCTGCAAGCGCTCGCAGGCGGGCACGTCGACCGGTGCCACCTCTCGCCGGAGATCAAGCGAGAGATGGGCGCGTCGAGCCTCGCCGAACGAATGGCAGCTCGATGAGCGAGTCGACGAACAACGTGCTCGCGGAGCTCGAGCACGTCACGAAACACTTCCCTGTCAAACACGGCGTGTTCTCGCGGGCGCGGGGGCGTGTGCACGCGGTCGAGGACGTCTCGCTCGCGGTGCGAAAGGGCGAGACGCTCGGCATCGTCGGCGAATCCGGCTGCGGCAAGTCGACGACGGCCCGCCTGCTGCTGCGACTGCTCGACCCGACAGCAGGAACCATCCGCTTCGAGGGAAAGGACATCTCGCGCCTCTCACAACGCCGGATGCGACCGATGCGGCGGGAGATGCAAATGATCTTCCAGGACCCGTACGCGTCGCTCAACCCCCGCAAGACGGTGGAGCAGATCGTCTCGCAGCCCTACGCGGTTCACGGCGGAGTGAGCTCCAAGGAGGCGAAACTCCGCGTGAAGTCGCTCCTCGAGACAGTCGGCCTCAGCCGCGAGCACTCGAGCCGTTATCCGCACGAGTTCTCCGGCGGCCAGCGTCAGAGGATCGGAATCGCCCGCGCCCTGGCGCTGCATCCCAAGCTCATCGTCTGCGACGAGCCGGTATCGGCGCTCGACGTCTCGGTGCAGGCGCAGATCCTGAACCTCCTCAAGGCGCTGCAGATCGAGTTCGACCTCACGTACGTCTTCATCTCTCACGACCTCTCCGTGATGCGCCAGATCTGCACGAGGATCGCGGTGATGTACCTCGGTCGCATCGTCGAGCTCGCCGAGTCAGAGCGCATCTTCGAGCACCCTCGTCATCCGTATACGGCCGCGCTCATCTCAGCTGTGCCGAGGTTGTCGGCCGACGGCCAGAAGGCTCGCCGCCGGGTCATCGTCGGCGGGGACGTCCCGTCGCCCGTCAACCCGCCGAGCGGGTGCGTCTTTCACCCTCGCTGCCCGCGCTTTCGGGCCGGCCACTGCGACGTCGAGGAACCGCAGCTGGAGCCGACGCCGGGACATGCGAAGCACGTCGCCGCCTGCTACTACCCGCTCGAGCGCTGGCCCGAGGACTACACGGAGATGCTCGATCGGTCGCCCGCGGGACGCGTTGTGGAGTCCGGCACGACGTGACCCGCGCGGAAGCTCGTAACGTCTGCCACCAGTCGAGGCCATCCTCGGCCTAAAGCTCGGCCGAAGTGAGGCCGATACGCCATTCGTGGACCCGGTCGAGAGGAACGAGATCCTGAACCGGTACGCCGATCACGCAAAGCGGTTCGACGCTGCGGCGGCGCGGCGTGCCGGGCAAAGCGCCGAGATCATCCCGTTCTCGGCCCCTCTGCGCGAGCTCGAGCAGGAGCCGACGCCTCGCGAGGTCCAGGTGCTCGGGCTGATCTCCGAGGGGCTCGTCAACCGCGAGATCGGCAAGGTGCTGTTTCTCTCAGAGGAGACGGTGAAGTCTCACGTGCGGCACCTGCTCGCAAAGCTTCAGGCCCGTTC
>JBOGZW010000084.1:0-6182 GCA_050697575.1 Gaiellaceae bacterium | reverse complement strand
CGGCGCGTCTTCGTGAGCGTCCGCCCAGCTTCGGAAGCGCTACTCGACGGTGACGGTCTTCGCGAGGTTGCGCGGCTGGTCGATGTTCAGGCCGCGCAGGCGAGCGATCATGTAAGCGAGCAGCTGTAGCGGCACGACGGCGAGGGGCGCCTGGAGCAGCGGGCTCGTGCGCGGGACGAAGATGACGTCGTCGGCGTGGTGCTGGATGTCCTCGTTGCCATCCGTCGCGATCGCGATGACGTTGGCGCCGCGCGCCCGCACCTCTTGGATGTTCGACACAACCTTGTCGTACACGGGCGAGTCGGTGGCGACGCAGACGACGGGCGTCTGCTCATCGAGCAGCGCGATCGGGCCGTGCTTCATCTCGCCCGCCGAGTACGCCTCGGTCGGGATGTACGAGAGCTCCTTGAGCTTCAGCGCGCCCTCCAGGCACACCGGGAGGCCCACGTTTCGCCCCAGAAAGAGGAAGAAAGGCTTGTCGTAGTGGTGCTGCGCCACCTCGTCGATGGGGTGATCGCCGTCAAGGAAGAACGCCATCTTCGCCGGCAGCTCGTGAACCTCCTCGAGCAGCGCCGCGATCTCCTCCTCCGGCAGCGTCTTTCGCACCTGAGCGAGCTGCAGCGCGAGCAGGTAGAAGAGCGAGACCTGCGAGGTGAACGTCTTCGTGGCCGCGACGCTCATCTCGAGCCCCGCCCGCGTGTAGAGCACCGAGTCCACCTCACGCGTGATCTGCGTTCCCATCATGTTCGTGACGGCGAGCGTGCGCGCGCGGGACTCCCGGGCTAGCCGCATCGCCGCAAGCGTGTCGGCGGTCTCACCCGATTGGGTAATGCCGATGACGAGCGTGTCCCTCGAGAGCACGGGGTTGCGGTAGCGCCATTCGCTCGCGATGTCGTGCTCGACGGGAATGCGCGCCCATTCCTCGATTGCGTAGCGCGCGACGACACCCGAGTGATACGCCGTCCCGCACGCGACGATGACGATGCGCCTGAGGTTACGGATCTCCTCGTCGTCGAGGCCGAGCCCTTCGAGCTCGAGCCGCCCGTGGCGGATCCGGTCACCGATCGTCTCCTCGATCGCGTCCGGCTGCTCGTAGATCTCCTTGAGCATGAACGTCTCGAAGCCGCCCTTCTCGGCCGCCTCGATGTCCCAGTCGACCTGATCGACCGTCCGGAAGACCTCCTCGCCGTCAACCGTCCAGAAGGTCGCCCCCTCCGGCCTCACGGCGACGATCTCGTCGTCCTCGATGATCTGGACGCGCTTCGTGTCGCCCAGGAAGGCGGCCGCCGTGGACGCGAGGAACATCTCCCCGTCGCCGACGCCCACGAGCAGTGGGCACTGGTGCCGCGCGCCGACGATCAGCTTCGGGTGCTCGCGGTGGAGGACGACAAACGCGAAGTGCCCTTCCAGCTCGGCGTAGGCGGCGCGCACCGCAGAAGCGAGATCCCCCTTGTAGTGCCGCTCGACGAGGTGGGAGATGACCTCCGCGTCGGTCTCGGACGAGAACGTGTGGCCCTCCTCGACGAGCGACGCCTTCAGCTCGCGGTAGTTCTCGACGATGCCGTTGAGGACGAGGTCGATGTCGCCCTGCAGACACCCCGTCAGCGGGTGCGCGTTCTCGGCACAGACGCGGCCGTGGGTGGCCCAGCGGGTGTGCCCGACGCCGGTCGTCGCCAGTGACTTGCTTTTTGCCGCGGCGTCCTTCAGTTCGCTCAGGTTGCCGACCGCGCGGATCTCGGCGAGCTTCCCGTTCTCCACGAGCGCGAGTCCGGCGGAGTCATAGCCGCGGTACTCGAGCCGCTCGAGGCCGTGCAGGAGGATCGGCTGTGCGATCCGGGTTCCGACGTATCCGATGATCCCGCACATCTGAACGGATTATCCCCCGTTTTCCGAGAGTTCCTCCCATGAACCACGGCGAGCCCGGCGTTCTGTCCGTTCCCGTCGTCGGAGCGGTCAGCCGAGCTCGGATGCTACGAGCGTCGCGATGCTAGCACAGAGGCGTTCCGCTTCCGCCTGCGCCGACGCCTCCGCAAGCACCCGTACGACGGGCTCTGTTCCTGACGGCCGCACGAGAACGCGGCCGTCAGGCGCGAGCTCGGCGTTTAGCCGCTCGACTTCCGTGCGCAGCGGCTCGGTGAGCTCCTTGCTGGCTACGCGGACGTTCGCGGTCGCCTGCGGATACCGCTCGAGGACTGCTGTCGCCTCAGATAGCTTCCGGCCGTCGATGGCGCGACAGAGCAGCAGCGCTGCGGCCAGACCGTCTCCCGTCACGTGGTCCTTGAGGTAGATGATGTGGCCCGACTGCTCGCCCCCGAGAACGCCGCCCTCTCGCTTCAGCGCCTCGAGCACGTAGCGATCGCCGACGTCGGTGGTGACGACGCGGATGCCGCGCTCGGCCATGAGCCGGTGGAAGCCGAGATTCGCCATCTGCGTGACTGCCACGAGGTCGACGCCGAGGTCGAGGGCCAGTACAGCGAGGATCTCGTCGCCGTCGACCGCCGCGCCGCGCTCGTCCACCGCCAGCATCCGGTCGCCGTCGCCGTCGAAGGCCACCCCCAGGTGACACCCCTCGCCGGCGACGACCTCCTGGAGAGCGCGCAGGTCGGTGGCGCCGCAGCCGACGTTGATGTTCGACCCGTCGGGCTTGTCGCCGATCGCGACCACTTCCGCACCGAGCTCCTCGAACGCCTGCGGTGCGATCGCCGAGTACGCGCCGTTCGCGCAGTCGACGCCGAGCTTCAGGCCGGTGAGATCGCCGCCGAAGCGCTCCACGACGTGGCGGACGTAGCTCGAGCCGATCACCTCGAGGTTGTCGATGCCGCCTGTCTCCTCGCCGCGGGGAGGCTCCTCGAGCAGGGCCTCGATCTTCTCCTCTGCGGCGTCCGTGAGCTTCCCGCCGTCGCCATCGAAGAACTTGACGCCGTTGTACTCCGGCGGGTTGTGCGATGCGGAGATGACGGCGCCGAGATCGAGCGAGAGCAGCGCGACGGCCGGCGTGGGCAGGACGCCTGCGAGCACGGCATGACCACCAGCCGACGCGACTCCGGAGGCGAAAGCCCGCTCGAGCTCGCGGCCCGAGGCACGGGTGTCGCGGCCGACGAGCACGGCCCCACCGCCGGCCCAGAGCGTCGCGGCACGACCAAGGCGCTCGACGAGCTCAGTCGTGAGATCCTCCCCGACGACTCCCCGTACGCCGTCGGTGCCGAAATAGCGTCGCTTCATGGTCTCGGGTCGGGTCACGTCGTTAGGGCGTCCGGGGCGCCGCTCGCCAGGGAGCCACGCGAGCGGCGCGCAGGACAGTATCCGAATTTCGGGGTGAAAGCGGTCGCCGCTGGGGCGTCCTAGCGCTTAGCCCACTGAGGCGCTTTGCGTGCCTTCTTGAGGCCGGCCTTCTTGCGCTCGACCATCCGCGCGTCGCGGGCGAGGAATCCCTCGCGCTTGAGCGGCACCCGGAGCTCCGGATCGGCCTCGACGAGCGCGCGTGCGACACCGTGTCGCACCGCGCCGGCCTGCCCCGTGGGGCCGCCACCGTGGACGCGGACGCGGACGTCGTACGTGCCCTCGGCCTCCGCCACCTTCAGCGGCGCGGCGACCTGCGTGCGGTGGACGGTGCGCGGGAAGTAGTCCTCCAGCGTGCGCCCGTTGATCCACCACGTGCCGTCGCCGGGCTTGAGGATGACGCGCGCGACCGACGTCTTCCGCTTGCCTGTGCCGCGGTACTGTGCGACGTCGGTCATCAGAGGTTGACCTCCAGCGGCTGCGGCGACTGCGCCTCGTGCGGGTGCTCGGGACCGGCGTAGATCTTGAGCTTCGTGATCTGGGCGCGGCCGAGACGGTTGCGCGGCAGCATGCCCTTCACGGCCTTGCGCAGCACCTCCGTCGGCCTGCGGTCGAGCTGCTCGCGCAGTGTTCGCTTGCGGATGCCTCCGGGATAGCCCGAGTGGCGGTAGTAGATCTTCTCGTCGAGCTTCTTGCCGGTCACCGCAATCTTCTCCGCGTTGACGACGATCACGAAGTCCCCCGTGTCTACGTGGGGCGTGTACTCGGGCTTGTTCTTGCCGCGCAGCGTGTCGGCGATGGGGACGGCGAGACGTCCGAGGGTCTTGCCCTCGGCATCGACGACGAACCAGCGGCGCTCGACCTCGCCGGGCTTCGCGTTCCAGGTCTTGGATCCGGCCTTCATGTGACGTAAAAAGCGGCGGACTCAGGCGCCCGCCGGCCCGAGATTGTAGCAGCGCACTCCTGCGGCGCCATCGGCCCTTTGACAACAGCCGCCGCTATCCGTGGCGTACTGGACGATCCCCGACTTCCCGGCGATCGTGAACGGCTCCGCCAGCTTCGAGCTCGACGAGCTATACGACGCGGGCTCGCGTGGCTGGTTTTCCCAATGGCGCATCGGTCGACTACCTGCGGGAGCTGGGCGTGCGGACAGTCGTCCTTCACCCGGGCTTCGCCGCGGGCACTACATGGGCGGACGCCGCTCGGCGGCCGATCGCGGGCCTGCCGTTGCGCCGCGAGGTCCGCCCGGACGTCATCCTCTACCACCTCGAGCCGAAGCGTCCCGCCTGAGAGTCAGCGTGCGGGCTCGAGGGCCTCGACGCGCGGCGGCCGGCGGCCGGCGAGCACGATGAGCAGCGCGGGCAGGGTGACGGCGAGGGTCGCACCGACGGCGATTGCTTCCACTCCGATGCCGTTGTAGGCGATCCCACCGACGATCGCGAGGGTCGCCCCGGTGAAGCCCGAGAGCAGGTCGGAGAAGCCGACGAGGCGGCCACGCTCCGCGAGCGCCGCGTGATCGACGAGCTCCGACGTCGCGGCGACGTACGAGAGCGACCAGCCGAGACCGAGCCCGAAGAGCGAGAGACTCATGGCGCCGACGCTCTCGATCCACGCCATGAAGATCGTCGAAATGCCCATCACCGCGAGCCCGCCGACGAGCGCCGGTCGTCGCCCGACGCGGTCGATGACGTCACCGACGACGAGCACCAGGCCGTACATGCCGACGATGTGCACGCTGATCACCCAGAACGTGTCACCCGTGCTGTGGCCGTGGCCGACGACGATGTAGCCCGAGAGCGTCATCACCGACACCATCACCGAGAAGCTCGCCACCGCCGCCACGAGAGCCGGCACGACACCGGGTCTGCGCAGCACGTCGGCGAGCGGAGCCGCCTCACGCATCTCCGTCTCGCCCTCTGCGCCGTAGCCGAGCGCCTCGCCAATCCGCTTCGGATCCGGGCGTACGGCGAGGGCGATGGCGAGGCCGACGGCCATGATCGCGCTCGCGACGAACCAGGGAAGGACGAGCGAGGCCGTGTCCACGTGATGGTCGTCGCCGAACAGCGGCTTGAAGACGAGCGGGCCGAGCGCTGCGCCGAACACCGCTCCGAAGAGGACGAGGGAGATGCCGCGAGCACGACGCTCCGGCGGATACATGTCCGCGGCGGCTGCCCGCGAGAGAATCACTGTCCCCGACGAGGCGCCGACGAGCGCGAGGCCGAGGACGACGAGCGGCGTCGATTCCCACAGACAGCCGAGCGCGACCGTGGCCGAGGCGACGATCCCTGCCACGAACCCGCCCGCGATCACCGGCATGCGGCCGTAGCGGTCCATCGCTCGTCCCGCGGGCAGCGCGGCGAGCGCTGCCGTACTGAGGAAGATGGCAGGCCCGAGGCCGACGATGCTCTTGACGCCGGTGACGAGCACGAGCGTCGTCGTGCCGACGGCGACCGCCACCTGCATCATCCCGCCCGAGGCGGCCAGCCCCGCGGCGAGCAGGATGCTGTTGCGGCGAATGGGAAACGCCTGCGCGTTCACCGAAGAGATTCAATCAGCCCGGCCCGGAACGCCTGCGCTCCGCCGTGGGAGGGGTGACGAACGTACGGCCCGCCGAGCACGGCGTGCGCGACGCGGCCGACGGCGACCGCGCGACGGCCGCGGGTCAGCTGTCGCAGGAACGGCAGCGCGGCGTCGATCTCGAGACGCGTCGGGCGCCTGTTCGTGGACGCCGTTCCCGGATGCGTGGGAACGACGTTCCAGAGGAGCACGCTGTCGACGAGCCCGAGCTCGACGAGCACGCGGTGGACGATCGTGGCCGTCGCCTCCGCGGGGCCGAGACCCGTCAGCTGCCGCTCGGACGTGAAGGGGATGCCGGAGATGCGGGCGCCGCGGTAGCCGGCCGC
>JBOGZW010000083.1:0-6385 GCA_050697575.1 Gaiellaceae bacterium | reverse complement strand
GCAGACGGGTGGCCGCGGGCAGTTCGGCGACTGCGAGATCGTGCTCGAGCCGCGTCCCGGCCACGAGGGCTACGAGTTCGTCGACAAGATCGTCGGCGGCGTCATCCCCCAAAGCTTCCGGCCGGCCGTGGACAAAGGGATCCAGGAGGCGATGCTCCACGGTGAGCTTGCCGGCGCCCCGGTCCAGGGCGTGACCGTCCGGCTCGTCGACGGCCAGTACCACAACGTCGACTCCTCGGAGATGGCCTTCAAGATCGCCGGCTCGATGGCCTTTAAGGACGCGTACCAGAAGGCCGACCCGATGCTCCTCGAGCCGATCATGGAGCTCGAGGTGACTGTTCCCGACGAGGCGGTGGGCGCCGTCAACGGCGACCTCAACTCGCGGCGCGGCCGGCTCCACGGGATGGAGCCTCTCGGCGGCATGACGACGATCAAGGCCGAGGTGCCCATGGCCGAGGTGCTGACGTACTCGCAGTCGCTCACGTCGCTCACCGGCGGGCGCGGCGACTACCACATGTCGTTCCTTCGCTATGAGGAAGTCCCTGCGCACATCGCGCAGAAGCTCATCGAGGACGCGAAGAAGGCCCGCGAGTCCGAGAAGGAGTAGTGCCGGGCGGCGCTGGAGCGGCGGTTTCGTGCGCGATCTGTGGGCGCACGCTGCTCGTGGGCGAGGACACGACGCGCTTCTCGCCCGACGGCATCGAGTACCTCGACGTCTGCCCGCTCTGCCGGGGGAACGCGATGGAAGCCGGCTGGTATCGCGAGGGCGACACGAGCCTGCCCGTCCTTGCAGCGCAGCCCCGGAAGGGCTTCTTTGCCCGCCTCTTCGGCGCTCCGCAAGCACCCACCCCCGCAGTCGCTCAGCCGATCCTCAGCCGCCTTTCCCCCGACGAGCAGGCGATTGTCGAGGCAGTCGCGCTCTTCAACGGTAGCCCGCACCGCCGGACGATCGAGGGCCTCATGCGCAGCCTCGGCACGCCTCGTGCAGCCGTCGGCCCCACGGAGTCAGGCGATACCGGCATCGTCGTCGCCTGGGATATCTCCTGGTACCGCTACCGCGTCACGCCCGACGCCTCCGATCCCGTGCAGATGGTCGAACGTGGCTTCGACGCCGCCGAGCTGGGCGTCGAGCACGACTGGAACGCCGACGTCGACGCTGCCGGGCGTCTCGTGCCGAGAGTTTCGCCCGAGTAATCGCTCGAAACGGGGGTGTACGCCGTACGGCGGCCGTCCTAGACTGCGACTGCCGTGATCTATTGCGTGATTCCCCCTGAGCTCGAAGGAGAGCTGTTCGCCAAGCTCACCGCGTACTACGAGGACGACCCGGACGTCACGGTCATCGTCGACCGGCGCCGGCGCAGCGGCGTACGCGAGGTTCCTGCGGCCACCCCTGAGGCACGCGCCGTCCGCGAGCGCCGGCGGCAGCGAATCCCGGGTACGTTCCCCTCTCTCGAAGCGCCGCTCAACTAGACTCCGCGCCCGGTGGCGACGGGCACGCAGACACATCAGAACCTCATCGGCGGCGAATGGGTAGACACCGTCGGCGAGACGTTCGAGAGTCGCAGCCCCGCCAACGGTGACCTGATCGGGACGTTCCCGCGGTCGTCGGCGGCCGACGTCGATCGTGCAGTGGAAGCCGCGAAGGAGGCGTACGCGAGCTGGCGCCTCGTGCCGGCGCCGAAGCGCGGCGAGCTCCTCTTCCGCTTCGGCGCGCTCGTCGCCGAGCACAAGGACGAGCTCGCCGACCTCATGTCGCGCGAGATGGGAAAGGTGCTTGCCGAGGCGGGCGGCGACGTTCAGGAAGCGATCGACATGAGCTACTACATGGCCGGCGAAGGCCGTCGCCTCTTCGGCCACACGACGCCCTCCGAGCTGCCCGACAAGTTCCAGATGAGCGTTCGGCAGCCCATCGGCGTCGTCGGTGTGATCACGCCGTGGAACTTCCCCATCGCCATCCCTTCGTGGAAGATCGTGCCGGCGCTCGTCTGCGGGAACACCGTCGTCTTCAAGCCCGCGAATGACACGCCGATGCTCGGGCAGCGCTTTGTCGAGCTCCTCGTTGAGGCCGGCGTGCCCGACGGCGTCGTCAACCTCGTCCACGGGTTCGGCCGCGAAGTGGGGGACAGGATCGTGCGGCATCCGGAAGTCCGCGTCGTGACGCTGACCGGGTCGCGCGAGACGGGCGTCGCGGTGCTCGAGGCCGCCGCCGAAGGGCTGAAGCACGTCCACCTCGAGCTCGGCGGCAAGAACGGGATCATCGTCATGGACGACGCGGATCTCGACCTCGCAGTGGACGGCATCGTCTGGTCGGCATTCGGCACGTCAGGCCAGCGCTGCACCGCGGCCAGCCGCGTCATCGTCCACCGCTCGGTCTACGACGAGCTGCGCTCGCGGCTCGTGGCGGCGGTCGAGCGACTGCGCCTCGGTCCCGGCTGGGAGTCGGAGACGGACGTCGGACCGGTGATCAACGAAGCGGCGCTCGAGAAGATCCACTCGTACACCGAGATCGGTCGGGACGAGGGCGCGACGCTGCTCACCGGCGGCGAGATCGCCGACGACGACGTCCTCGACGCTGGCTTCTTCTACCGGCCGACGATCTTCGCCGACGTCGAGGGCGGCATGCGCATCGCGCAGGAGGAGATCTTCGGGCCGACTACGGCGCTGATCCCGGTCGACGACTTCGACGAGGCAGTGCGCGTGGCCAACGGCATCCGTTACGGGCTCTCGTCGTCGATCTTCACGGCGGATGTGAACCGTGCGTTCCGCGCCATGCGCGACCTCGAGGCGGGCATCACGTACGTGAACGCCGGGACGATCGGCGCCGAGGTGCACTTGCCGTTCGGCGGTACGAAGGACACGGGCAACGGCCACCGCGAGGCCGGGCAGGCCGCGCTCGACGTCTTCACCGAGTGGAAGTCGATCTACGTCGACTACTCCGGGAAGCTCCAGCGCGCGCAGATCGACACTGAAACGTAGGCGTGAAGGCAAGGCTGTTCACGGACGGGGGCTCGCGCGGCAACCCCGGCCCCGCCGCGTACGGCTTCGTGCTCGAGGCGGAAGATGGCACGGTGCTCGCCGCGCACGGGGAGGCGATCGGCGTGGCCACGAACAACGTCGCTGAATATCGAGCGCTCGTGGCCGGCCTGGAGAGGGCGGATGATGCGGGAATCGACGAGCTGGAGGTCGTCTCCGACTCCGAGCTGCTCGTGAAGCAGATGCGCGGGGAGTACAAGGTGAAGAACGCGGTGCTGCGCGAGCTGTGGGAGGAGGCGCAGCGAACCGCGCGCCGCCTGGGGAGCGTCACGTACGCGGCCGTCCGCCGCGAGCACAACGAGCTCGCCGACCGACTCGTGAACGAGGCTCTCGACGAGGCGGCCGGGCTATAATCTGAGCCTTAGGCGGATGTAGCTCAGTTGGTAGAGCATCTGCTTGCCATGCAGAAGGTCGAGGGTTCGAGCCCCTTCATCCGCTCCTCACAAAGCCTCGCTCCGGCAGGGTTTTTCATTGCGGCCGGCGCCAACGTGGATGTTTGCCGTCCTGATAGTCAGCCTTTAGTCAGCCTTGCTAGGGCTTTCTGCTCCTTGACCTGGCCGCAGGGTAGGGCCGCACGGTGGCGCGTCGCACCGAGCACCCCACCCCCTCCGGCACGGAAGTGGCCGCGGGTCCCTCCCGCGGGGGGCACCAGCCCGCAATCACAAGAATCCCTACCGCGCGCGTTACGCGTAATGCCGTCGCTTTCGTCGGTAGCCTCGGACAAGGATGCCCGGCCGTCCGAAAGCGCACGATAGGTTCCGGCTTGCCAGTGGGCCTCAGCTCTGGCGGCTGAATACGCTCGGCCGGCTCACACTCACCGACAATGCGGGGCCGATCAGCTCTGCCGAGGCGAGCGTGCTTATCGCTGCCGCTGCTGAGAACCAGGCGTTTGATCCAGGCCGAGCCAATTACCGACACGCACGGCAATCCGGCCGGGCCGAGCGCGGAGGCGTCAAGATGCGCCCACCGCCCAAGCCGGAGGAATAGCCGCGGGTCCAGGCCGGTCGACCGTCGAGCGCTCGTCTGCCTCACGAGCACCGCACCCGTTTCGGGAGGGCCTGCGGGCCAGCTGATGCTCGCGCTCTACCGATCGGGGCGCTGCACAGCGCCGCTCCAGGGACCCGCGACCTACGATGGGGGTGTGCCGAGGGACCACAGTGCGTGAGTCGCGCTCGTCCGAGCCGGACCGTGGCTCGAGTGGGCCGAGACGCGTTCCCGCGGAGCTGCGTAATGTCGCGTTCCCGGTTTCGGTTCGCGGCTACGACCGCCGCGCGGTCGAGATGTATGTGATCCGGGTCAATCGGGTAATCGCGGAGCTCGAAGCGACGCGCTCGCCGGAAGCGGCGGTCAATCGGGCGCTTCGGCACACCGAGGAACAGAGAAAGGGCATCCTCGAACAGGCGCGGGAGACAGCGGAGGGGATCACGGCCGCGGCGCAGCAGGAAGGTGACGAGATCACGGCCAAGGCGAGGGCCGAAGCGGTCGATATCGTCGTCAACGCTGGCGCGGAGGCGGATCGTGCAAGCGCAGAAGCGGATGAGCACTGGGCGAGGGCGAGAATCGAGGCGGACAAGATTCTCACCAACGCGCGCGAGGAAGCCGCGGCGCAGCTCCAGCACGCGCAGGAAGAGATCGTCGCCCTGCGCAAGGAGGCGGAGGCATGGCTGCATGAGCTCCGCACCGATACCGAGGCGGTCTGGGGCGAGCGCCGTGACCTGCTCGACGAGCTTCGCGAGATCGCGGGGCGACTGCAGGAGGCAGCCGCAGGCGCTGCTACTCGTGCTGGCTCCCGCGACGGTCCCGCTGTTTGAGTCATACTCAGGACATGGTCAGCGGCGACGCGGTGGACTCCGACCAGAGTACGAGTGGCCCGCCCGCCGCCTCGCCCGAGCAGGGTGGTGACTCTTTCGGCCGTCAAGACCCTCAGGGCGTAATGGGAGAGGTCTCTTTCCCGGTCTCGATGCGCGGTTACGATCGCGGGGCCGTCGATGCGTATGTGGACCAGGTCCAGCGCCTGGTCGGAGAGCTCGAGGCGACTCGCTCGCCGGAGGCAGCGGTACGCCACGCGCTCGCGCAGGTTGGTGAACAGACGAGAGGCATTCTCGAGCGCGCGGGAGAGGCTGCGGAACAGATCACGATCGCCGCACGCCAGGAAGGGGAAGAGAGCAGCGCCCGCGCAAAGAGCGAGGCAGAGGACATTGTTGCCAAGGCGAAAGCCGAGGCGGCCGAGATAGGTGCCCGCTCAAACGCCGAGGCTGAATCAACCGAAGCGCAGGCGCGGAAGCACGCTGCGGAGTACCTTCAACGCGCACGCGAAGAGGTCACTGCCTTGCGGGAAGAAGCCGAGGCGCGGCTACGTGAGCTCCACGCCGACACCGAGACGATCCGGCAGGAGCGCGGTCAGCTATTGGGCGATCTCCGTGCGCTCGCTGGGCGCGTCGGAGAGGTGGCCAGCGCGGCGGAAGCACGGTTGCCGCCGGAGGCCGGCGAGCTCGTGACGGAAGGGGGACGCGAATCCGAGGCGGCAAGCCAGGCGGATCCCACCGATGTCAGAGCGACTCAGCCTCCGACCGCCGAGGCTGGCGTTCGGAGAGATTCGCCCCCTTAGACAGGAGGCCCGGAACGTTGTTGGTTCGAGTGGAGCCCCGGTGGGAGAGCCCCTGCACATCAGGGGTTTCGTCTTCCGCAGGAGAACCGGAAAGCTACCGCTCGGAGATTTGTTGCCCCGAAGCAGGCCCCGATTGCGTTCAACCAACCCGCAGGCGCGGTACTCTCGCTCACATGGAAGGAAGCGTCGGAGACACCATCGTCGTCGAGTCCGAACGGGTCGACACGCCCGCGCGCACAGGCGTAATCGAGCACGTGCTTCAGCAGGAGCCACCGCGCTACGAGGTGCGCTGGGAGGACGGCCACACGAGCATCTTCTCGTCTTCGGCAGGCGCGACCGAGCGGCGTGTCATCGACGGCAGGCTCCGCGCGGCTAGTGTCAGGTTGTCCATTCTGTGAGGACGCATGCCTGGGGCCAAGTGCCGGCAGGCAATCCTCAGGGGTGACGGCGGCCGACGACGTCTACGACACGCTCGACGACGAGCTGGCCGCGATGGACCGGGCCCGAGCGCCCATCATCAGAACAACGCGGCCAACACCTTGCTCGTCGACGTCGCGTCGTTCTACATCAGCGTCATCGGCTGAGTGAGACGTGCGGGGGGCGCTCTGGCCGTCCCTGCGCCGCCCTCTGCCCATTAGCGGCCTGAAAACGACAAGGGCCAGGTAGGAGCCCGGCCCGCAACGGAGAACGACAATCGAATCTCCCCAAACCCCTACCCAGAGAGAGGGTGGTCATCCGTGAGCT
>JBOGZW010000082.1:0-6470 GCA_050697575.1 Gaiellaceae bacterium | reverse complement strand
CTGTTGCGCTCGGCCTGGCGAACGACCCCGGTAATCCCGATCGGCAGCCACGCCGGCACCTCCGCGGCTTCGTATCCGCCGAGAGGCTTCACCCGCAACCCCGGCCCGAGTGCCACGTACACGAACGACGGCGACGACCCGGCCTCCACGAGCACCTCGTCCCGGTCGACGCCGACTCGGCGAATGTCCTCGAACGCTGTCGTGATGTCGATCGCTGCGCGTTTCATGCCGCAGGCGGCGAGCGCGGACAGGATGTCGGCCGCTTCCTCCGAGCCCGGCGGCACTTCGACCCCGCGGTAGTAGCGCTCCCGCTCTGTCGGCGCCGCATCCTCGAGATCGGCGACCACGGCCACGCGCTCCCCGAGCCATGCTTCGCGGTGCGCAACCCCCTGGGCGACCGCGTCTGCGAACGAGGGCTCGTCCGCCGGGCGCTCGATCTCGAGTCGCATGGCGGCTGGGTCCCGACCCGGCCTCGGGAGACCGGGCGATGATCGCCGGACGGCGAAGGCTCCGAGGACGTCAGCACCGATGTCGGCGACGACCTGGACAGTCGCGGCGGTCGCGGTCGCAACTGCTTCGGGTGAGGTGAACCGGCCGCGGTGAAACGCGATGCGAAGGTTCCCGTCCGGCGTCACGAACGCCCCTCGGAGGTTGGCTTCGCCGGCGCTCAGCGGGCTGTCGACGCGCAGGAGGAGGAGACGATCGTTGTCCTCGGTGCGCAGCGCGAACACCGCGACGCCCGTGTCGGGGTCCATGAAGATCTCGTAGCCTGCGGCAGTCTTCAACGTCGTGCCGCGCTGGCGCAGCGCGTCTGCAGCGCGCACCAGGCGCACCGCGTCGATGGCGTCGTCCGCGAGCGCGCCGTGAGCGGCATGCGGCGAGTCGAGCCACGCGAACGAGTCGCGAGCGGGGTCCTCGTACCAGCGCGCATTCGGGCAGAGCTCGCGCGGCAGCTCTCCGTCCGACATCGGTGTCGCTCCCGCCGCGCGATGGTGTTCAAGGCCTGCGAGCACGACGTGCCGCATGAGCGTGCGGAGGGCGGCGACGTCGCCGAGCACTGCCCCGGGCACGGTCGACTTGCTGTGCGCCACCGCGAGGGAGGCGAGCTCCCTGAGGACGACCCTGGTCGGCACGGTAAACGGTGCGACCGCGTCGACTTCGGCGATGCGCCGCACGACCGGGCCGCCGTCGCTCACGAGGTTGTCGAGGACGTCGTCGATCTCGCCCGAGAACGGGACGTGCGCGGCGTAGATCGCATGGATCTGGCGGCCTTCGGGCGTGGGATCGTGCATGCCAACGTCGTGCAAGTACGCGAGCAAGACTGCGAGGCTGATCACGAACTCGTGGCGGTCAGCCGGCCGACGGGGCAGGAGGACTCCGTCCACCGCGCTCGCGAGATCGACGGCACCGGCTGCGATGTCCCGTGCATGGACGACGCCGTGGTCTGCGAACAGCGCCGGATGCGCTTCGGGGGACGACAAGAGCGCCTCGTCCTCGGCGGACAGCGCCTCTAGCCTCGAGCCCTCCTCCACGCGATGCCAGAACCGCTCCTCGAGCACCGATCTGACCTCCGCAGGGAGATGACCCTCGGTCGACCTGCTCGGGGACGCGGTCATGGCCGCGCAACATACAGCAGCGCGCCGGGCTTCGAATCTCCGCACGAGTGCGATATCGGGCAAACCGAAGACGGCCCGCGTCGGCGGGCCCTCTCACGACTGGCTCCTCCGCACCGTCAGGGCTGGAGCCCGCAGACGAGGGTGCCGTGTGGACGACGCCCCAGGCTCCGGTAGAAGGTGGCGACTAGGCCCAGATCCGTCGCGCGACGTCGCCCACGAGCCGGAGCTTCGCCTCCTGCTCTTCGAGGGTCATCGTGCGAGCGATCTCCCCGGACGCGAACCCGCATTGCGGGCTGATCGCCAGCCGCTCGAGCGGTACGTACTGCGTCGCCTCCTCGACCCGAGCGAGGAGCGCCTCGGGATCCTCGAGCGACCCGTCCTTCGTCGTGACGAGTCCGAGCACTACCTGATGATGCGGACGAACATCGGCGAGCGGAGCGAATCCGCCGGCACGGTCGGAGTCGTACTCGAGCAGCAGCCGGTCGATGTTCTCGAGGCGCGGGAAGACGTCCTTGGAGATCGCCTCGTAGCCACCTCGGGCCGCCCACATGCCTCCGGGCGCGTTGCCGCGGCACATGTGCATCGCCCGGGTGACGGCGGTGAGGCCCTCGAAGACCCTGCTGTCGAACTCGGCATCCGCCACGAGCTCGTGCGCCATGTCGTGCCCGTGCGCCTCGAACGCCGCTCGGTTGCCCGGATCGATGTGCCACTGCGCGTAGTTCGGCGCGTCGATCTGGATGTAGTCGCAGCCGAGCTCGACGAGCCGGTCGATGACGTGCTCGCGCAGAATGCGGGCAACGTCGGCAATGAAGGCGTCCGACGTGGGATACGCGCCGGTCGAGTAGTCCGGGTGCCAGTAGATCCTGTGCCAGCTCGGCGCTGGGATCGTGTACTTCGGGCGCATCTTGGCGTTGTCCTTGAGAAAGGCGAACTCGTCCGTGACGATGTCGCGGTCGACTTCGAGACGGCGCGTGACAAACGGCTCCTGCGGGGGTAGCGCCGAGGTGTCCGCCGGGTCGCCATCACCCGTCTTCCAGAGGTCGCGCCACCCCGACTCCGCGTCGAGGAACTCGAAGCCGCTCACCGGCGGACGGAAGATCGGGTCGTCGAAGATCGGAATGAGCGCGATCCACCCGTTCCGGCGGAATTCGCCGTCCGTGATCGCCTCGATGCCTGCGCTCTCCTGAAGCGCGATCGCCTCGAGCACGGCCCGGTCCTCGGCCGCTCGCAGCTCGTCGACCTCGACCGTCCCCTCGCGCGCCGCATCCCTCGTCTCGCGGAGGTACTCGGGCCGGAGCAGGCTGCCGACGACATCCGCTCGCACCACCGTGGTTGCAGTCGTTGCTGCCATGAGGCGCTCGGCCGGAGCCTATAGGGTCCGAAAACGCATGCGGGACGTGGAAGGCAAGGTCGCCTTCATCACCGGAGGTGGGAGCGGCGTCGGGCTGGGGATGGCCAAGGCCTTCGTCGCGGCCGGTATGCGGGTCGCGATCGCCGACATACGGGCCGACCACCTCGAAGCGGCGATGGCGGAGCTTGACGGCGACCTGCACGCGATCCAGCTGGACGTCACCGATCGCGAGGCATTCGCCCGTGCCGCCGAGGAGACCGAGCGCGTTTTGGGGAACGTTCACGTCGTCTGCAACAACGCGGGGATCATGCTGTTCAACGACATGACCGAGGCCACGTACCAGGACTGGGACTGGGTGTTCGGTGTCAACCTCGGTGGCGTCGTGAACGGCGTCGTGACGTTCGTGCCCAGGATCAAGGCGCACGGAGAGGGTGGGCACGTCGTCAACACGGCGTCGATGGCTGCGTTCGTCGCCGGCCCGAACGCCGGCATCTACACGACGGCAAAGTTCGCGGTGCTCGGGCTCTCCGACTCGTTGCGCTGGGACCTGCTGCCGCACGGGATCGGGGTGTCGGTGGTCTGCCCGGGGCTCGTGAACAGCAACATCTACGAGAGCGCACGGGTGACGCCCCCCGACGAAGAGTTCATACGCATCCTCCCGAGCCTTTACGGAGCCGGGATGGACCCTGAGGAGATCGGAGAAAAGGTCCTGCGCGCGATTAGGCTGAACCAGTTCTACGTCTTCACGCACCCCGATCATCGAGACGAGCTGCGCGGGATCTTCGACGAGATCATGGCGGCCTTCCCCGACGAGCCGGTTCCCCCGGAGCGGCTCACGGTCGAGGAGGGTCGGCGCGCTCGGAAGGCTGAGACCCTCGCGTCCTGGCCCGGCGACTGACGGAGGGCCGGTGGAGGAGGTCGAGGGCAGGACTGCGTTCGTCACCGGGGGCGCGAGCGGCATCGGGCTCGGCATGGCGACGGCGTTCGGCGACGCGGGTATGAACGTCGTCATCGCAGACCTGCGGCCCGATCACATCGAGACGGCCCTCGCGCAGCTCGAAGGCAAGAACGTGCATGCGATCGAGCTCGACGTCACCGACCGGGAGGCACTTGCGGCCGCCGCCAACGAGGCCGAGCAAGTGTTCGGCAACGTGCACGTTCTCTGTAACAACGCGGGCATGGGCATACTCGGGCCGGTCACGCTCGCGCGTTACGACGACTGGGACTGGGGCCTGGGCGTGCTGATCGGCGGCGTCGTCAACGGGGTCCAGACGTTCCTGCCACGTCTGCTCGAGCACGGCGAGGGCGGGCACATCGTCAACACCTCATCCATGGCCGGCGTGCTCCCGATCGGCGGTGCGGCGATCTACATCACGGCCAAGGCCGCGCTGATCGGGCTCTCGGAAGCCCTGCGGAGCGAGCTCGCCGGAGAGGGAATCGGCGTCTCCGTGTTCTGTCCGGGGCCCGTGCAGACGAACATCCGCGAGGGAGGGAGGATGCGACCCGAGCAGTACGGCGACTCGGGCTACACGGAGCTCGAACGCGAGCTCGAGGAGCGGCCGAACTCGCCGCTCTGGATGGATCCCCTCGAGTGTGGCCAACGTGTCCTCGCCGGCATCCGGCGAGACGACCTCTACATCTTCACGCACCGGGAGTTCCGCGAAGGTGCCGAGGAGCGCTTCCGCGCGATGCTCGCCTCGTTCCCGGACGAGCCCCTGAATGACGAGCGGGCAGACGACATCCGCTATCTGCTCTCCAACCCGATCTTCCGCGAGGTGCTCGAGCGGCGACCCGCTCATTGACATTTTTGTTGACAGTTTCGTCAGAACCGAGTTACGCTCGGCCATCGCACGTCTAGCCAGTGAGCGGATGCGTGCAGCGACGCCGCGAGCCAGGTGGGAGTTTTCGGCGCCTGGCAAAGCCTGCGAGACGTGCGGCCACTTCGATAGGCAGGTTGAAGGAGGAGGAGGTAGCTATGCGCCCCGCTAACTTCGTCGCGGTCGTCCGACGGCGACGCGCAACCATCATCCTTGCTGTCACGGCCGCACTCGTGGCGGCTGCCACGGCCCTTGGCGCGACGGCAGCGTTGCCCCCGTACAAGCTCGTCCTGGACTATCAGGCCTACGTCGGCGGCAAGGGCAAGGCGAAGGCGAACCTGGCGCCCGTCAAGATCGGCTACATCAACGGCCAGGGCGGCCCGGTGCAGTTCAACTTCCCGCAGGCGACGAGCGTCATCCGCGCCGGCGTGAAAATGGTGAACGCCGAGCTAGGTGGGATTAACGGGCACCCCCTTCAGCTCAGCGAGTGCTTCTGGGCCCAGGCGGAGGAGGAAGGCATCCGCTGCGGCCAGCAAATGGTCAACGACAAGGTGAAGACCATCATCTTCGGCTTCGTCACGGTCCCCAACCAGGCGATCTTCGCGACGGTCAGGGGCACGATCCCGATCACCGGGGTCATCACCTCCAACCCGGCCGACACGACGGCGAAGAACGCGTACTTCCTGAACGGCAGCCAGACGACCGGGATCGGCGCTTTCGGCACGTACACGAAGAGGCACTTCCCGAAGGTCAAGACCACGACAGTCGTCTACCCGGACTCTCCGGGCGCCATCACGGCTGCGGCCGCGGTCAGGACAGGCCTACGGCAAGTCGGCGTGAAGGTGACGATGATCGCCGTTCCGCCGCTCGCGACCGACTTGATCGGGCCGGCGACGCAGGCAAGCTCGTCCGACATGATCGTTGCCGCCCTCGGCTTCACGACGTGCGTGCCGTTCGCACGGGCTCTCGATCAGATCAGGTACTCGAAGCCGGTGATGTCGACACCGATCTGCACGTTCATCCCCAAGGGCGCGTACGCGGGCGGTGACCTGCCGAAGTGGGTCTACGGCATCGTCCAGACGCTCGTGAACAAGCCCGGGCCGCAGTCGAACCTCTACCTCAAGAAGGGCCTCCAGTACGGGACAAACGTGCCGGACATGCTCTGGGTCTTCTCCGAGGGCGCCTGGGAGACACTGCTCGCGACGGTGAAGATCATGAATGCGATCCCGTACTCGAAGCTCACTCCCGCGAGAATAGGCGCTGGGTTCAAGGCCTTCCGAGGCCCGACCATCCTGGGCCCGCCGAATGTCGCCTGCGGCAAGGTGTCGAAGACAGAGCCTACTGCCTGCGGCAACCAGACCAACTTCTACGAGTACTTGGGCAAAGGCAAGTGGAAGCTCGTGTCGAGCTGGCTGAAGCCGCCCGGAGTGAAGTAGACGCCAGGGCAGAAACGACGGCGGGCCTGCGGTTGCCGGGCCCGCCGTTTCTGCAAACGACTGACCGATGCGCGACAACATCCTCTTCGCGGTGCTCGGGCTCGGCGCCGGCGCGCTCATCGCCAGCATCGCGCTCGGTGTCGTTCTCATCTACCGGGGCTCGGGGATCATCAACGTCGCGACGGGCGCGATCGCGATGCTCGCCGCGTACATCTTCTGGGCTCTCAGAACCGACTACTTCGGCTTCGAG
>JBOGZW010000081.1:0-6502 GCA_050697575.1 Gaiellaceae bacterium | reverse complement strand
CCCCAGAGGAGTCTGCGGCGATCGTGCGCGGGATCGAGCTCTACCACGTCAAGGCCAACGGCTGGGACGACATCGGCTACAATTTCCTCGTCGACCGCTACGGCCAGGTTTTCGAGGGCCGCCGCGGCGGGATGCGGCGCAACGTCATCGGTGCGCATGCGGAGGGCTTCAACACCGGCTCGGTCGGCGTCGCGGTCATCGGGACGTACTCGGCGAAGGCGCCGACGCGCGAAGCGGAGACCGCTCTGGCCCGGCTCCTCGCGTGGCGGCTCGACGTGGGCCACGTCGATCCGGCTTCCTCGGCCATGGTCACGTCAGGCGGCAACGCGAAGGCGCGGGCCGGCGTCGCCGTCTACATGCGGGCCATCTCGGGGCACCGGGACGCAGGCAATACAGCCTGTCCGGGCGATGGGCTCTATGCACGGCTCGGGCAGCTGCGCGAAGTCGCGCTGACGACGGGCTTGCCGAAGCTCTACGACCCGCGCCTCGCGGGCAGGCTCGGGCGGTTCGTGCGCTTCACGGCGCGGCTCTCTCAGCCGCTGGCCTGGACGGTGACGGTCAAGGGCCCGGACGGGGCTCGAGTTGCGGAGAGGAGCGGTATCGGCGATCGCATCTCGTGGTTCTGGGACTCCTCGGCCTTCGAGCCCGGCCGGTACACGTGGTCGATGGAGGCCGACGGCGTGCGCCCCGCGCGCGGCATCGTCGTAGGCTCGGCTGGCCCCGCGCCCGTCCCGCCCGCGCGGCCGACGGCGACCGGTCTCGTTCTCCAGCCGCGCGTCGTCTCTCCCGACGGTGACGGCTACGCGGATCTGCTGACTGCCCGGTACACGCTGAGCGAGCCTTCCACGGTGAGCGCCGCCCTCCAAGACGAGAACGGGCTGACCGTGGTCTTGCTCGTCATCGATGCGCGCCAGGCGAAGGGAGTGCAGACGCTCTCCTGGGCTCCTGATCCGCTCGCCGACGGTCGCTACCGGGTTGTCGTGACCGCTCGAGGAGGCAGCGGGAGGACGGCGCGGCTGGTCGACGAGCTCCTCGTCATGCGGGCGCTCGCTTGGCTCCGCGCGGACCCGCCGACGATCTCGCCGAACGGTGACGGCGTTGGCGACTCCCTGACGATTTCATTCGAGCTCAGACAGGCCGGCCTCCTCGCTGTCGAGTTGAGAGACGGCAGCTATCCGGTCGCGCTCCTCCAGGCCGGCCGGCTCGAGCCCGGGTCGCACCTCGCTCTCTGGGATGGGCGGCTTATGGGCCAACCGACCCCGCCCGGCGCGTACACCGTTTGGGTGACCGTCTCGAACGACGGTGGCACGGTCACGCAGAAGGTTCCGATCACGGTCACGGCCTAGGGCCATTTCCCGGGCGCCGAGTACACTTCGGCGATCGTGACCTCGACCCAGGGTCAGCTCGCGGACGTCGTTCGCGCGCCCTTCGGGCGCGACGTCATCGAGTCGATCATTCCCCACCGCGACCCGTTCCTCTTGGTGGACGAGGTGCTCGAGCTCGAACCCGGAGTCCGCATCGTCGCCCGCAAGACATTCCACGAAGACGACTGGTTCTTCGAGGGGCACTTTCCCGGCCGTCCGATCGTCCCCGGCGTGATCATGGTGGAGGCCGTGGCTCAGGCGAGTGCGATCGCCGTGCTCGTGATGCCCGAGCACCGCGGCCGGCAGCCGCTGTTCGCGGGGATCGACAAGGTGCGGTTCAGGCGCATCGTCTCGCCCGGCGAAGAGCTACTCCTTTCGTGTGAGATCCTCGGCGGCCGTGGCCCGGTCGGCAAGGGATCGGTGGAAGTCCGCGTGGGCGAAGATCTCGCCTTGCGCGGGTCGCTGATGTTCGCGATGGAATGATCGGCGCAGCGAACGGCAACCGCGTCTCCATCACCGCCCTTGGCTCCTCCGTGCCCGAGCGGGTGGTGACGAACGACGAGCTCGCGGAGGCGGTCGACACGTCGGACGAGTGGATCGTGGCGCGCACGGGCATCCGCGAGCGCCGTGTGGCCGGCCCGGACGAGGCGTTGTCCGACTTCTGCCTGCCTGCTGCGCGGGAGGCACTCGAGCGCGCAGGTGTGCGCGCCGAGGATCTGGACCTCGTGATCGTCGCGACTGTTACGCCGGATATGTCGTTTCCTGCGACGGCAGCGATCGTCGCCGACCAGCTGGGCGCGGCGAAGGCGGGCGCCTACGATCTGTCGGCCGGGTGCACGGGCTTCGTCTACGCGCTCGCGCAGGCCTACGCGATGCTCGCCGCGGGGATCGGCCGCCGCGCGCTCGTCGTCGGCGCGGACCTCCTCTCGAAGATCGTGGACTGGTCGGACCGCGCGACGTGCGTCCTGTTCGGAGACGGCGCGGGAGCGGTCGTCATGGAGCGAGTGGACAGAGGCGGGTTCCTCGGCTTCGAGCTCGGGGCCGACGGCTCAGGCGGCATGGAGCTGTATCTCGCCGCGGGCGGCTCGCGCAAGCCGGCCACGAGCGAGACTGTCGCCGCGGGCGAGCACTTCGCGCGGATGAACGGCCGCGAGGTGTTCAAGTTCGCCACCCGCGTGCTCGTGTCGTCTGCGCACGAGTTGCTCGACGAGGTCGGTCTGACGGTCGACGACGTCGATCTCTACATCCCGCACCAGGCGAACATCAGGATCATCAACTACGCGGCACAGAAGCTCGGCTTCCCGGACGAGAAGGTGGTCGTGAACGTCGACCGCTTCGGCAACACTTCGTCGGGGTCGATTCCGCTCGCACTTGCCGATGCACAGCGCGACGGGAGGCTTCAGAAAGGGCAGATCGTCCTCATGACGGGGATGGGTGCCGGGCTCACCTGGGGCTCCGGCGTGATGGAATGGACTGCGATGAACGGGACTGCCGCGTGACGAAGACAAGGGCCAAGGTCGCCTTCTGCTTCCCCGGACAGGGCTCGCTCGAGCAGGGCATGGGCCGCGACATCGCAGAAGCCGTGCCGGAGGCGATGCGCGTCTTCGAGCTCGGCAGCACGGCATCGGGGCTCGATCTCCGCCGCCTGTGCTTCGACGCGAACCTCGAGGAGCTCGTCGAGACGGAGGTCCAGCAGCCCGCGCTCGTGGCGACGAGCCTCGCCGTGCTGGCCGCCCTCAAGGCCCGCGGCATCGAGCCCGACTACGTCGTCGGCCACTCGGTCGGCGAGTTCGCAGCACTGGCGGCGGCAGCGTCGATCGGCGTCGAGGAGACGATCGGCCTCGTTCGCGAGCGCGGCCTCGCGATGGCCGAGGCGGCGCAGGAGCATCCTGGCCGCATGGCCGCCATCCTCGGGCTCGACGACGACGTCGTGGAGCGGATCTGTCGCCGCATTCGCGGCGTGTGGCCCGCGAACTACAACTGTCCGGGGCAGCTCGTCGTGTCGGGTGAGAGCGAGGCCGTCGACGAGTGCTGCGCGCAGGCGGAGGAGGCCGGCGCCCGGCGCACCGTGAAGCTGCGTGTGTCCGGGGCGTTCCACTCACCGCTCGTCGCGCGCGCGGCTGAGCGGCTCCGCCCGGCGGTCGACAAGGTTCGCTTCGGCGAGCCTGTCGCGCCGTTCATGTCCACGGTCACGGCGCGTCTCGAGTCGGCGTCACGGATCGCACCGCTGCTCGTCGATCAGCTGACGGCGCCGGTGCGGTTCACGCAGGCTGCGTCCGAGCTCGTTCGCGACGGCGCCCGGACATTCGTCGAGGTGGGGCCCGGGAACGTCCTGTCCGGGCTCGTCAAGCGCATCGACAAGGGCGTGAAGGCGATCCCCGTCAACAGCCTTGCTGCGCTCGAGCGCGTCGAGGAGGCGCTCGGCGCTGCCTAGCGGGAACGGATTCGCCAGGCTCGACGGCAAGGTCGCGCTCGTGACGGGAGGCTCACGCGGCATCGGACGCGCGATCGCCGTCGAGCTCGCAGGCGCCGGCGCCGAGGTCGTCGTCGGCTATCGCTCGAGCCGTGACGAGGCGGAGGGCATCGCCGCGGAGATCGGCGGCCGAGCCGTTCAGGCCGACGTCGGCGACCCCGACGAGGCGGCGCGTCTCGTCGAAGAGGCCGGCGACCTTGACGTCCTCGTCAACAACGCCGGCCTCACCCGCGACGGGCTGATTGCACGGATGTCCGACGAGGACTGGCACGTCGTGCTCGACACGAACCTCGGCGGCGTCTTCCACACGTGCCGGGCCGCAGCGCGCGGGATGATGAAGCGCAAGTCGGGCTCGATCGTGAACCTCACGAGCGTGGTGGGCGTGCACGGCAACCCGGGCCAGACGAACTACGCAGCCTCGAAGGCCGGCATCATCGGCTTGACGAAGGCGCTGGCGCGCGAGCTCGCGCCGCGCAACGTCCGCGCGAACGCGGTCGCGCCCGGATACATCACGACGGCGCTCACCGAGGTCCTGCCCGAGCAGGCACAGCAGGCGATCCTCCAGAACACTCCTCTCGAGCGCATGGGCACGCCCGAGGACGTCGCCGCGGCCGTGCGGTATCTCGCTTCGGACGCTGCATCGTTCGTCACCGGCGAGGTGCTGCTCGTAGACGGCGGGCTGGGAATGTGATGAGCGAGAACGGGCGCCGGAGAGCAGTCGTGACGGGCCTGGGGACCGTGTCGCCGCTCGGCAACGACGTCGAGACGACGTGGGCCAACGTCCTCGCCGGGAAGTCGGGCGCGGGGCCGATCACGCACTTCGATCCGTCCGAGTACCCGGTGCACTTCGCCTGCGAGGTGAAGGACTTCGATCCCGAGCAGTGGATCGACCGCAAGACGGCGAGGCGCATGGATCGCTTCACGCATCTCGTGCTCGCCGCAGCCAGGCAGGCCGAGGCCGACTCGGGCATCGACATCGCGGCGGAGGCGCCCCGGATCGGCGCGTCGGTGGCCACTGGCATCGGCGGTCTCCAGTCGTTCCAGGACTGTTACGACGTCCTTCGCGACCGAGGACCGGATCGCGTCGGGCCGTTCGCGATCCCCTCGATCATCCCGAACCTCGGCGCCGGGTGGCTCTCGATCGAGCTCGGCACGCAGGGGCCCTTGTCGGCGCAGTGCACGGCGTGCGCGGCGTCGAATATGTCGATCGGCGAGTCCCTCGACGCGATCAGGCTCGGCCGCGCCGACGCGATGCTCTGCGGGGGAACGGAGGCGCCGATCGCGGAAGTGGGTATGGCCGGGTTCTCGGCGATGCGCGCGCTGTCGCGCCGGAACGACGATCCCGAGCATGCGAGCCGGCCGTTCGACGCCGAGCGCGACGGCTTCGTCATGGGCGAGGCGGGGGCGCTGATCGTCCTCGAGGAGCTCGAACATGCTCGCGCGCGCGACGCGAAGATCTACGCCGAGGTGACCGGCTACGGCGTGTCCTCGGACGCGAACCATATAACGGAGCCCGATCCGCACGGCCCCGGCCGCGCACTGAAGATGGCGCTCGCCGATGCCGGCATCGAGGCTGCGGACATCGACTACATCAACGCACACGCGACGGCGACGCCGCTCGGCGATTCCTCGGAGACGACGATGCTGAAGCTCGCGCTCGGCGAGGAGAACGCGCGGGCGACGCCGATCTCCTCGACGAAAGGGGCCACCGGCCACTGTCTGGGCGCGGCCGGTGCCCTCGAGGCGATCTTCTGCATCCTCGCCCTCCGCGACGGCATGCTGCCGCCGACGATCAACTACGAGGTCCCCGATCCGGAGTGCGATCTGGACTACGTGCCCAACCAGGCACGTCCCGCGGACGTCGAAGTGGTCGTGAACAACTCGTTCGGGTTCGGCGGTCACAACGCGTGCATCGTCCTGCGGAAATTCACGGACTGAGTTGACGCGCCGAGTAGCGATCGCCGCGCTCGTCGTGCCGGCGCTCGTGCTGGTGGCGATTGCGGCACGGTCGTATCAGCCCTTCGGCGGGGAGCCGGGCAGCGAGCGGGCTGCCTCGACCACGTTCCTCGACAGCCTGTACACCATCGTGCTCGCCCTCGTCGCCGCGATGATGCTGCTGGGGCTGGTGGTCTGGGTCCGTGTGCGCGCCAGGCAACGCGGTCAGCGCGGAAACCCGGGCGTGTCAGGGCTCACGCTGTTCCTCATCTTCATTGTCGTGCTGGTCGGCGTACGCCAGATGCTCGAGTACGAACGTCGCCCGCCCGACGCCCAGGGCGCCGACCCGGGGTTCCCGCAGCAGTTACCGCCTGGCGAGCCCGTCCCGGAGCCGGAGCTGGGTCGGTCGCCGCGCGTCGTCTGGCCACTCGCCATCGGCATCGGCGGCGTTATTGCGGCTGCCATCGTTATTGCGGTCATCCTTGAGCGGCGTCGCAAGCGTCCCGACGCGCTCACGCCCGAGCAGCTGCTGGAGTTGAGGGCCGCTCTCGACGAGGCGATCGAGGATCTCCGCCGCGATCCCGACCCGCGCCGCGCCGTCGTGGCGGCCTACGCGCGCATGGAGCAGGCGCTGTCCGTGTACGGGCTCCCTCGCAAGCCCGCCGAGGCGCCCTACGAGTACCTGCACCGCGTCGCCCGCGAGCTGGAGGCAGAAGGCCCAGTCGTGTCG
>JBOGZW010000080.1:0-6517 GCA_050697575.1 Gaiellaceae bacterium | reverse complement strand
CCATGCGCCGTTCAGCGCGTCTGTGGTGGCGCTCCCTGATGCGGATTCGCCGCGTCCGCACCGGTCCCGACTCCTCGTCGATCCAAAACCGGGACGTGTACTCGTCGACGAAGAGCTGGCCATCGAGGCCGAGGTAGTCGGCGTACGAGCGGAGAAAGCTCTTGATGTATGCCTGTCCCGGCAGGACGTCGAAGCTTTCGGTCTCGAGTGCGCGCAGGTACTTCGCGCGGATCTTCGTCGCGCGCTCGGCGTCGGGGATCTCGACGCCTTTGTGTAGGCGTGCTTCGCGAAGGCTGGGACCGATCTCGAACATCTGGGCCGCCCGGGATTCTACGAAACGCGGTCCCCGGACGCTGGCGCCTCAGTCCGCGAAGAGCGTCAGCAGGCCGTAGAAGGCGAGGGCGAGGCCTGTCGTCGCGGCCAGCCAGATCGCGATCAGCCCGAGCCAGCGGCCCACGCGTGCGGCGCCCTCTCCCCCGCTCCGCCCGAGCGTCCGCTGGGCCGTCTCCCGGCCGCGGCGTGCGAGGGCGATCGCGACCAGACCGAGGAACGCGGCCAGCGCTGCCGACGCGCACGCACGGAGGAGTGTCAGCTCGTCGAAGAACCGGGAGGCAGCGATGGCAAGGGGCACGATGGCGACGGCTGCGAGCCCAGTGGCGAGCGATGCGGTAGCGCGCGGGTTGCGCGCCCGCGAGAGCTCGATTGCGGTCATTGCTTGACGTATGGTCGGCCGTCGGCGGCGGGCGGGACCGACCGTCCGACGACCCCCGCCACGACGATGAGCGTGACGACGTACGGCAACGCTCGGAAGAGCGTGGTCCAGGCCGCGTCTTCCCCATAGGCTCCCGGCAATCGGAGGGCGAGCGCTTCGGTGAAGCCGAACAGCAGGCACGCCGCGAAGGCGCCGAACGGCGCCCAGCGTCCGAAGATGACCGCCGCGAGCGCGATGAAGCCGCGGCCGGCAGACATGTTCTCGCTGAACGCGTGCGTGCTGCCGTTGGACAGGTACACGCCGCCGATCCCGGCGAGCGCTCCGGAGAGCACGACGGCGCCGTAGCGGGTCGCGTACACCGAGATGCCAACCGTGTCGGCTGCCTTCGGGTGCTCCCCAACCGAGCGCAGGCGAAGGCCCATCGGTGTCCGGAAGAGCACGAAGTACGAGATGACGACGAACGCGATTGCGACCCAGATCAACAAGTTCCAGTCGCCGAACGCCTTGTCGACAAACGAATCTTCGGGGATCCCGAGCCACGTGAGAGAGACAGACGGAATGTTCGAGATGTCGCCGGGTGTGCCCTGGTCGGTGTACACCTCGATGAAGAAGTAGCCGGTGATGCCGAGCGCGAGGAAGTTGACGGCGAAGCCGCTGACGATCTGGTCGGCTCGCAGGTGGATCGAGATGAATGCATGAACGAGCGCGAGCGCCGCGCCAGCAACGATCCCGGCCAGGATCCCCCACCGCCAGTCGCCGAGCTTGTCGGCACCGAGGAACCCGAAGAAGGCCCCCATGAGCAGCATTCCTTCGAGCCCGATGTTCACGACGCCGCTGCGCTCCGAGAAGATCCCTCCCAGAGCAGCGAACGTCAGCGGGGTGGCGGCGCGGAACGTGGCGGCGATCAGCGCCGACCAGACGAACGCCAGCTCGAGCGAGTCGACGCTCGAGCGCGTCCCGAGCCAGCCGAGGGCGATTCCGAGCACGGCCGCGGCGACGGCACTCCAGGCGAGACGCCGGCTGACACCCAGCCGCTGCGACCACAGACCGGCGGCGACGCCGAGGCCGCCGACGGCGAGCGGCACGAGCGGCGAGCGCACCGTGAGGGGAGGCAAGACGAGCCAGAACGCGAGCGCTCCGAGCGCGATGCCGGCCCAGGCCAGAAAGCTCGGCCGCACGAGGTCCGCGAGTCGTCCCCGTTCGACGGTGCCGACGTTCACGCTCACAAGGGCGATCTCCTGCCGACGCCGATCTTCTGACCGCTCTTCGACCAGAGCCAGAGAATCACGATGTCCGCGCCGATGAAGAGCAGCACGAGCGCCTGGATCGTGAGCGAGAGGTTGCCGGCCTGCTCAGGTATGTCGAATGCCTCGGGCGGGATGTTTCGCGAGGCCGTGCCGTTCAGGAGCGCCCCGAACACGAGCGCGGACAGGGCGACGCCGAGCGCCGTGTTGCGACCCAGGAGTGCCACCGCGATACCCGTGAACCCGATCGCAGAGGACTGGATGTCCGAGAAGCCGATCGAGAAGCGCCAGCCGAGCATGTCCACGGCCCCCGCGAGTCCGGCAAAGACGCCGGAGATGGCCATGGCCAGGAAGTAGTTGCGGGCCACCGAGATGCCGCCGTAGCGGGCGGCCTCGGGGTTGAAGCCGACGGCGCGCACCTCGTAGCCGAGGGTCGTCCTCGAAATGATGATCCAGAAGGCGACGAGTGCCGCCAGCGCGATGAACATGCCGATGTGAAGGCCCTGGAGGATGGGGTCCCCCCAGAAGACGGGGAGCCTCCCGCCCTCGACGACGGCGTTCGACGTCGGGCTGAACACCTGTTCGGTGTTCTGGAGCGGCCCTCCCTGGCCGAACAGGTAGAGGCCGAGGTAGTACGCGACCCAGTTGAGCATGATCGTCGTTATCACCTCGTGCGCGCCGACCGTGGCCTTGAGGATTCCCGCGATGCCCGCCCAGGCGGCTCCCGCCAGCGCCGCGGCGACGATGGCGAACACGATGTGGACGAAGCTGTTCATTCCCGAGAACGACGAGCCGATCCAGATCGCGAAGTACGCGCCCACGAAGTACTGCCCCTGTCCGCCGATGTTGAAGAGGCCGCAGCGGAATGCGAAGGCCACAGCGAGCCCGGTGAGCACGAGCGTCGTCCAGAGGATGAGCGTTTGCTGGAGGTTCGCCGCCGCGATCGAGTCGATGTCGTTCACGTTCCATGGGAACCAGACCGTGGCGTCCGAGAACGGCAACCCGACCTCGTACGAGCCCACCTGGTAGAACCACTCGAGCCCCGTCCCCTCCCAGATGCCCTTGTAGACCTCGACGGGATCGTGGCCCGTCGCGAGCACGACGAGGCCGCCGGCGAGGAATGCGAGGATCGCCGTCAGCACGGGTGCGACCCAGCTGCCGGCCCGTTGCCAGCGGTCGAAGCGGGCGGCGGCCGTGCCGGGCTCGCCCTCGGGCACGCCCGGCTGTGTGACGGTCGGCTCGCTCACGCCGCCCGCTCCTCGCCCTTCGTGCCTCCGAGCATGGCGACGCCCAGCTCTTCCTCCGAAACGTCTGGGCTGTACTCGCCCACGATCTCGCCTTCGTACATGGCGAGGATGCGGTCGGAGAGCGAGAGGATCTCGTCCAGCTCGAGGGACACGAGGAGGACGGCGCGTCCCTCGTCCCGCTCCTCGACAAGACGCCGATGGACGAACTCGATGGCGCCGACGTCGAGCCCGCGCGTGGGCTGCGCGGCGATGAGCACGCGGGGATCGTTGCCGACCTCGCGGGCGACGACGACCTTCTGCTGGTTCCCGCCCGAGAGCGACTTCGCGAGCGTCTTCGGGCCACCCCCTCGAACATCGAACTCGGCGAGCAGCTTCCTCGCACGGGCGATCAGGCGGTTCGGACGAAGCCAGCCCAGTCTCGAGTTCGGCGGCCGGTCGAAGTCGTGGAGCGCGACGTTCTCGGCAAGCGTGAACTCGAGCACGAGCCCGCGGCGCTGGCGGTCTTCCGGGATGTGCCCGACGCCAGAGTCGAGAATCCGGTTCGTACTCGCGCCCGTGAGATCCTGCTCGCCGACGCTGAAGCTGCCGCCTTCGATCTTGCGTAAGCCCGTGAGCGCCTCGACGAGCTCGGTCTGGCCGTTGCCGTCGACGCCGGCGATGCCGACGATCTCGCCGGCGCGCGCCTGGAACGACACTCCGCGCACCGCTTCCAGCCCACGCTCGTCGATCACGTGGAGATCACGGACCTCGAGGAGGGGCTCCGCGGGTCTCGCTGGCGTCTTCTCGACGCGCAGGAGCACGTCGCGGCCGACCATCAGACGCGCGAGCTCGGCTTCGGTGGCTCCGGCGGCAGGCAGCGTCTCGATCTTCTTGCCGCGGCGCAGCACGGTGATGCGGTCGGCGATCTCGAGCGCCTCGTGCAGCTTGTGGCTGATGAAGATGACCGACATGCCCTCTCGCACGAGGCTCTCGAGGATGCCGAAGAGCTCGAGCGCCTCCTGCGGCGTCAGCACCGCCGTCGGCTCGTCGAGGATGAGGATGTCTGCGCTGCGGTAGAGCGCCTTGAGGATCTCGACGCGCTGCTGCTGGCCCACGGAGATGCTCTCGACGCGCGCGTCCGGATCGATCGCGAAGTTGAACGTGTCCGCGAGGTTCCTGACGCGCTGTCGTGCTGCCTGCATGTCGAGCACCACTCCTGCTTTCGTCGGCTCGGTCGCGAGCACGATGTTCTCGGCAACGGTCATCACGGGGATGAGCATGAAGTGCTGGTGCACCATGCCGATCCCACGCTCGATCGCCTCCTTCGGTGAATGGATTCTCGCCTGCTCGCCCTTGATGAGGATCTCACCTTCGTCCGGGTGGTAGAGGCCGTAGAGGACGCTCATGAGCGTCGACTTGCCGGCGCCGTTCTCCCCGAGCAGCGCGTGCACCTCCCGTCCTCGAAGGTCGAAGTCGATGTGGTCGTTCGCGAGGACGCCGGGAAACTGCTTCGTGATACCGCGCAGCTCGAGGACGACAGGACGATCGCTCACTTGGGCCGGGATTCTATGGCCTCGGCGTTATTCGTTATGCGCACAACGAGGGCGGGCCCGAGAGCCCGCCCTCGTCACGGTTGTCTGTCGGAAGCGCCTAGGTCTTCGGGGGCTTGATCTTGCCCGCGATGATCTGGGCTCCGAGCGCGTTCATCCTCGTGATGTACGCCTTCGGCACCTTGGGGCTGATCTTGCCGATGGCGACGCCGTTGTTCTCGAGGTTGAAGTTGAGGTCGGTTTCACCCTTGAAGAGACCGAGGTTCTCGGCGAGGATCGCCGCTTCGACCGCACGGTCCACCCGCTTCACTGCACTGGTGAGAATGTGCGGTCCGAGGAACGCCTGGTCCTTGTCGACCCCGACACCCCAGAGCTTCGCCTCCTTGGCGGCGTCGAGCGCGCCGAGACCGCAGTTGCCGGCGACGGCGAAGACGACCTTGGAGCCGCCATCGATCTGGTTGAGCGCCAGCTCCTTGCACTTCGCCTGGTCGACGAAGTCCTGCGAGTAGTCGGAGAGCGTCTTCATCCCCTTGACGCACTTCTTGGCACCCGCCGCGTAGGCGGCGATGAAGATCGTCACCGTCGGGAGCTTGATCCCTCCGACGGCGCTGATCGTGTTGCCGCCCGCCCTCTTCGCCATCAGCGCGGCGAGGCAACCGATCATGTAGCTGTTCTCGTTCGTCTCGAACGTGAGCCCGAGGACATTCTTGAACAGCGGCTTGCCAGCCTTGTTGGCGAACGGCGCCGCCTTCGCCGAGTAGTCCACGATCGTGAAGTGCCCCTTCGGAAACTTCTTCGCGACCGTCGCCAATCCGTCCGCGAGCAGGAAGCCGGTCGCGATCGAGATGTCCGCCCCGGCCCTCTGGAGCTTCGTGAAGTTCGGGAGATAGTCGGCCGTCGAGCGTGACTCGAACGCGCGACACGTCCCGCCGGCCTTCCTCGCGCCGGACTTGCAGCCCTGGAGCGAGAGCTGGTTGAAGCCCTTGTCGTTGAAGCGGCCGACGTCCGAGACGACGCCGGCGAGAAAGCCGGCCTGGTCTGGCGCCGCCGAACTGACGCCCGTGGCGATGAGCGCCGACGCGGCGACGGCCACAGCGGCGAGCACGCCGACGGAGCCGGCCATTCTGCGAGATTTCTTCACTTGCCCTCCCTTAATCTGGTCGGTTGCCGACCTAGTTAGACGCCTGATCGTAACCCGAAGTTGGGAGCGATAACCGGGGGAACCGACGCTTCCGGTGCTAGAGGTTCGAGGCGGAGTCGAGGTCGGACGAGCCGCTGAGCACCCGGCGTGGCTTCGATCCTTCGTACCCCGAGATGATCCCGCGCCGCTCGAGCATGTCGATCAGGCGTCCTGCGCGCGTGTAGCCGACCCGGAGGCGCCGCTGTAGCAGCGACACCGACGCGGTCTGGGTCTGCACGACGACCTCGATCGCCTTCTCCAGCAGCGGATCCTCGTCCGGGTCGAAGTCGTCGTCCGCACCGTCCTCGTCGTGCTCACGCTCGGGCGCGACGAGCAGCGACTCGTCGAGCTCCTGTGCGCGCTGCGACCGACACTGCTCGACGACCAGCGCGACCTCTTCTTCGCTCACATACGCGCCCTGGAGCCGCTGGAGCCGCGACGTGCCGAGCGGCTTGAAGAGCATGTCTCCCTGGCCGAGCAAGGTCTCCGCTCCCGCCTGGTCGAGGATCACGCGCGAGTCCGTTTGGCTCGACACGGCGAACGCGATCCGGCTCGGCACGTTCGCCTTGATCATCCCCGTGATCACGTCCACGGAGGGCCGCTGC
>JBOGZW010000079.1:0-6609 GCA_050697575.1 Gaiellaceae bacterium | reverse complement strand
CGTCTCCACGCCGGACGTGCCATACGAGCAGCTCGTCGGGCCGTTCATCCTCTCCGGGATCGGCATGGCGCTGTTCTTCGCACCGGTCGCTAATGTGGTGTTGAGCACCGTGCGGCCGCAGGAAGAAGGACAGGCGTCGGGCGCCAACAACGCCATCCGCGAGCTGGGCGGCGTGTTCGGTGTTGCGGTGCTCGCCTCGCTCTTCGCAAGGTTCGGCGGCTACGAGACTGCGCAGGCGTTCGTCGACGGGCTCGTCCCCGCCGTCTGGGTGGGCGCGGCGCTCGTTGCCGTGGGCGCCGTCGCGGCCTTGACGATCCCAGCGCGGCGCTCCGAGCCGGCCCGGCGTCACCAGCCCGCCTTCGAGGAAGGGGCGTGACGGTGAGAATCTCGACGCAATCCATCGCGCTTGCCAGCGCCCGACATCCGTGGCGCACGATTGCCGCCTGGGCGGTGACGGCGGCGCTCGCAATCGCCGCGATCGGGGTCTTGCTCGGTGGCGCTCTGACGACCGAGGGAGAGCCGACGAACAATCCGGAGTCGGAGCGGGCACTGGAGGCGCGGGCGCAGGCCTTCCCTGGGCGCCGGTCAGCCAGCGACGCGATCATCGTCAGCTCGGAGCGCTTCACGGTCGACTCGGCGCAGTTCCGTGCCTTCGGAGCGAGGCTCGCAAGTGAGCTGCGCGGAATCGAAGGGGTCGTCGCCGTGCAGAGCCGTGGCGGCCCCGTGTCGCTCGTTTCGTCCGACAGGCACGCAGCCCTCGTCCAGCTTTCGGTCGCGGACGCCGACTATGCGGATGCTCTCATCGCAGCGGTGGTGCGAGCCGATGAGAGCCCGGATTTCGCAGTCGCCGTCACCGGCGAGAAGACGCGTGAAAGCGACTTCAACGAGCTCTCCCAGGACGACCTGAAGTCCGGGGAGCTCCAATTCGGGCTCCCGGCTGCGCTCATCATCCTGCTGCTCGTCTTCGGCGGCGTGGTCGCCGGCCTCGTGCCGCTCCTGATGGCGATGTTCTCGATCGTCGTCGCGCTCGGTCTCACGGCTCTCGTCGCTCAGGGGTTCGAGCTCTCGGTGTTCGTGGTGAACATGCTCACCGGCATGGGCCTGGCGCTCGGCATCGACTATGCGCTCTTCATCGTCTCCCGCTATCGCGAGGAGCGCGGTGGCGGCCGGGCGAAGCTCGACGCGATCTCGGCTACCGGAGTCACCGCGAGCCGGGCAGTGCTCTTCAGCGGCACGGCCTTCGTCATCGCGATGTTCGGGATGTTCATCGTTCCCAGCTCGATCATGCGCAGCCTGGCCGTCGGCGCGATCCTCGTCGGCGCCGTGTCGGTGGTCGCCGCGCTGACACTGCTGCCCGCCTTGCTGGGCCTGCTCGGAGATCGTGTCGACTCCCTGCGGATTCCGCTGATCGGCAGCCGGTCGACCGAGGCGGCAAATCCTGAAGGGCGGTTCTGGGGAGCCATTGTGAGGCGCGTGCTCCGGCGGCCGGGGTTGAGCCTGGCTCTGTCCGTCGCGTTCCTGCTCGCCCTTGCATCGCCGATATTCGGGATGACGACCGGCACAAGCGGTGTCAGCGCGTTGCCGGAACGATTCGAGTCGCGACAGGGATTCGCCGCCCTCGAGCGTGAGTTTCCTCAGGTGACGACGGAGCCGACGGCGATCGTCGTCACGGAGGGGGCGGGACGTCCCGCCGCTCGCCGAGCGCTCGCCGGCCTTCGCACCACGCTCTCGGAGGACCCGCGCTTCGGGCCCGGCCGGATCGAGCGATCCGCGGACGGCGAGACGGCGGTGTTGACGGTGCCCGTCAAGGGCGATCCGTCGGGCGAGGCCGCCATCGACGGCGTCCGCGACCTGCGCTCGCAGATCGTCCCGGCGGCCTTCCGCAACACGGTCACGGAGGTCCTCGTCGGCGGGATCACGGCGGAGAACATCGACTACTTCGACTCCGTCATCGATCCCGCGCCGATCGTGATCGCGTTCGTGCTCGGGCTGACATTCGTCCTGCTGACGATCGTCTTCCGATCGGTTGCGATTGCCGGTCTCTCCGTCGTGCTCAACCTGTTGTCGGTCGGCGCCGCGTTCGGCCTGCTCGTGCTCGTCTTTCAGCACGGTGTTGGCGCGGGACTGTTCGGCTTCCAGCAGATCGACTCGATCGAGGCGTGGGTGCCGCTCTTCCTCTTCTCCGTGCTCTTCGGGCTGTCGATGGACTACCAGGTTTTCATGCTCAGCCGGATCAAGGAGCGTTACGAGAAGACAAGTGACACCGGCGACGCTGTCTACTTCGGCGTCGCGTCGACAGCGCGGATCATCACGGGTGCGGCGCTCATCATCGTCGCCGTGTTCGCCGGCTTCGCCCGCGGCGATCTGATCATGTTCCAGCAGATGGGCTTCGGCGTGGCCGTCGCGCTGCTGATCGACGCGACGGTCATTCGCTCCGTGCTGCTACCGAGCGCGATGACGCTCCTCGGCCGGTGGAACTGGTACGTGCCGAGCTGGCTCGAATGGCTCCCGCGCGTGCGGCTCGAGGCGAGCAGCCAGAGCTGAGTTAGTCCTCCACCACGTCCCAACCCGCTGGGAGTCGAGGGGGCTGCCAGCGGGGATCGGGGCGCCAGTCCTCCCAGCCCGTCGGAAACGGCCACTCAGCCACAATGCGCTCGGCATCGGCCCGGGCTGCCGCCGCGTCCTCCTCGGTGAGCACACCTCGCTCCAGCCCCTCCTCGAGCTCGTCCTCGTCGAGCAGCTCCCAGTGGCCGTCCGGATAGCAAATGAGGTCCAGGGCGATGTCGACGTAGTCAAAGCCGATCGGCGATCGAGGACGCACCGGCCGCTCGAAGTTCACGTACCACTCGCGAAGCGTCCAGCTCGCATCCCAGATCAGCGATGTCGAATAGCCCACTCCGGGCCGCGCGAGCAGGAGCAGGTGCTCCTTGAATGCGCTCCGTTTCAGCGTCCACTCGTCGCGTGGAATGGGGATGCCGGAGAACCACGCCTCGGCGCCGATCGGCGCGAAGAGCACGAGCTCGTCTTCTCCGTCCGCGACGGCGTACCACGCGTGCGCCTGCCAGACGCGACCGAGCCACGTCTGGCGCACGCAGATGACGTCGCCCTCAGACCACATCCCATCCGTCCGGAAGCGCGGGTGTCGGCCAGGTCGGGTCGGGAAGCCAGTCCTCCCAGCCGGTCGGGAACGGCCACTCCTTGAGCACGCGGTGTCCCTCCTCGCGTGCGAGCCGGCCTTCGTCGGCCGTCATGATCTCGAGCTCGAGCGCGCGCTCGAGGTCGTCCTCGTCCTTCCACTCGGCCTCGCCGCCCTCAGGGATCCAGAGATCGAGCTGCCAGTCTGTCGTGTCGAAGCCGAACGGGGACTGTGCGAGCGGCGCCTGGAGGTTCACGTACCAGCCGCGGAGCGACCCCTCCGCGCCGCGCATGAGCCGGATCGAGTAGCGCCGGCCAAAGGGCGTCAGCTCCAGCCGGCCGGGCTCGATCCACGACCGCAGGTCGATCCCCCACCGGTCGAACGGGAGCAGGCTGCCGTCGCCTGCGCGCCCATCCGGGTACGCGATCGGCGTCCCCGGGCCGATCCACGTCACGAGGTGCGCGTCATCGCGGTCGACGACGATCGAAGGCAAGGCAGTCAGCACGCGACCGTGGGCGACGTGGCGCAAGAGCAGCGTTTCCACCGGCGGGAGACGGTAGACGAGCCCTGTAAGCGTTCTGTCTAGACTCGCACGGGTGAGCGACGTCCGCGTGGTGATGACGCTTCGCGCTGAAGGCGATACGGAGCTGCTCGAGGCGCAGCGCGCGTTCGCGCGGCTCGGCCGCCTCCGATGAGCCGAGAGCCCGAGATATCCATCGTCGTCCCGTGCCTGAATGAAGCGGCGACGATTACGGCCGTGATCGTCGGCACGTGGGCCCTCGCGGGGCGAGCTGAGAGAGGGGGGATCGAACGTGGACGAGCTCGATTCCGAGCCGCCTCGAGGAAACCCGAGGAGTGACGACGTCAACCTCCGGTCTGCGCCCCAGCTGCTCGAGTACGAGGCAATCGTCCGGCGCATCGTCGCGGATGGTCCTTGCCGGATCCTCGATTGGGGCTGCGGCTGGGGCCAGGTCAGCGACATGCTCCAAGCCGCCGGGCTGACCGTTGATTCCTTCGACTACGGCGGTCCGGATTCCCCCGACGCATTGAAGGAACTGCCGCGCTTCGCGCATCTGTCCGCCTATCTCAGCTCTGACCCCATACGCCTGCCGTACGCGGATGGCTGCTTCGATGCCGTCCTGAGCTGCGGCGTGCTCGAGCACGTGCAGGATCCGGACGCAAGCCTCGATGAGCTAAAGCGCGTCCTCCGACCACGAGGCACGCTTTACGTTTACAAGCTGCCCAACCGCTCCTCCTACCTCGAGCGGATCGCAAAGGCAGTGGGTCTCTACCACCACGGGCAGTCTCCGCACGATCGCCTCTACACGAAAACATCTGCGCGCAAGCTGCTCGCTCGCCACGGCTACGAGGTGGTCGAGCTCCGCTATGCGAACATGCTTCCGCTGACACTGACGGGCCGCGTGGCCACCGCCATGGCCCCGGCGATCTGGGCTGCCAACCGCGAACTCGCCCGCGTTCCCTTGCTCAAGAGGATCGCGACGAACATCGAGTTGGTCGCCGTCGCGCCCTCTGCGGAGAGCTCCTTCCCGGTGCCTGCGTGAGCTGGGCGCGCGCGGTTGGAGATCGGCTCGCCCGAGGCTGGAGGCGCGTCGAGCCGTGGGTCGGGACGCGTCGGCCGGCCGTCGTGCTGTTCGCCGTCGGCGTGTGCGTCTACGCCATCGAGTCCTTCGCGCTCCCCGGTCTATGCGGGCCGGGACATGGCCAGGTACATACAGGCATACCTGCAGCTCGGTTACGGCGAGCCGATCTTCCCGCCCGTGGTGGAGTCACGCGGGCCTGTCGCCGCATTGGGTGTGGGCTTGCCGCTCTCGATCGGCGGTGTGTTCGTGGCCGCGTGGCTCGCGGCGCTTTACTCGGCGTCGATCGTCGCCTGGGCGGCAGCGGCTCGCGCGTTCGGAGCCGCGGCGGCCGTGCTGGCGAGTGCGTTGCTGCTCGCTTTTCCGGGGTACAGCATCCTCTTCCACGAGCTAGCGAGCGACTCGCTGTTCGCTGCCGGCTTTGCCGGCTGGGCGTTGCTCCTCACGCGGGCCATTCTTCGACCCTCGCGACGGGCGTTTCTCGTGCTGGGCATCGTCATGGGCGTGCTGGTGCTGATCCGGCCGGGGGGAACCAGGTCCTCCTCGTCTTCACACTGCTCCCACTCGTGTTGCGCGCGACGCCGAGCCGCCGTCTCCAATGGGCGGCGGTCTTCTTCCTGGGCAGCACGCTGACCACCGAGGGCTGGGATGCATGAACTGATCCCGGGATCGAGGGACGTACCGAACATTCACACCCTCTGGGGAGGCGTGAGCGCGACTTGGTCGAACGCGGCCGGGCAGACGCTCGTCTTCGACGATCCTCGGGACGCACGGCGGTGGGCGGCCTTCAATCGCGACACCGAACGGCTCGTCCTGCGGATTCGATCGTGGGGCGCACGAGATCGGCTGGTCCACCGCCTCGAACAGGCCTCGCATGTGTTCCCCCCGCCATTGTTCTGGCTGGTGCTCGGCGTGCTCGGTGTCGCCGTGCGCCGGCCGCGGCACGCACTGGCGGCGCTCGCGCCATCTCTCGCCGCTGCCGCCGTCGTCGTTGCGACGGCTGCTGTGGGGTCTGCAGTGATTCAGTACGCGCTGCCGGTCGCGCCTGCCTTCATCTTCCTCGCCGCGGTCGGTCTCGCCGGCCGACGCTCGCGAGCACGCGCCATCGGCGACGGCATGGCGACGAAGCGCTGACGCGGCGATACAGTCTGGAGCAATGGCGGAGGCTGTGGAAATGGGTGTGCCTCTGTACGAGACGCACGAGGATCCTCGGCCTGATGTATCGGTCGTCGTCACGCTCTACAACGAGGCGGGCTCGCTCGACGAGCTCTATCGGCGCACGGTCTCGTCGCTCGACTGCACGGGCAGGCCGTACGAGATGGTCTTCGTGGACGATGGGTCGACCGACGGGACGTTCGCCGAGCTCGAGCGTCTCCACTCAGGCGACGACAGGGTGCGGGCCGTCCGCTTCCGGCGCAACTTCGGCCAGCATCCGGCCATGCACGCGGGACTCGCGAGGGCGCGGGGCGACGTCGTCGTGACGATGGACGGAGACCTTCAGAACGCGCCCGAGGACATTCCGAAGCTCGTCGCGGCCGTCGACGGCGGCGCCGACGTGGCGAGCGGACGGCGTGTCGCCCGCCGCGACCCGTGGGGCAGGACGCTTCCGTCGAAGCTCATCAACGGCATGCTGCGCCGCTTCACGGGGGTCGCCGTCTCCGACTTCGGCTGCGCGTTCAACGCGTACCGCCGCGACGCGATCACGCCGATGCTGGGCGCCATCGGCAAGCAGAAGTTCACGAAGGCCCTCGTGCTTTCGGGCGGGGCAAGCGTCATCGAGGTCGACGTCCAGCACGCGGCACGGCGCGGCTCCTCCCGCTACTCGCCCCTGCGGTTGACGCGGCTGGCGCTCCACGTGCTTGCGGGGTTCTGGCC
>JBOGZW010000078.1:0-6613 GCA_050697575.1 Gaiellaceae bacterium | reverse complement strand
GCCGGCGTCAACGACCTCGGCGGGACGCTCATGAACGAGTCGATCTCGCGGGCGGCCGGAGCCTCCTTTGGTCAGGAGATGCCGCCGGAGCGGATGGAGGAGATGATCCGCGCCGGCGGCCGCGTGCCGAGACAGCGGACGACGCTCTACGGGGATCCGGACCCCGAGCGCGTCGCGGCCTCGTTCGGTGCCGCTCCGCTCGCCGAGCCGCTCAACCCGCCGGTCGACACGAGCGGTCTCCGGCGCCCGGAGATCCTCGTCAGGCCAGGGCTTGCAGCAGCCTGAAGGTGCGCGCGTCGCGCGGTTGGCGACGATCCGGCCGGACGGCTCGCCGCGCGTCGTGCCGATCTGCTTCGCGCTCGAAGGCGACATGCTCTACTCGGCCGTCGACGAGAAGCCGAAGCGGACGCGCCGCCTCGCCCGCCTCGACGACATCGAGCGCGACCCGCGCATCGAGGTCGTCATTGACCACTACGACGACGACTGGCGGCGGCTCTGGTGGGTGCGGCTCCGCGGCCGCGCGCACGTCGTCGAGCGCCACGATCGTGCGCTCGAGCTGCTGTGCGCGAAGTACCCGCAATACAGAGAACGGCCGCCCAAAGGCCCATTCGTCGTCGTGGAGATCGACGCGAGGATCGACTGGCCCTAGTCGCTGAGCAACCGCTCGACGATGACGACGTCTCTCCACTCGCCGTCGAGCTTCGCGTGACGCCGGTAGACGCCGACCTCTCGAAAGCCGACCGACCTGCAGAGCGCGAGGCTCGCCTCGTTCTCGGGGAAGATGCGGCTGACGACCCCGCCGCTCACATTCATCGATCAACGCCACGACGGCGGCGCGGCCCAGCCCACGGCCACGCGAAGACCTGGCGACGTAGACGGAGAAGTCGCCGACGCCCGCGTACGCTGCACGAGCGCGGTACGGACGCGCGACCGCCCAGGCAACGACGTCTCCGGCCTCCTCGACGACTACGAGCGGCACACCCTCCTCCAGCCAGCGCTCGATGTCCGTGGCCGTTCGAGCCTTCGTCTCGAACGTCGCGACACGGTCCTCGATGCCCTCGTTGTAGATCCGGGCGATCGCAGTGCAATCTCCGGTGCTCGCGCGTCGTGCCGTCATGTCAACAACGCCTTGCGCAGCGCGTCGACGCAGAGCATGCCCATTGCCTCCCGCGCCACGTGCGTCGCCGAGGCGAGGTGCGGCACGACGACGACGTTCTCCATCCGGAGCAGCGCCTCCTCGACGTCCGGCTCCCGCTCGAACACGTCGAGCGCCGCTCCGGCGATCACTCCGTGGGTGAGCGCGACGGCGAGCGCCTGCTCGTCGATCACTGCTCCCCGGCTGGTGTTGACGAGGTAGGCAGTCGGCTTCATGCGCTTGAGCTCGGGCCGTGCGATCAGATGCCGGGTCTCTCGGGTGAGCGGCACGTGGAGGGAGACGACGTCGGCCGTGGCCAGCAACTCGCCCAACGCCGTCTCGCCCGAATGGATCACCGTCATGCCATGAGCCTCTGCGAGCCTCGCGACCGCTTGTCCGATGCGCCCGTAGCCGACGATGCCAAGCGTCGAGCTCGCAAGGCCCTGGCCGACCATGAACGTCGGTGCCCAGAGCCACGGCTCCTGCCGGCGCAGGAAGCGGTCGCCCTCCGCGACGCGCCGCATGAGCGCGAGCATGAGTGCGATCGCCATTTCGGCGGTCGCATCCGTCAGCACGTCCGGCGTGTTGGCGACGGCGATCCCGCGCCGTGCGCACTCGTCGAGGTCGACGTTGTCCAGGCCCACGGCGTAGTTCGCGACGATGCGAAGCCGAGGCCCGGCTGCGTCGAGCAGGTCGGCGTCCACGCGGTCGGTGAGCATCGTCACGAGCCCGTCACAGCCTGCGACCCCGGCGACCAACGCGTCGCGCGACGGCGGGAGCTCGTCGTCGTGAACGTCGACGTCGAACGACTGCTCGAGCTCTCCCCGAACCAGCTCGGGCACCCGGCGGGTGATGTAGACACGCGGCCCGGTGCCCATACGGCGGAGCCTACGACGTTACGGGCTCTGCGCTCGTCTTCGCATCGCCGATCGCGCCCCGCGGGGTGAAAGCGGCGCCCGCCCGCGATGTCAGTGGCGCTACGAGCCCGTGAGGTACTCGTCGGCGATCGCGAGGGTCTCGTCGAGAATCGCGAGGCCGTCGTCGAGCTCCTCGCGGGTGATCGTCAGCGGCGGGGCGATCATGATGACGTTCCAGTGGACGAAGAGGTAGAGCCCGGCTTCCATCGCCGCCTTGCTCAGTCGCGTGATCGGCTCGGCCGCCTCCCCGCCGGCGTTGAACGGCACGAGCGGCTCGCGTGTCTCACGGTTGCGGACGAGCTCGAGGCCCCAGAAGAGGCCACGCCCGCGCACGTCGCCGATCGACGGATGGCGCTCGCCGAGCGCGGGTAGCTCCGCAGCGAGCACGTCGCCCATTGCCGCCGCGTTCTCGACGATGCCCTCGTCTTTGAAGGTCTCGATCGACGCAACGGCAGCGGCGCACGCCAGCGGATGGCCGGAATAGGTCAGCCCGCCTGCGAAGAACGTGTCCTTCAGCGACTGGTATACGTGCTCGCGGACGGTCATCGCGCCCAGCGGCACGTAGCCCGAGTTGATGCCCTTCGCCGTCGTGATGATGTCCGGCACCACGTCCCAGTGGTCGCACGCGAACCAGCGCCCAGTGCGGCCCCAGCCCGCCATCACCTCGTCGAAGATGAGCAGGATCCCGTGTCGCTCCGTAACCTCGCGGATCGACTGGAGGTAGCCGTCGGGCGGGACGATGATGCCGTTCGTGCCGACGATCGTCTCCATGATCACGGCCGCGACCGTGCGCGCGCCCTCGTACTGAAGGATCTCCTCGAGGTGCGGCCCGCCCGAGCAGACTGGGCACGGGTCGGGGTGGCCGGCAGGGCAGCGGTACGTGTAGGGGTCGAGCATCCGGACTACACCCGGTAGCCCCGGCTCGGCGAACCACCGCCGGGGGTCGCCCGTGAGCGTGATCGCTCCGCCCGTCGCTCCGTGGTAGGAGCGGTAGCGCGCGATGATCTTGTGGCGGCCGGTGATCCAGCGGGCGAGCTTGATCGCGTTCTCGTTTGCCTCGGCGCCGCCGTTCGTGAAGAACGTGTGCCCGAGGTCGCCCGGCATCACCTCGGCGATGAGGCGCGCGGCCTCCGAGCGCTTGTCGTTCGCCATCGGCGGGCCGATCGTGCAGAGAACGTCTGCCTGGTCCTTGATCGCCTGCACGACGCGCGGGTGCTGGTGCCCGATCGAGACGTTGACGAGTTGCGATGCAAAGTCGAGGTAGCGCTTGCCGTCGTAGTCCCAGAAATACCGGCCTTCGGCGCCCGCCACCGCGAGCGGCTTTAGCGCCGACTGCACCGACCAGGAGTGGATGAGGTAGTCGCGGTCGTTCGCGAGGACGCGCTCGGCCTCCGCTGCTCGATCTTCGATCGTGGCCATTCAGGACTCCTTCCGCGCCCGAAGCGGAGGGCGTGTCGCTGGGCGAAGCCGGGCTTTGCCCGGCGAGAGCCCAAGAGCCGCTCGCCGGTGAGAACCGTGAAGGAGGAGGTTCATGGGGGAACCATGGGTTCCCCCATGCTTCTCGGTCGTGGCCATGACCCGATGGTAACGCGCTACGCTCCGGGGAGATGACCGAGGTCGTGACATCTCCCGACGAGCGCACGGGCGAAGAGCTGCAGCAGGTCGGCCATTGGATCGGCGGGAAGCTCGTGCCGGGCACCTCCGAGCGTAGCGGGCCGATCTACAACCCGGCCACCGGCGAGCAGGCGAAGGAGGTCGCGTTCGCCTCCGTCGAGGAGGTCGACGCGGCCGTCGCGGCAGCTGCCGCCGCGTTCCCCGCCTGGCGCGCGACGTCGCTGTCGAAGCGCACGGAGATCTTCTTCCGCATCCGCGAGCTCGTCCACGACCGCCGCGAGGACATCGCACGCATCCTCACCGACGAGCACGGCAAAGTCTTCTCCGACGCGATGGGCGAGGTGCAGCGCGGCCTCGAGGTGGTCGAGTTCGCCTGCGGCATCCCGACGCTCATGAAGGGCGGCTTCTCTGAGCAGGCAGCGACCGGGATCGACGTCTACTCCATCCGCCAGCCGCTCGGCGTCGTCGCCGGCATCACGCCGTTCAACTTCCCCGCGATGGTGCCCATGTGGATGTGGGCGCCGGCTATCGCCTGCGGCAACGCGTTCGTGCTCAAGCCGTCCGAGAAGGATCCGTCGGCGTCGATCTATGTCGCCGAGCTGCTGCAGGAGGCGGGCGTGCCGGATGGCGTCTTCAACGTCGTCCAGGGCGACAAGATGGCGGTGGATGCGATCCTCGAGCATCCCGATGTCGCCGCCGTGAGCTTCGTCGGCTCGACGCCCATTGCCCGCTACATCTACGAGAATGGGACGAAGCACGGCAAGCGCGTACAGGCGCTCGGCGGCGCGAAGAACCACATGATCGTGCTGCCTGACGCCGACATCGAGATGGCCGCGGATGCAGCGGTGAGCGCCGCCTACGGCTCGGCCGGCGAGCGTTGCATGGCCGTCTCAGTCGTGCTCGCCGTCGGCGACGTTGCCGAGCCGCTCGTCGAGGCAATCAAGGAGCGACTGCCGAAGATCACCGTCGGGCCTGGCCACGAGGCGGGCTCGGAGATGGGCCCGCTCATCACGAGCGAGCACCGCGACAAGGTCGCCTCGTTCATCGAGTCAGGATGCGACCAGGGCGCGACCCTTGTCGTGGACGGCCGCGAGACAGCGCCAGACGGTGATGGGTTTTTCCTGGGCGTGTCGTTGCTCGACGACGTCACTCCGGACATGCACTGCTACCAGAACGAGATCTTCGGGCCCGTGCTCGAGATCGTCCGCACGGAAACGTATGACGAGGCGGTCGGGCTCGTGAACGGCAACCCATATGGCAATGGCGTTGCGATGTTCACGCGCGACGGAGGGGCCGCGCGGCAGTTCCAGTTCGACGTGAACGTCGGCATGGTGGGGATCAATGTTCCGATCCCCGTGCCTGTCGCGTGGTACTCGTTCGGCGGCTGGAAGTCGTCGCTCTTCGGCGACCTTCACGCGTACGGGCCCGAGTCGATCATGTTCTACACGGGTGGCAAGGTCGTGACTGCGCGCTGGCCCGATCCCGCCACGAGCTCCGTCAACCTCGGTTTCCCGCAGACCCGCTAGCCGCCGAGCGGCGGTTCCAACCGATCCCGCTGTGGATCGATCGGCACACAATTGGCACACCTCAGTGCCAGGCACCCGACGTGTCCGAATGAGCCGAGGGGCACCTCCTAGAATCGGACGATGACCTGGCTCGGAACGAGCGTGGCGCTCGCGATCCTCTCGTTCGACGTCGACGCCGAGTCGGCGATCCTCGCCGAAGGTCGGCAGTACGCCGAGCACCCGAGCGCGATGAGCCACCAGCGTTACGGCCCGCTCGTTGGTGTGCCGAGGATCCTCGGCATGCTCCAAGACCTCGGCGTTCCGGCGACGTTCTTCGTTCCCGGCTGGACGGCCGAGCGCTACCCGGCAACGGTCGAGCAGATCCTCGCCGCCGGGCAGGAGATTGGCCATCACGGCCACGGCCATCTCAGTCCGCTGCGCATGACCGAGGACGAAGAGCGGCGTGATATGGAGGCGGGCCTGGTGGCGCTCGACGGCTTCGGCATCAAGCCGGAGGGCTACCGCACGCCGAGCTGGGAGCCGAGCCCGCGGACGTTCGACCTGCTCGCCGAGTACGGCTTCGGCTTCGACTCGTCGCTCATGGACGACGACCGGCCGTACGTCCTCGAGACCGCGAACGGGCCGATTGTCGAGCTGCCGGCGCACTGGGGCCTCGACGACTGGAACCAGTACATGTACCTCCCCGATCCGCGCTCGGGGCCGGGCACCGTGCACCCGCCGTCACGGGCCATACGGCTCTGGCAGGAGGAACTCGATGCGATGCGTCGCCATCGGTGCCTGTTCTGCCTCACGATGCATCCGTTCCTCTCCGGTCGGCCGGGTCGTGTAGAGGCGCTGCGCGGGCTCGTGGAGCACGCCCTCGCCTGCGGCGACGTCGAGTTCGTCTCTTGCGGCGAGGCCGCTCGCAGGGCGCGCGCGGACGAGAGCCTGCCCCATCGGCCGCTGCCAATCCTCGATCTCGACTCGGTCTATCCCGAGTAGGCTCCGGCGCGTGACGGGGCCGCCGTACCGGCCGATCGACGCGCGCGTCTACCCACGCTTCGCGGGCGTGCGGACGTTCATGCGACTGCCGCATGTCACCGACCTCACGGGGGTCGACGCTGCGGTCTACGGCATCCCGTTCGACACGGCAGTGACCTTTCGTCCCGGCGCGCGCTTCGGGCCCGAGGCCATCCGCTCCGCATCGGCGCTGCTCCGGCCGTTCCACGCCGGGTTCGGCATCGACCTGTGCGACGCGCTCTCGATCGTCGACTACGGTGACCTGCCGGTCGCCCCCGGCGACACCGAGGGCACGTACCGCCGCGTGGAGCAGGCGCTGGAACCCGTGGTCGAAGCCGGAGCGTTCCCGCTCGCGCTCGGCGGCGACCACTCGATCACGCTCCCCGAGCTGCGTGTGATCGCCAAGCGGCACGGCCCGTTCG
>JBOGZW010000077.1:0-6847 GCA_050697575.1 Gaiellaceae bacterium | reverse complement strand
CCCGTTTTGGGGGCCTCACTCAGCCACGGCCGGGGTTGCACTGAACGTGCGCCGCGCGTGCCAGATGCCCCAGAGGACGAGCGCGATGAGAATGGGCATGCCGGTCACGAACGAGACAAGGACGAAACTGCCGACCCCGCTCGCCAGAAGCAGGCCAAGGCGAAGCCCTGACCTGGCGAGGCAGTAGATGCCCCAGACAACGGATTGCATCCCGAACTCCTGCAAGTAGATCTTGCTCGCGCGGAACTCGGGCGGGAAGGGGTAGAAGGCGCGCGCGAACGCGCCGATCAGCGGCCGCCGGAGGGCGGCCGAAAGGAGATAGGCGATCCCCCAGCAGGCGCTCAGCACCACCGGCTGGGCCAGATAGACAGTGGCGCTGTCCGCCGCCAGCGCGACCAGCGCCTGGATGGCAATGAACACGCACGTCGCCCCAGCGAGAGCAACGTCGAGGCCTCGGCGCACCTGGAAGAGCACGACCTCGCTCGGCGAGATATCTCCCGCATACTGCGGGTTTAGTGGAGGCGGGGGGAATCGAACCCCCGTCCGCGGCCGCACCGGGCAGAGCGTCTACGAGCCTAGCCTGCGTTTTCGTCTCACCCGGACGGCCGGTTCGCAGGCGACCTACCGCCGGGCCAGCCCTCCTTCAGTCTCACCCCTCCGGCGAGTGGCTCTCCTTCGGGGCCAGCCCGTTATCTGACGCCGCTACCCGAACCACGGGCCGAGTTCGGAGCGACGCGCTGTCTAATTACTTAGGCAGCGAGTGCGAGTTCACGATCCGCACTTACGTTGTTCCCGGTTGTTTTACGAGGCCGACCGGGGACCTCGACTCGCAGCTCAGCCGGAGAACCGACCACGTCGAAACCTGGTCGCCCCCGTATGTCCGTACGCGATAAGTGTAGCCGTCAGCGATTGCGGGACCTGAGGGCGCGCTCGATCTGGCGGTCGGCGTCGCGCTTCGCGATGTCGCGGCGCTTGTCGCGCAACTCCTTGCCGCGCGCGAGGGCGATCTCCACCTTCGCGCGGCCGTCCTTGAAGTAGAGGCGTGTCGGCACTAGCGTCAGGCCGCGCTCTCGCACGCGCCCAGCGAGACGTTCGATCTCGCGCCGGTGCAGGAGTAGCTTGCGGTCGCGGTCGGGATCGTGGCCCGGGGCGCCGCTCTTCTCGTAGGGCGAGATGTGTGCGCCCACGAGCCAGAGCTCTCCTCCCCGCTCCTCGGCATGGGCCTGCGCGAGCGAGGCGCCGTTCTCGCGCAACGACTTCACCTCGGTGCCCACGAGCTGGAGTCCCGCTTCGACGCGCTCGAGAAGCACGTAGTCGTGGCGCGCGCGGCGGTTGTCCGCGATGACCTTCGTGCCGTGAGGCTTCGGCATCGGCTATGGCTGCATGACGTCGACCAAGCGGCGCGCGAGAGTTGGCAGCATCGCGACTGCGAGCCTCGGCTCGGCCTCGAGTAGCTCGCCGAAGTCGTCGCGTCGGATAGCGAGCACGCGGACGTCGGTCGTTGCCCGCACGCGGGCGACGCGGTGCGCATCTGGGACGAGCAGCGTCAACTCGCCGAAGAACTCACCGGGCCCGAGCTCCTTGTGGAACCCGCCGTGGCCCTCGACGATTACCTGCCCCTCCTCGATGACGAACATGCCGGAACCCGGGTCGTCCGGGAGCGCAAGCACGGTGCCGGCCGGGAACTCGGTCTCGGTTGCGAGCTCGGCCACGCGACGGAGCGCATCGTCCGAGAAGTCCGCGAACAGCGGACACCCGCGCAGACGGTCCGGCTTGGTCATCTCGCCTTCATATCACGAAGCTCCACCTTGCCCTCGGCCCGTTCGATCTTCTCGACACGCACGGCCAGCGGGTCGCCCAGGCGGTACGCGCGGCCCGAACGGCGGCCTTCCAGCGCCGTCCCGAGCGCGTTCAGCTCGTAGTAGTCGCCGCCGAGCGAGCGAGCGGGCACGTAGCCCTCGAATACCTCGTCGAAGCGCACGAAGATGCCGGAGGGGATGGCGCCGGTGATCTCGCCCTCGAACGTGTGCTCCCATCCGTGCTCGAACAGCCGGCGCTCGAGAAGCCAGGCGAGGCAGATCGCATCCGCCGCATACTCGACGTCGGTCGCCTCCCGTTCGCGCGCCGAAGAGTGCTCGGCCTCGTGGGCGAGATCGTCTGCCGGCGGTTCCTCCGAGACGCCCAGCTCCCTCAGGAGGGCGCGGTGGCAGACGAGATCGGGGTAGCGGCGGATCGGCGACGTGAAGTGGCAGTACGCCGGGCTGGCGAGCCCGGAGTGCCCGAGATTCGCCGGGTCGTACCGGGCCTGCTTCAGCGACCGGAGGACGAGCGGTGGGAAGGCGGCGGCCCCGCGGCCGGAGCGGCGCACGTAGTCCATCACCCGCTCCGAGACCTCCCCGGCCAGGGCCGCGGCCTGCGCCGGCGTCAGGCGTTCCGCATCGGGCGTCGGCGGCGTCGGCACGCCAAGATCGGCGAGCACGGCGATGAGCCTCGCTATCGACTGCGGCTCGGGCGGCTCGTGGACGCGGTAGAGCGCTTCGCGGCGGCGGCCGCCGAGCAGGCCGGCAACGGCCTCGTTGGCGAGGATCATGAGCTCCTCGACGAGCATGTGCGCGTGCGGCTCGCTCTCGAGCCACGCGGCCGAGATCCCCCCCTCGCCGTCGAACGCGAACGTGACCTCGGGCGCTTCCACCCGGAGCGCACCACGCGCGAACCGACGCCGGCGCAGCTCCTCGGCCAGGCGTTCCGCGAGACGTAGCGGCTCCTCTACCTCGGGCGGAAGCTTCTCCCGCCCGGCCAGCGCATCCTCGGCGAGCCCGTACGTGAGCCGCGCATCGCTTCGGATCACCGAGCGGTAGAAGACCGGCGTGCCCATCTCGAGGCGTGAACCGAACGGGATCTCGACCGTCAGCGTGAGGCGGTCGAGGTGAGGTCGGAGGCTGCACAGGTCGTCGGCGAGCTCCGCGGGGAGCATCCGCGCGACGCGACCGGGGACGTACACGGAGCACGAGCGATCCGCCGCCCCGAGGTCGAGCTGGCTCCCGGCGGCGACGAAATGGGAGACATCCGCGATGTGGACGTACGAGCGCAGGCCGTCGCCCTCGCGGACGACGGAGATCGCGTCGTCGAAGTCCTTCGCAGTCTCGGGATCGATCGTGATCGTCGGCAGATCGCGAAGGTCCGTGCGGCCCTCGAGGCTCGGTGGGGGCGGCTCGGGGACGGTCTCGCGCGCACCGTGCTCTCCCCTCTCGTGCAGCAGCCCTTCGAGCACCGTGTCGATGTGATTCGCGGATCCGAGGACATGTTCCACCCGAGCGCGGCCGCGACCCGTGCGGACGACGGCGAGATCGCCCGGCCCGGCGTTGCCGAGACCGTGGCGATCGACAACGAGCGGTACTCCGGGGGTGAAGTACGGCTCACCGACGACGAGCTTCCCGCGCTTGCGCAGCTCGACGACGACCTGGTCGTCTGTGGAGGACTTGTCACTCATTTGGCGCAGCGCCGTTACCCACGGATCTGAGTTTCCCCCTTACGCTGAAATCGGGAGGAGGCGCGGGGAGGCCCCAGCCCTGGGACGTGTCCCGATCAGACGCGGAGGAACCGGTGGAGCGTCAGCGCCGAGCCCACCGCGCCGAGCAGGAGGCCGGCCGCGAGGATCACGAGCGCGGTCAGCTCGAACGCGAGCGCCTGGATGTCCGAGCTGTCGCTCTCCCAGTTGGGCAGCGCGGGCAGCACGATCTGCTTCCCGACGAGCAGCAGGACTATCGCGCCCACCGATCCGATCAGCCCGCAGAGGAGGCCTTCGATCATGAACGGCCCTCGCACGAACCAGTTCGTCGCGCCGACGAGCTTCATGACTTCGATCTCGCGCCGCCTCGCGAAGATCGACAGCCGGATCGTGTTCGCGATGAGCAGCGTCGATGCGACGAGGAGCACGACGAGCCCCACGAGGAACACCGCCTCGATGATGCCGCCGACCCTGACAACTCCACGCGCCTTCTCGCCCCCGTCCTTGACCGATTCGATACCCGCCGGCTTCGCCCCGCCGGCCCCTGCCGTGAGCAGATCGGTCCGGATGTCGTCTGTGAATTCGCCCTTCACGGGGATCACCTCGAACGAGGCGGGGAGCGGGTTGTACGTGAGGTTCTCGACGAGCTCCGGGTAGCGCTTCCGCATGTCGGCGAGTGCGTCCGTCTCCGAGATGTACTTGATCCGCTCTACTCGCGCGTCCCGCGCGAGCATGAGCCGAATCTGCTCCGCCTGTTTGGCGGTGGCATCACCGCGGCAGTCAGCCTGGCCGGACTGACAGAGGTAGACCTTGACGAGCAGCTGACTCTTCGCGTGGTTCGACCATGAGAGCACCCACGTGCCGAGCGCGATTGTCAGCCCGAGCACGAACATCCCGATGAGCACCGTGAGCGTCGCCGCGACGGTGGTCGACATGCTCGCCCCGAGCGAGCGCAGCGCCTCACTGACGACGACCCGCAGCCTCATTCGTAGCCTCCGCGGCGCTCGTCGCGCATGAGACGACCCTCGTCGAGCGCGATCACGCGCTTGCGCATCTTGTCGACCATCTCGCGGTCGTGGGTGACCATGAGGATGGTCGTGCCTGCGCGGTTGATGCGGTAGAGGAGCTGCATGATGCCGACCGACGTGTCCGGGTCGAGGTTCCCCGTGGGCTCGTCACAAACGAGCAGCGGCGGGTGGTTGGCGACGGCGCGCGCGATCGACACGCGCTGCTGCTCGCCACCTGACAGCTCACCCGGATACGAGCTCGCCTTGTGCGAAAGACCGACGAGCCCGAGCACCTCCGGCACCGTCTTGCGGATCTCGTCGCGGCTCTCGCCGCGCACGTTGAGCGCATACGCGATGTTCTCGTAGGCCGTGCGGTTGGGCAGCAGCTTGAAGTCCTGGAACACGCAGGCGACGTTGCGACGCAGCATCGGCACCCTGGAGCGCTTGAGACGCGCGAGGTCGCGCCCGCCCACGACGATGCGCCCACGGGTCGGCTCGAGCTCCTTGATGAGTAGGCGGATGATCGTCGACTTCCCAGACCCCGATGCGCCCACGATGAACACGAACTCGCCCTTGTCGATCACGAACGAGACGTCGCGCAGCGCCTCTACGTCGGGCTCGTAGATCTTCGTCACGACCTCGAACACGACCATCGACGCCGAGCTCGGAACGGCCGGCGCCCGGGGCTCGCGCTCGACAGCGACGACTTCGGTGGGCGAGTTCAACTCCTGCATGGCGCCTCAGTACACCAGCGACACCATCGCCGGCTGGTTGCGAGCGGGGAAGTGTAGCCGAATCGCCAGACTACTCCACACGTCCCGCGGCGCTTGCGAGCAGGTAGGAGTGGATGAACGGGTCGAGATTCCCGTCGAGCACTCCCTGCGCGTTCCCGGTCTCGAGGCTCGTCCGATGATCCTTGACCTGCTGGTACGGGTGGAGCACATAGCTGCGGATTTGACTTCCGAACCCCGTGTCCTGCACCTGCCCGCGCTCCTCGGCGAGCTCCGCCTCTCGGCGCTCCTGCTCGAGCTCAGCGAGCCGAGACTTGAGGATGCGAAGCGCCGTCTGCCGGTTGGAGAGCTGCGACCGCTCGTTCTGGCATTGCACGACGACGCCGCTGGGCAGATGCGTGATCCGCACCGCCGAGTCCGTCTTGTTCACGTGCTGTCCGCCCGCCCCTGATGCGCGATACGTGTCCACGCGGATGTCGGCTTCGTCGATCTCGACATCGGCGTCGTCGCCGAGCAGCGGGCTGACGATCACCTGCGCGAAGGACGTGTGACGGCGATGCGCCTGGTCGAACGGCGACAGCCGCACGAGGCGGTGGACGCCGCGCTCTGCCTTCAGCGTGCCGTAGGCGTTCTCGCCTCGCACGCTGAACGTCGCGGACTTCAGTCCTGCCTCCTCCCCCGGGCTCGCCTCGAGCAGCTCCGTCTGAAATCCGCGGTCGGCAGCCCACCGGAGGTACATGCGCAACACCATTTCCGCCCAGTCCTGGGCGTCGGTGCCACCCGTGCCGCCGACGATCGTGACAACGGCGTCGCCGGCGTCGTACTCGCCGTTGAAGAGCGCCTCCTCCTGGAGCCGCTCGAGCTCCCGCTGCAAGGGCACGAGAGACTCGCCGATCTCGGCGCCGAGCTCGCCGTCCATCTCCAGGAGCTCCCGCGCGTCGTCGTACTCGCGTCGCAGCCGCGCGTAACGGTCGAGGCGCTTCGCGAGCCGGGAGTGCTCCGTCGAGATCTTCGCCGCGCGCTGCTGGTCGTCCCAGAAGCCCGGCTGGCCCATTTCCTGTTCGAGCTCGCCTATTCGCGCAGTCAGCGAGTCGGGGTCAAAGGTAATCACGGACCCAGTCGAGCTGGGTCCCGATCTCCTTCAGCTGCTCTGCGAGCTCCTGCACCTCTACGCTCCGTGGCACTTCTTGTACTTCTTGCCGGACCCGCACCAGCAGGGGTCGTTGCGGCCGATCTTCTCCTGCTCGGCGACGATGCGCTGCTCCGTGCGCGGTACGGCGACGAGCTCGCCCTCGCCGTTTCCGCCGAACGCTGCGGAGATCGCGTCGGAGCCCGCCATCGAATCGTGCGAGTACGCGAGGCCCCCGCCGTCAATCGCGGGCGCCTCCTGCGGCGTGAGGTCGGCCGCCGCCTCGGGAGCGAGCTCCGCGTGGAAGAGCGTGAAGACGACCTCCTCGCGTATCGCGCGCCCGAGCTCCTCGAACATCGTGTGCCCTTCCTGCGTGTACTCGACGAGCGGATCCTTCTGGGCCATGGCCCGCAGGTGCACGCCCTCGCGCAGGTAGTCCATGCTCTCGAGGTGCTCGCGCCAGCGCGTGTCG
>JBOGZW010000076.1:0-6856 GCA_050697575.1 Gaiellaceae bacterium | reverse complement strand
ACCTGGAGCGGCACGAAGGGCAGTCCACGCTCGGCCGCCCAGCCCTCGACGGCGTGCTCTACGAGCGCGAGATCGTCGGCCGTAACGGTCACGCGATCCGGCTCCGTGAGCACGTCGGCCTGCATGCCCTGAGCGGTCAGCGCCTGCGCGAGATCCTCCGCATCGGAGCTCCGCGCGACCTCGATGTCGACCTTCATGCGGTCACCTCCTTCGTGAATTGGCCTTCCTCGGTCGAGCCCTTGAGCGCGAGCGTCGAGGCCTCGCCGCCCGACACCGCCTCCACAACCGCGTCGAAGTAGCCGGCGCCGACCTCGCGCTGGTGGCGGGTCGCCGTGTAGCCGTGCTCCTCGAGCGCGAACTCGTGCTCCTGGAGCCTCACGTAGGCGGCCATGCCCTCGTCCGCGTACCCGGAGGCGAGCTCGAACATGCCCGCGTTCAGCGAGTGGAAGCCGGCGAGCGTGACGAACTGGTACTTGTAGCCCATCCCCGCCAGCTGCTCCTGGAACGTCGCGATGTCGGACTCTTCGAGGTGGCGGCGCCAGTTGAACGACGGGGAGCAGTTGTACGTGAGCCACTTGCCGGGGAACTGCTCGTTGATCGCCTGCGCGAACTCGCGGGCCTCACCGAGATCAGGCGTCGATGTCTCGAACCACAGCATGTCTGCGTACGGCGCATAGGCGAGCGAGCGGGCGATGGCGGCGTCCAGCCCTCCGCGGATGCGGAAGAAGCCCTCTGCGGTCCGCTCACCGGTGACGAACGGGGCATCCCGCTCGTCGACGTCGCTCGTCAGCAGCGACGCGGAGAGCGAGTCGGTGCGGGCGACGAGCACGGTCGGCACGTCGAGGACGTCGGAGGCGAGCCGCGCGGCCACGAGCGTGCGGATGAACTGGCTCGTCGGCACGAGCACCTTGCCACCGAGGTGGCCGCACTTCTTCTCCGACGCCAGCTGGTCTTCGTAGTGCACGGCCGCAGCGCCTGCCTCGATCATCGCCTTCATGAGCTCGAACGCGTTCAGCGGCCCGCCGAAGCCGGCCTCGGCGTCGGCGAGCACGGGCACGAGCCATTGGGTCGACGCATCGCCCTCCGCTGTGCTGATCTGGTCGGCGCGCAGAAGCGCGTTGTTGATGCGGCGGACGAGTGACGGCGCCGAGTCGGCGGGATAGAGGCTCTGGTCCGGGTAGACGTGCCCGGCGAGGTTCGCGTCGGCGGCGACCTGCCAACCGGAGACGTAGATGGACTGAAGACCGGCCTTGACCATCTGCACGGCCTGGCCGCCCGAGAGCGCGCCGAGTGAGCGCACGAAGCCCTCGCCGTCGAGCAGTTCCCTCAGGCGCTCCGCGCCGAGGCGCGCGAGCGTGTGCTCGACGTGGACGGAGCCGCGTAGGCGCTCGACATCCTCAGTCGTGTAGGGCCTGGTGACGCCGTCGATCCGGCCGTTCATCGTCATCCTCGTCCTCCTTCGGGTCCCGTAGGTTGCAGTTTCGGATCCATCTTTGGCGAATATACCCGTAATTCCCGCCGTGTAACGTCGTTTCGGATCCAATTTGATGCCATCTCGGATCCGAAGTGAAGCGACCAGGGCGGACGGAGCGCCACCGTAGAATCAGCACATGGAGCCGCGGTACAGCCCCGAGGGCGTCGAGCAGCGCTGGCAGGAGACCTGGGAGGAAGAGGGCCTCTACGGCGCTGACGCCGACGACCCGCGCCCGACGTTCGTCATCGCCTTCCCGCCGCCGAACGTCACGGGCGAGCTGCACATGGGTCACGCGCTCCAGCTCGCGCTCGCCGACTCGCTCGTCCGCTGGCGGCGGATGCAAGGCTTCAACTGCCTCTTCCAGCCTGGGTACGACCACGCGGGCATCTCGACGCAGAGCGTCGTCGAGAAGGAGCTGGAGAAGGAGGGGAAGAGCCGTCACGACCTCGGCCGCGAGGCATTCGAGGCAAGGGTCTGGGAGTGGCTACGGCTCTACGGGCGGACGATCATGACGCAGTCCCGGCGCATGGGCGCGTCGATGGATTACCGGCGCGAGCGCTTCACGATGGACGACGGCTACGTCCGCGCGGTGCTGAAATTCTTCGTCCACCTCTGGCAGCGCGGCTGGCTCTATCGCGACTACCGCATCGTCAACTGGTGCCCGTTCCACCTGAGCGCGCTCTCGGATCTCGAGCTCGACCACGTGGAGGTGGACGACGAGCTGATTTACGTCCGGTATCCGCTGGCTGACGGCTCAGGCCACGTGACGATCGCGACCGTGCGCCCGGCGACGATCCTCGCCGACGTTGCCGTCGCCGTGCACCCCGAGGACGAGCGGTACGCCGGCCTCGTTGGCCAGGAGGTCGTCGTCCCTTTCGTCGAACGCCGTGCTCCCGTGATCGCGGACGAGCGTGTCGAGCCCGAGTTCGGCACCGGTGCGCTCAAGGTCACGCCCGGACACGACCCCACGGACTTCGAGATCGGCCGCGCGCACGGCCTGCCCGAGCCGATGGTGATCGCCCCCGACGGGCTCATGTCGGAGGAGGCCGGCGAGCTCGCAGGGCTCGACCAGGAGGAGGCCGGGCGCCGCGTGCTCGCGTGGTGCGAGGAGCGCGGGCTCATCGAGCGCCGCGAGCCGTACCGGCACACGATCGCTGTTTGCGAGCGCTGCGAGAGCCGCATCGAGCCGCTCATCTCGCTCCAGTGGTGGTGCCGCATGGACGAGCTCGGGGCGCCGGCGATCGAGGCTCTGCAAACGCGCCGCGCGCGCTACCACCCCGAGTCGCAGCACCGGTTCGCGATCGACTCGCTCGTGCACGCCCCGGACTGGAACATCTCGCGCCAGCTGTGGTGGGGGCACCAGCTCCCCGTCTGGTACTGCCCCGACGGCCATGTCACCGTCGCCGAGTCCGAGCCGGAGGTCTGTGCGGAGTGCGGGCGAACGGAGCTCGAGCGCGACCCGGACGTCCTCGATACGTGGTTCTCGTCGGCTCTCTGGCCGTTCGCGACGCTCGGCTGGCCTGACGACACGCCCGAGCTGCGGCGCTTCTACCCGGGTGACCTCAACATCACCGCGCGCGAGATCATCCGCCTCTGGGAGAACCGGATGATCTTCGCCGGGCTCGAGCTCTGCGAGCAGGTGCCGTTCTCCGAGGTGATCATCCACTCGACGGTGCTTGCGCCCGACGGACGGCGCATGTCGAAGTCGCTCGGCAACGGCGTGGACCCGCTGGACGTCGTCGCCGAGTACGGCGCTGATGCGACGCGCTACGGCCTCATGAAGATGTCGTCGCAGCAGGACACGCGGCTCTCGTACGCCGCCATGGACGAGGGGCGCCGCCTCGCGAACAAGCTCTGGAACGTCTCGCGCCTCGTGCTCTCGGCGACGGAGGGGGCGACGCCGGACGTGCGGCCTCGGGAGGTCGAGGAGCGCTGGATCCTCGCGCGGCTCGAGCGGGCACGCACGCTCATCGAGGACGCGCTGCCGCGCTTCGCGTTCTCCGAGGTCGCCGACAGCCTCTACCACCTCATCTTCGACGACTTCTGCGACTGGTACGCGGAGGCGATCAAGCCGCGGCTGTACGACGGCGACGCCGACGCCCACGCAACGGCGCTCGCGGCGCTCGAGCGGCTGCTTCAGCTGTTCCACCCCGTGATGCCGCACGTGACGGAGGAGATCTGGACGCACCTGCCGGTGCGCGAGAGCCGGCTCATCGTGTCGGCGTGGCCCGAGAGCGACGCGCGCTTCGACGCCGATGCCGATGCGCTCGAGCGCGTGCAGGCGGCGGCGACGCGCTACCGGCGGAGCCAGGTGCGAGTCGAGCTCTCAGAGGACGAGCAGCGCATCTTCGAGGCGGTCGTCAAGCCCGGCCAGGTAACGCAGGACGGCAGCGTCGAGCGGGAGAAGGAGCGCCTGCAGAAGGAGATCGCGCGCGCCGAGGACATGCTCGCGAACACGGGCTTCACTGCGAACGCACCGGAGGACATCGTCGCCGCCGAACAGGCAAAGCTCGAGCGCTACCGCCGCGAGCTCGAAGAGCTGGGTTAGCCCACTCGATCGACGAAGTCGAGCACAAGCTTCCGCACGTTCGGCAGCGACACGAGATCGACGCCGTGCCACGACGAGGGCGCGATGTGGAGCTGCTTGTCCTTCGTGGCGGCCGCCCGGAAGAGGGCGCGCGTCGCCGCAGCGAAGTCGCCGTCGTCACGCCCGGCGACGAATAGCGCCGGGAGCTTGAGCTTCTTCGCGGCCGCCAGCGCATTCGCGCTGCTGAAGAGGGTCGGCGCGGAGAGCTCGACGACGCCGCTCACCGCCGGGCGAATGGTGGGTGCGGCGGCGACGACGCCGGTGCCGCCCATGGACGCGCCCGCAAGCACGATCTTCTTGGCGCCACGCCGCCGGAGCTCGGCGGCGGCCGCGATCACGTCCAGGTGTGGATCGGTGTTCGTGATGCCGGTGGACGCGCCGTAGCCGCGCATGTCGAAGACGAGCGCCCGGTAGCCCTGCTTCGCGAGCTCCCTGGCGAAGGGCAGCCACTGGCAGCGGTCGGCGCTCGTCGTGTGCGCCAGTACGACGCCCGTGGAGCCCCGGCCGAGCACGGCGCCCTTGAGCCTGGCTCCGCCCGCAGCCTGGAAGCTGACGTTCGTCGCCCGATCCGATGGACGCACGCAACCTGCTGCCTGCGTGGGCTGAGCCGAGCCGGCCGTTGCCGCGAGCACCAACGCGAGGAGGAGGACCCGGGCGAGCACGTCGACATCTTGCCTACCTCCTCCCGTACCGCCGCTCCTGCCGCGTCTCCCTCGCCCTCGTCTTCCAGCGGCGCTTCAGCTCGCGGTGGATGCGCTTGTTCGAGCGGGCTTCGATCGCGCGCAGTTCGCGCTCGAGCTTCCGGTAGCTCCGCATCCGCTCCGAGGACAGCTCTCCCGCGGCCAGCGCCTCGCGTACGGCGCACCCCGGCTCCGTCTCGTGGACGCAGTCATTGAAGTGACACTGGCTGGCCAGCTCCGCGATGTCGGAGAACGCGCTGTCCACATCGCCCTCCCAGAGTTGAAGCTCGCGCAGCCCGGGCGTGTCGACGAGGATCGCGCCGCCGCGCAGCATGAGCAGCTGCCGGTGGCGTGTGACGTGCCGTCCGCGGCCGTCGCGCCGCAGTTCGCCCGTCCGCATCAACTCACGCCCGGCGAGCGTGTTGACGAGCGTCGACTTGCCCACTCCTGACGAGCCGAGGAGCGCCACCGTGCGCGCCGGTGCCAGGCAATCACGGACAGCGTCGAGTCCCTCGCCGGTGACGTTGCTCACGGCCAGCACGGGGACGCCGAGCGCGACCGCTTGCGCCTCGTCGATCAACTCCTCGTCCTGGCAGACGTCGAGCTTCGTGAGCACGATCACCGGGTCGGCGCCGGAGTCCCAGGCGGTGACGAGGTAGCGCTCGAGCCGACGAGCGTTGAAGTCCCCGTCGAGACCGGCGACGAGGAACACCGTGTCGACGTTCGCGACGAGCGTGTGCTCCTTGGCCTTCAGCCACGGCGTCTTGCGCGAGATCTTCGTGCGCCGGGGCAGCACCGCCTCGATCGCCGCGCGGCCACCGGGCGCGTCGCACACGGCCACCCAGTCGCCGACGGCCGGCATGCCGCCCGTGATCTCGTGGTCGCGGAGCTTGCCGCGGGCACTCGCGAGCCGGTCGTCGCGCTCGCCGCGGACGTAGTAGCCGCCGCGGTGCTCCGCGACGACGCGGGCGGGCTCGAAGCCCCGTTCGGAATAGATTGTCATCGCCGCCTCGAGCTCGTCGGTCCAGCCGAGCGCAGCCAGCCTGATCGCGGTCAACGCGACCTCCTTAGGTCAGTTGGTACCGCGCGGCCCTAGGCGTCGAGCCCCGCGGCAACGCGGGTGAAGGTGGTGCAAGCAAGCTCAAGCATTCGGCCACCTCCTTAGCTCGACGACCCGCACACGGTACGCGCCGCCTCGGCCGCCGTCAACATTGGCGTTTGTGATGTCGTATACGGCGTGGATCGCGTCGCTCTCGCCGTGGCCCGAGGAGTTCGGGCTCGAGCGGATGTACGGCCTGCTCGCCGAACTCGGCCACCCGGAGCGCGCCTTTCCGTCCGTGCACGTCGTCGGCACGAACGGGAAGTCGAGGGCGACACGGACGATCGCGGCGCTGCTGCGCGCGGAGGGCTTGCGCGTCGGCGCGTACACGTCGCCACACGTGTCGGGCTGGGAGGAGCGGCTCGACACAGACGCGGCTGGCTTCGAGCGCGCTGTCGGCCGCGTCCGGCCGGCCGCCGAACGCGTCGGCGCGACGCAGTTCGAGGCTCTGACGGCGGCGGCTCTCGCCGAGTTCGCGGCCCAGGGCGTCGACGCGGCCGCGATTGAGGCCGGACTCGGCGGCCGGCTCGACGCGACGAACGTCCTCGACGCGCCCGTCGTTCTCCTCACGAATGTGGGGCTCGAACACACGGACGTCCTCGGCGAGACGCGCGAGGCGATCGCGCGAGAGAAGCTCGCCGTCGTAAAGCCGGGCGCGATCGTCGTGCTCGGCGAGCCGGAGTGGGGGTACCTGCTGCCCGAGAACGAGGCGCGGACCGGCGGCGCACGCGAGGCTGCGGAGGCGTTCCTCGGCAGGGCGATCGAGAGCGACGCCGACGTCCAGCTCCCAGGTCGCCTCGAGTGGCGCTCCGACGGCGAAGTGTGGGACGGCGCACACACGCCGGAGGCTGTGGACTGGCTCCTCGAGCGCATACCGACGGGTGATTGGGTCATCGTGGTGTCCCTGCTCGAGGACAAAGACATTGCCGGAATGCTCGAACGGCTCGCGAGCGCGGGGAGCACGTTCGTTGTCACGCAGTCGTCGAACCCTCGTGCGCTCCCGGCGGATGAGCTCG
>JBOGZW010000075.1:0-6902 GCA_050697575.1 Gaiellaceae bacterium | reverse complement strand
CTCGTCGATGGTCTGTGTGCAGGGACCTCGAAGAGTGGGCCGTGAAGGACTCGAACCTTCGACCTTGGGATTAAGAGTCCCCTGCTCTACCAGCTGAGCTAACGGCCCGAGTCACCTAGGCTACCAGCGGCATGAAGGTGCTCCCCATCGTGGGCAAGCGTCCGCACTTCATCAGAGTCGGGCCCGCTCTCGGTGGCCGACTCAAGGCCGGCATCGGCTAGGTCCGCCCGGGACGGATCGCATAGATTCGCCGCATGACGTTCGCCGTCGCCGCAGACGCGTACGACCGGTTCATGGGCCGATACTCGGTGCCGCTGGCGCCACTGTTCGCCGACTTCGCAGGCGCCGAAGGCCGTGTGCTCGACGTCGGCTGCGGTCCGGGTGCGCTGACAGCCGAGCTCGTGCGCCGCCTCGGCGAGGGAGCCGTGTCAGCCGTCGATCCTTCACCGCCCTTCGTCGAAGCTATTCGCGAACGCCACCCGCACGTCACGGTGGAGCTCGCCGCGGCCGAGGAGCTGCCCTTCGCCGAGCACGCGTTCGACGCGGCGCTCGCACAGCTCGTCGTCCACTTCATGGGAGACCCCCTGGCGGGGCTGCGCGAGATGGCGCGCGTGGCACGCGACGGCGGCGTCGTGGCGGCCAGCGTGTGGGATCACGGCGGCGGCCAGGGTCCGCTGAGCCTGTACTGGGAGGCGGTGCGTGAGCTCGACCCTGGCGTGCAGGGCGAGTCAAAGCTCGCTGGCGCACGCGAAGGCGACCTCTCGCGGCTGTTTCGGTCAGCAGGACTGCAGGACATCGTCGAGACCGACCTTTGGGTCTCCGTCGAGCATCCGACCTTTGAGGATTGGTGGGAGCCATACATGCTCGGCGTCGGCCCAGCGGGCGACTACGTCACGCGTCTCGATGAAGTGGAGCGAGCCCGCCTGCGAGAGCTCTGCCAAGAGCGGCTGCCGGAGGCGCCGTTCGAGCTGCGTGCCCGCGCGTGGGCCGCGCGCGGCCGCGTCGGACCTGAGCCAACGGCTGCATGAAGGTCCTCTCCGTCGTGGGCAACCGCCCGCAATTCATCAAGTCTGGTCCGCTCTCCGTGGCCCTACGCGAGGCTGGGATCGAGGAGGTCGTCCTCCACACGGGACAGCACCACGACCGCGAGCTCTCAGAGGTCTTCTTCGAGGAGCTCGGGTTGGCGGAGCCCGCCTACCGGCTGGAGGCGCACACGCGTGACGTGGACGCGATGCTGCCGGGAATCGTGGACGCGGTCGGCCGCGAGCGTCCGGACGCCGCCGTCGTCTTCGGCGACACGAACTCGACGCTCGCGGGCGCGCGGGCAGCTCAGCAGGCGGGCGTTCCTCTCGCGCACGTGGAGGCTGGCATGCGCTCCGGCGACATGACCATGCCGGAGGAGCACACGCGCATCGAGGTCGACTCGATCGCGGACCTGCTGCTCTGCCCGGACGAGCGGTCGCGCCGCATCCTCGAGGCGGAAAGCGTGCCGGGGACGATCGCGGTCGTGGGCGACGTGATGGCAGACGCGTGCGTCACGTTCGCGCCGATCGCTCGGGAGCGCTCGGCCGTGCTCGAGCGGCTCGCGCTTCAACCGGGGGCGTACGTGGTTGCCACGATCCACCGCGACGCGAACGTCGTCGAGCCGCGGCTCGGCCGCATCGTGGCCGGACTGGACGCGATCGAAGAGCCCGTGATCTTCCCGGCCCATCCCCGGACCCGCGATGCAATTATGAAACAGGGCCTGTCCCTCGGACATGTCCGTTTGGTCGAACCGCTCTCGTATATCGATTTCGCGGCGCTCGCTTCGCAGGCACGCGTCATCGTCACCGACTCGGGCGGCCTGCAGAAGGAGGCCTACTGGTACGGCATCCCGTGCGTCACGGCGCGGCCGTCTACGGAATGGGTGGACACCGTCGAGCAGGGCGCCAACACCCTCGTCGACGCCGAATCGGAGCGGCTCGTCGCCGCCGTCGTCGCCGCACGGCCGCTTGCGGCGAATCGCCCGGTGCTGTACGGCGACGGCAGGGCAGCGCCGAAGATCGCAGAAGCTCTCTGTACCCTTCTCGACCAATGACCGAGCCGAAACTCGAAGCGCAGCCGGCCGAGCCCGCGACCCGCCACTGGGACGTGGCCGTCGTGGGCGCGGGCTACGTCGGCGTCCCGCTCGCCCGTCTACTCGCGCAGTCCGGGAAGAGCGTGCTGCTCGTGGACGTGGCCGAGAATGTCGTCGCCGGCATCAACCGCGGGGAGAGCCACATCGAGGACGTGCCGTCCGCCGAGTTCGGCCCGCACGTGGCAGAGGGCCTCATTGCTGCGTCGAGCGACTACGACACGCTACGCGACGCGGACGCGATCGTCGTCGCCCTGCCGACGCCGCTCTCGAAGCAGCGCGAGCCCGACATCACGATCCTCGTCGATGCAATCAACGGCATCGCCGCCCGCCTGCGGGCCGGGCACCTCGTAGTGCTCGAGTCGACGACGTACCCCGGCACGACTCGCGAAGTGGTGTTGCCGATCCTCGCGGCGAGCGGCCTCGAGGTCGGGCGTGACTTCCACCTCGCGTTCTCCCCCGAGCGCGTCGACCCCGGCAACACGCGCTGGCGCCCGGAGAGCGTGCCGAAGATCGTCGGCGGGATCACCGACGCGTGCACCGAGCGGGCGGCCGAGCTCTACCAGGGCGCGATCGACCAGGTGCACCGGGTGTCGTCGCCGGAGGCCGCCGAGCTGACGAAGCTGCTCGAGAACATCTTCCGCTCGGTCAACATCGCGCTCGTCAACGAGCTCGCCCAGCTCTGCGACCGGATGAACATCGACGTGTGGGAGGTTGTCGACGCTGCGTCCACGAAGCCGTTCGGCTTCATGCGGTTCGAGCCCGGCCCCGGCCTCGGCGGCCACTGCATCCCGATCGATCCCTTCTACCTGACGTGGAAGGCGCGGGAGTACGGCTTCTACACGGAGTTCATCGAGCTCGCCGGCAAGGTCAACGAGAACATGCCCTACTACTGCCGCTCGCTGATCTCCCAGGCCCTGAACCACGGGCGGCAGCGGTCGCTGAAGGGATCGAAGATCCTCGTGCTCGGCGTCGCGTACAAGCCGGACATCTCGGATACGCGCGAGTCGCCGGCGCTGAAGGTCATCGAGCTATTGCGGAACGCCGGGGCGGTAGTGGCGTACCACGACTCGCACGTGCCGACCCTGCCCGAGCTCGAGCTCGATTCGGTGGCGCTCGATCCGGCGGCCTACGACTGCGTCGCGGTCGTCACCGACCACTCCGGCATCGACTACGACGACGTCGTCCAGCGCGCCCTGCTCGTCGTCGACTTCCGGAATGCCACCGGCGAGACGGGCCGGCGCTCCGACAAGGTCTGGAAGCTTTGAGAATCGCAGTAGCGGGCCTCGGCTACTGGGGCCCCAACCTCGCGCGAAACTTCGACACGCTCGCCGACCTCGCATGGATCTGCGACGCCGACGGCGGCGCACTGGAGCGAACGCGTGGGCGCTTTCCGCAGGCGCGGGCGACGACCGACTTCGAGGAGCTGCTCGCGGACGAGGCCCTCGACGCGGTGGTCGTGGCCACGCCCGTACCCACTCACGCCGAGCTCGCCCGGCGGGCGCTCGAGGCCGGAAAGCACGTGCTCGTCGAGAAGCCGCCCGCGATGACCGCCGCCGAGATCGACGAGCTGGTCGCGCTTGCCGCCGACCGCGATCTCGTGCTCATGCCGGGACATCTCCTGCTCTACCACCCCGGCGTCCAGAAGCTCAAGGAGCTCGTCGACTCGGGCGAGCTCGGCGATGTCCTCTGCGTCTACGGCAACCGCCAGAACCTCGGCATCATCCGCCCCGACGAGAACGCGCTCTGGTCGCTCGGCGTCCACGACCTCTCGGTCATCCTCTACCTCCTCGAGGAGGAGCCCTCGGAGGCGATCGCGCTCGGCCGCGACTTCCTGCAGCCGGGCGTCGAGGATGTCGTCTTCTGCTACCTCCGCTTCCCGTCGGGGAAGATCGCGCACATGCATCTCTCTTGGCTCGACCCGCACAAGATGCGGAAGCTCACCGTCGTCGGCAAGGAGAAGATGGTCGTGTTCGACGACATGGAGCTCGAGCGCAAGGTGACGGTGTACGAGAAGTCACCGTGGCTGCGCGCCGAGACGTACGGCGAATGGCAGACGCGGACCGGTGACATCCACATCCCGAAGGTGGCCACGGACGAGCCGCTGCGCCTCGAATGCGAGCGGTTCCTCACCCTCGTCGGCGGAGACGGGGATCGACAGAAGGTCGCGCGTGACGGCGCGCTCGTCGTGCGCGTGCTCGAGCGGCTGACGGAGTCGCTGCGTGGCCGCTGAGGTTCACCCGACAGCGATCGTCCACAAGGGCACGTTGCTCGGCGAAGGCGTACGGGTGCTCGAGTACGCCGTCGTCGGCAAGCGGCCGGTGCTGTCGGCGCGATCGACGGCTAAGCGGGAGCCATTGCCACCCACGGAGCTCGCCGACGGCGCGGTCGTCTCCACGGGCGCAATCGTCTTCGCGGGCACGACGATCGGGGCGCGGACGATCATCGGCGACCAGGCCTGCGTGCGCGAGCGCTGCACGATCGGCGACGACGTCGTCGTCGGGCGCGGCTCACTCGTCGAGAACGACACGACCGTCGGCGCGCGAACAAAGATCCAGGCCGACGCCTACGTGACGGCGTACTCGACGCTCGAGGAGGACGTCTTCATCGCGCCGTGCGTCGTGACGACGAACGACAACTTCATGGGTCGCACGGAAGCACGGCATGAGCTCGTCAAAGGGCCGACGATCCGGCGCGGCGCACGCGTGGGCAGTGGGGCAGTCATCTGCCCGGGCGTCGAGATCGGCGAGGAGGCGTTCGTCGGCGCCGGCGCGGTCGTCACGAAGGACGTGGCGCCGCGGATGGTGGTCGTGGGCGTCCCTGCGCGGCCGATTCGCCCAGTCGCCGAAGACGAGCTGCTCTAGAGCGCGGCGCCGAGCTCGCGGATCGACGCCTCCGTGATCGGCCGCAAGACGAGGATCGCCTCGTCCGCGCCGGCCGCCTCCAGGTCGCGAAGCGCATCCGGCAGGTCATCCGCCGCGACCGGGACGGTATCGGCGTCGTGCGGCCGCTTGACGGCCGCCGAGTCGAGCTCGACGAGGACGCAAGCGCTGCGAGCCACCTCACGGTGGTTCCGCCCGGCTTGCTCGCAGGCGTCGTCGATCTTCGCGTTCAGCTCCGCCAAGCCCTCGGCCGTGTTGCCGTACCACGTGTACCACGTGTTCCACCAGTCGACGTGCGGCAGCGTGAGGCCGAGCATTCGCGGGCCGATCGAGCCGGCCATGAGCGGCACCCGCCGCGCCGGCTCGGGCAGCAGCACGGCGTCGTCCACGCTCCAGTAGCGGCCCTCGAACGTCACGCGCTCGCCCGCAAGCATGCGGCGGACGATCTCGAACGACTCGGCGAACCGCGACACACGACGCTCGACGGGCAGACCGAAGATCGAGTGCTCGATCTCGACCGAGCCCGCGCCGAGCCCGAGCACGAGGCGCCCGCCAGAGATCTCATCGACGGTCGCCGCCATCTTCGCGATGAGCCCGGGAGGATGGAAGCTCGCGCAGGCGACGAGCGGACCGAGTCGGACGCGTTCCGTGACGGTGGCGAGCCCGGCGAGCATCGTCCATGCCTCCCACGGGCCGCGCTCTTCCCGCCCGTCGCCGCGATAGAGGAGGTGGTCGCCGAGCCAGATCGAGCCGAAGCCGACCTCCTCGGCCGCCTGCGCCATCGCCACATACTCCGGCCAGCGCACGTCGCGCTCGACCTCGGGCAGCTGGACGCCGAGCCTCACCGAGTCTTGGCCAGGCGCAACGAATAGCGGCCCGAGCCCGGGCCGGCCATCTTCACCTCGACGTAGTACCAGCCGGCTTCGGCGGCCGCATGCACGATGGCTTCGTTCGGCCCCGCCCGCACCGAGTGCGTCACACGGCGCGCCTGCACCTCGTCCGAGAGACCCTCCACGTGCTCCGTGCCCGGACGCCAGAGGATGAGGTTCGTCTGCGTGCCCACCGGGCCGCGCAGGAATGCCTTCAGCCGCTCGCCCTTGCCGACCCTGACACGGTAGACGTCGACCTGGTCGTCCCAGAAGTCGAGCGTCGCCTTCACCGTGCGCTCCCGACCGTACATCGTCGCTGCCCGTGAGCCTGCGTCGTCGTTCGACTCGTAGCGATCCGCCGGAGGAAGCGGCTCGGCGAGCGCCTCGAGCGCGGCGGTGACGTCCAGCGTGCCCCAGCCGGAGCGCGAGTCTCGTCCGGGCGCACACGGGACACAACCCGTGGCGGCCTTCGCGTCGACCGCGGAACGCTCGATGACGGCCCCGACCTGCTCGGGCGTCAGCTTCGGGTTGACGGCGAGCAAGACCGCCGCCGCGGCGCTCACCTGCGCAGCGGAGAACGAGGTTCCCGCGCCGTCGCGAAGGTCGGGCGCGGCGCACGGCGAGTACCCCTGATCGACGCACGTCGGCCGCTCCGCGGTGAGCTCCCTGGGCGCCGTCGAGACGAGGCCCTGGCCCGGCGCGCCGAGGTCGTTGAAGACGGCGTCGCGGTTCGAGAAGCCGGGGACGCTGCCGCCCTGCGAGACGGCGCTGACGCCGATCACGTGGGGCAGCGCGGCTGGATAGCTCGCGAACGGCCACGGCGTGTACGGCGCGGAGTCGCCGTTGCCGACCGATCCCACGACGACGGCGCCTTTGCTGTGCGCATAGGCGATGGCATCCGCCTCCTCCTGTGAGAACGTGTCGCGGATGCGGTGCAGCGGATCGCGGGTCCCTCCGATCGAGAGGTTGACGACCCGGGCACCGCGGCTGACGGCCCACCTGATTGCCTTCGCCTCGACAGAGGCGTCGATGTCGCCG
>JBOGZW010000074.1:0-7055 GCA_050697575.1 Gaiellaceae bacterium | reverse complement strand
CAGCGACCGTCTTCGTTCACACCCCGTCCGCTTGCAGTCTGCTGGGCGAGGTGGGTGACCGAGCCGAATCCCTCGGCGACCACCTCCTCGACGGGCGACGTGCGTTTCACCTGCGAGAGCGGGTTTCCCGCCTCGCGGCCGACCCAGTAGAGCTGCGCCGTCTCGGGCGGCAGCACGTCGTCGGGCATGACGTCGTGGATGACCTCCGGGTAGATCTGATCGACACCGGTCTTCCCTCCCGAGTCGATGTCGCGCTGCCAGGTCGCGCGCCACTGGAGAATGTGGACCGGGCTACCTGGCGCGCCCATCGTGAGCGCCGGCGCGGGGCCTGCCGTGGTCGGCAGCTGCACGGCGACCGCGTCGTGGTACCGGCGGATCCCGTCGAGGTCGTCGACGGAGTCGTCGTCCCACTCGAGGCGCAGCGCAACGCTCGACCCGTTGTGGAGCGCGCGCACGTCGAGCTCGGTCACGACGGCCTTCTCGAGGAACGGCTGCACGATCTGCTGTGCGACGAGCGGGACCAGTGTCGACCGAGCCGCTCGCCAATCCCGCGATCCCGGATCGGTCTCCGGCAGCTCGCCGCGGACGAAGGGCGCGACGATCGGCGCGCCTTCGACCGGCGGTGTTTTGTCCTCGTCCACCGCCACGGCGACGGCTGTCACGGCCGCACCCCCCGCGGCGAAGCCGCCCACGGCCGCGCCACCGTAGATCAGTACGTCCCTGCGTGTGACTCGCTCGGCCATCAGCTCCTCACGTGTTGTGTCGGTATCCGGTCACCGGCTTCCCGGCGACCTCGGTCGTGAACTCGAACGGACGCGTGAACGTCGGCTCTCGCAGCGGGACGGCGACGACCTCCTCGCCGTCCACGTCGAAGGCGCGCGCGACGCCTACCGAGACCTCCCAGGTGTGCCAGATTCGCTCGGTGGCGCCGAAGAGCATGAGCAGGCCCAGCAGGTCGGGGTCGTCCTTTGCATTGCGATAGGTCTCGACGGCTCGCTCGACGCCCGGCCCGAACATCTGGGTCAGGTACTTCGTCGGAACATGCACCGGGGGGATGTAGTAGACGTTCGGCTCGAGCCCGAGCTGCGGATAGAGCGGGAGGGCGAGCTTGCGAACGTGGACGAGGTAGTCGGCAGGCTTCCGCGGGTCGACCTCGTCGGGCGCGGAAAGGTAGCTCGTCAGCCGCAGACGGCCGATGCACGCGGTCGTGCACTGCGTCTGCAGGCCCTGCTCGAGCTTCGGGTAGCACGCGATGCACTTCTCGGACACACGCGTCTCGAGGTTGAACATCGTCTTCTTGTAGGGACAGGCGGTCATGCACTCCTGGTAGCCGCGGCAGCGGGTCTGGTCGACGAGCACGACCCCGTCCTCTGGGCGCTTGTAGATCGCCTCGCGAGGACATGCGGCAACGCACGCGGGATACGTGCAGTGGTTGCAGATCCGCTGGAGGTAGTACATCCACATGAGCGAGTGCGGGTTCTCGGGAAGGTACGTCGTGTCGTCGGCGCTGCCGGTCGGCTCGTCCTCGCCGATGTTGGGATGCGACCAGTCCTCCTCCTCAGGTGTCCAGCCGAGCACCCGCTCGCCCTCGGGCGCCGCCTCGAAGACCGTCTGCCCCGCGTAGACGTCGCCGTCCCACTTCTGCTGCCCTAGGAGCTCGAGGACGTTGACGTCCCAGCCCGTCGGATAGAAGCCGAAGGGCTTCGTCTCGATGTTGTTCCAGAGCATGAACTCCTGGCCCTTGCCCCATGTCCAGGTGCTCTTACAGGCGATCGTGCAGCTCTGGCAGGCGATGCACTTGTTCGTATCCATGATCATCGTGAACTGTTTCGCTGGCCGCTCCGCGTCGTACGGGTACTCCATGTCGCGTCCGAGCTGCCAGTTGCGCACCTTGGCCACGGGTCAGCCCCTCCTCCGCTTTCTCGAGACGAACCGGCCGGCGAGGTACGCCTTCATCGCGTCGGACAGCGCTTCCGGGCGGAAGCCGAGCTCCACGGGGCGCCACACGCCGCCGTCAGGATCCCCGTCCTCGGCCTTCTCGACCTTGACGAAGCCCTCCTTGGGCGCGCCGGACGGCGAGTGCACGTCCGCCTCGAAGCCGGTCCCGATCTGCTGGCCGAAGTAGTTCTTGCGCGTCATCGAGTCGGTCATCTGCGTCGGGCGCAGGTACGCGCGCGTCCCCGACTGGTGGCTGCCGTGGCGGAATAGCGCGACGTAGTTCGTAGCCGGGTTCTGGGCCGGCCCGCCCGGCACGTCCTTCTGCGCCTGCACGGTGCCCGGCGTCGCAGCGTACATGTTGAACCAGGTGCGGATGACACCCTTCGGCATCCCCGAGTAGACGCGTACGCGCATCATCACGCGGGCGACGTCGTAATAGGCGTCGTCCGAGGACGCGCCTCGATACGGCCGGTCCTCGGGATCGGCGTCCAGCCAGATGTAGTCGCCGTCCTTCAGCCCGAGCTGGGCCGCGTCGCCGGGGTTGATCTCGGCGTACGCCTCTCCCGTCCACGGCGTGCGCGGGTCGCGGCGATAGGGGTCGCCGAACGGCCCGAAGAGCATGGCGATCCAGTCCGAGTCGACCGCCGTCGAGTGCGCGCCCCACCGGTACTTCGGCGTCTGGAACACGAAGCGGTACGCCGGGTCCTTCTCCGTAAGCGGATGCTTCGAGAGCTTCAGCTCCTGCCAGGTGCGGACGACGTTGCGGTACTGGCGCGTCTCTGCGTCCATCTGCGACTCGGGCACGCCGTAGTCCTCGGGCGTGCGAGGGTGGATCGACGGGTGTCTGCGGTTCGCGAGAATCGCGTTCGGCTCGTAGAAGGTCGCGTCGACGGGCTCGCGCCAGACGGGGAGCGACTCGCCCGCCGCCTGCCATTCGGGCTCGGGGCGGTAGAACTCGAGCCTCCCGGTGGGCGTGTACCAGGGCTTGTCCTCTTGCCGCTGCTCCCAGCCGCCGTGGCGCGGGTATGTACGTGCGTTCACGAGCAAAGGGACGCCGTCCTTGCAGCTGTCGTGGAGGTCGTCGAACACGACGCCGCGCGTTGCGTTCGAGCCGGCGAGGATGCGCTGCAGGTAAGGGGTCGGATCGCCGTCGAGGACGCCTTTCCAGTACGTCCGCATTCGGCGCTCGCCGACTTCGGCCGCGAGCGCGGCGGCAACGCCGGCGAGGATCTCATAGTCCGAGCGCGTGTCGTGGATCCGCGCGAGCGGCGTCTTGGGGAACGCCAGCAGGAACGGGTTCGTGCAGCTCGCCGTCATATCGGGGAGCTTGAACTCGGCCCAAGAGTCGGCCGGGAAGACGAGGTCGGAATACTCGCATGAGCTCGTCCAGTGCCACTCGTTGCAGAAGACGGCCTCCTGCTTCGGCAACGTGTTCTTCACCACGTCGAACGACCACTTCGCGTTTCCGAGCAGAGAGTTCGAGTTGCCGAACCAGATGAGCTTCGTCGGCGTCGGCATGTGCGTGTCGCCGGTGATGATCTCGGCGGGGGACCGCAGCGGCCGCTCGCCGTAGTTCCAGTAGTGGGCCGACTCGGCCTTGTAGTAGCGCTTGACCCGTGCGGGCTTCGTCAGATCGGGCTCCTGGTCGAACGGGTCCTCGGTGATCCACTGACCCATCGCCTGGAAGAGCGAGCCGCGGTAGTTGCCCGCGTAGCTGCCCACGTTTCCCGAGAAGTGACCGATGTTGTCGGTAAGTGCGGCGACAAGGAAGTGAACGCGGCCGAAGAGGTCGGCGTTGAAGTAGTGGTTCGGGCCCATCCCCGCCGCGAGGAGTGCGTTGCCCTTGTTCTTGGCGAGCTGACGGGCGAGGTTGCGCACCGCACGCGGGTCGACGTTGCAGACCTCAGATGTCGTCCGTAGGTCGAAGTTCTCGTCGAGGTACTCCGCCAGGAGGCTGAACGCCGTACGCGCCTTCACCGTGGTGCCGTCGACGAGCTCGACTGTGAACGTCCCGTCGAGCGCAGGCTCGCCGGCGAAGCGGGCGCCGACCTCGTCCCGCGACACTGCAGCGGGTCGACCGGTCGTGCGATCCCAGTAGACGTAGTCGCCCCATTCGGCTCGCAGCTCCGTGGGCACGACCTGCTTGCCGACGGTGAAGGGTGGCACAGGAGGGGCAGCGAGCTCCTCCTCGGTCTTCAGCACCACGTAGTTCTCGAGAGACGCGTTCCGGTAGCCGGGGAAGACGTCCTTCGCCTGCAACCGCTCTCCCGTGTCCAGACGGACGAGGAGCGGGAGGTCGGTGCGCTGGATCACGGCCTCGCGGTCGTACAGCCCCTTCGAGATCAGCTCGCGAGCGACGCCGAGCAGGAACGCCGTGTCGGTTCCCGGCCGCAGGATCACGACCTCGTCGGCCTTGTTCGCAGTCGGCATGTAGTCGGCGGAGATGACGATGACCCGCGTCCCTTTGAGCCGCGCGTCGCCGATCCAGTGCCCGTCGGGCATCTTCGTGCAGATCCAGTTCATCCCGATGAGCACGAGGAGCTTCGAGTGCTCGGCGGCGAAGAGGTCGAAGTCGACGGTCTGGCTTCCGGTCACCATCGGGTGGCCGGGCGGAAGGTCCGTGTGCCAGGCGTAGTTGTCGAACGCCCGGCTACCGAGGATCTCCTCCTGCGGGACGTCTGGCCGCAGCTTGCGGTCGAGAAGGGCCAGCATGTTCGCGAAGCGATAGAAGCCGAACACGCGACCCACCCCGAGGAGGGGCATGCCGCCGCGCATCTTGATCGCCTGCACGCCTGCTCCGTGCATCGCTTCTACCATCGCCGGCTCATAGCCCTGCTCGAGGAGCTTCTCCGTGCCGTCTTCGCCGTTGTAGGTCTCCGCGACGTTCGCGAGCGTCTTGGCCGCGATCGACAGAGCCTCGTCCCACGAGATCTGCAGCCATTCGTCATAGCCACGCTTCGTCGTGTCGGACCGCGGCGTCCCGTCGAAACGCCGCGGGAACCCGCGATCCACCCACTCCTTGAAGCCCTTGCGGATCATCGGTGCCTTCACGCGCCGGTCGCCGTAGATGCGGCGGCCGAGGACGAGGCCCTTCTGGCAGATACGCGGATCCCAGCGATGCGACGCCTGGTTCCCGTCGACATCCTTCGCCTTCCCGTAGCCGTACGTCGGCGAGATGCGAACGATCACGCCGTTCTTCACGTGGGCGCGGAGCAGGCAGTTGTGGGTGTCGTTCGGCGCGCACGTGAAGACGAACGACTCGTCCTCGTCGAACTGGTCGCGGTAGATCCGCTCCCAATTCCGGTCCGGCATCTGCGCGAGCGGGTTCGCGATCGAGACCGCATGCGCTCCCCCCTGTGCGGAGGCACTCGACAAGAACTGCGCCGGGAGGAAGAGCTCGGCTGCGGTCGCGCCCGAGCCCACGACGACCGCGCGTTTCAGGAGCTCTCGCCGAGAAAGAGGCACCCGATCAACGTCGCACTACATCCACGCGGTCGCATCGGGAACACCCCCGAGCCCGGCTCCGTAGTTTCCCGCGCTAGCCCAGGGGCCGTTAGAAATAGCTGGATGACCTCGTATGAGCTCGGCCTGCTCCTGCACCTACTCGGCGTCCTGGTCTTCTTCGGCGGCGCGCTCGTGGCGGGCGTCGTCTTCGACGCGGCGAGGCGGCGAACCCGGCCGAGCGAGATCGCGCTCTTGCTCGGCGTCACGAGGATCGGAGTCGTGTTCGTCGTCGCTGGCGGGTTGCTGACATTGGCCGCGGGGCTCTGGCTCGCTGAGCACGTCGACCAGCTCGGCGAGCCGTGGCTTCAGGCGTCACTCGGCCTGTTCCTTGCCGCCCTCGTCGTCGGTGCCCTCGGTGGCCAGCGTCCGAAACAGGCACGCCGGCTCGCTTCGCGACTCGCCGAAACAGGCGACGAGCCGCCGCCTGAGCTCAGGCGCCTGCTCGACGACCGCGTTTCGCTCGCGGCGAACTACGCCTCGACCGCACTCGTGCTGGCCGTTCTCGTGCTCATGGTGCTGCAGCCAGGGCGGTAGTGCACAGATGTGTTGTTGGCACTCAGCGTCAGCGGCGACCTGCGGCGGCAAGCCCGGCTCCCGCGGCGACGAGCACGACCCCGAGAGCGGCCGTCGACTCGGACACGCGGAATGCCATGTACGCCTGCATCAGCGCGGTCTGAAGCGTGGTCGACTGTATCCACAGAGACGCGTCGGGATTCGCCAGCGGCTGCCCGGTTCTCTCGTCTCTCGCAGCGTTTGCCGAGTCTGCCGTCGGCGTTCCCCCCGTGTCGAGGTAGGGCTCGATCTCGCATATGTGCGGCCGACAGTCGCGTCGATCGTGCTCTGCCTGATGAGCTCGGCCAGGGCCCTCGCCCGGCTCGCGCTCGTCACACTCGCGCACCCTTCCGGGAGGCCCGGATGGAGGATGCGCTCCCTTGCCAGGGCTCGCCGTACCTCACGGCGCCACCAGAGACCGGTCCCGATGAAAACGAGGCCTGCAAGACCGACGGTCAATCCCGCTGCCGTCTCCAGCGGCATCCTCCCGTCTGCGTGAGCGAACATCGCGCATCGAGGTAATCACCGACCCCAGGCGGTGACATCCGGGAAACCACTGAATTCTGGCGCGGGCGACTCCGCACTCGCGGGGGTGCGCGGTGCCACCCGAGAAGCGCGCGCCAGTTGCACGCCAGTGCGCGCCAGTTTCAAGCGGTCTTGAGCGAACTAGAGCGGACGCGGTAGCGAACTCGTCGAGCTCGGCCACTACATCGATGTCGGCGGAATCAACTTCTGGGGCGTTCAGGTTTTCCAGTCGGGCGGACAGGAGTTGGTCGCCGCGAGCGACAGGGATTTCGGACTGTACATCGTCCGCTACACCGGACCATTAGTGAGGTTTCGCGCGATGGCGATCCTTGAGCGGGCCGTCGTAGAACGGTTAGTCACGCGCAACGAGGACCCGCTTTGAGTCCCTGCGCGTCGAGGGGGTGGGTACCCGACTAGGCGCGAGGTAGTTCCACCGGACCCCTCGTCGCTGGCCCAGTGGCGGCGGAGTCATGCTCCACACAACGGGTGTCTATCCCCCGTACTCGGTTCACGTTTCCACGACGGAGCCCGACGCA
>JBOGZW010000073.1:0-7338 GCA_050697575.1 Gaiellaceae bacterium | reverse complement strand
AAGTAGTGGAGAACGAGCTCTCCGTTCTCCGGAGTGCTGGGCGTCGCTCCCTCCGGAGGCAGGCCGATGAAGCCCTTGTCGAGCAGGAGCGCGCGCGTGGCGAACGCGGAGGTAGCTGCTACGGCGACGAGCGCCACGGCAGCGAGCACGACGACCAGCCGGCGACGCCGCTGGTGCGCCCCCGAGCGGCTTAGAACGTCGTCCCAGTCAGCCGGCCCTGGCGTAACGGGAAGGATGCGATCGAGGCTGCCGTAGTCGAAGTCGGTCATGTCCGGACTTCCTCCAGTCGGCTGCGCAGCGCAGCGTGCGCTGCATTGAGGGTCGCGGCGACGGTGCCGGTTGTGATCTCCAGCGCCTCCGCGATCGCGGCGTAGTCGAGGTCCGCGTAGTAACGGAGGAAAACGGCGGTGCGCTGCCGCTCAGGCAAGAGCGTGAGCGCCGCGCGGAGCTCGGCGTCGTGCTCCGGGCGGCCGTTAGCGGACGCCGGCTCGGAGTAGATCAGTGGGACGCTCTTGCGCACGTCCGAGCGCGCCGCGTTGAGCACGATGCGCCAGACCCAGGCCTCGAGCGGGCCTTCGCCGCGGAAGGAGCGGCGCTTGCGAACTGCCGTCGCGAACGCCTCCTGCACGGCGTCATGCGCCCGCTCAGCGTCGCCGGTCACGCTCGCTGCGACGCGTGCGAAGACGTCGAAGCGGCTTCGGTACAGCGCCTCGAGGTCATGCAAGCTCGCGCCGGGGCGTCCTCTCACATCCCTCTGACGTCGAAGGATGCGCGATTTCTTTAGTCGCTGTGGCTAGCCGGACGTTCCGGTCTCGTCGTGCGGAGCGCCGACGGGCTTCGACTCGGGCGAGCCACGCTGACGGAGGTAGATCGTGAAGACCACCATCACGCCGACGGCGAGGAACTCCGACTGCCAGTTCTGCAGCGTCGTCTCCCAGAAGTCCGGGTCGAGCAGGTAACGCCCCCAGGACACGGTGGCTTCCGAGTGCTCCCGCTGCTCGTTGTTGAAGACACGCCAGTAGTTGAGCGACTGGGCGAACCACGTCGTGAAGAAGATGGCCGACATCGTGATCAGCAGCGAGTTCTCGTATAGCCGCCGTCTCCATCCGCCGGCCTTCGCCCAACCCGGCGACTGCTCGCTCGCGTGGCGTCCCACCCTCTGCTTCTCGTTCGTCTCGCGGCCGGCGTCCTCGAGCCGCTTCGATTCGTTGGACCCCTTCTGGACAAGCCAGATCGTGGCGCCGATGAAGACCGTGAATTGGAGGAACTCGGACTGCCAGTTCTCCATCACGGCGCCCCAGAAGGTCACCGACGTCACGTACTCCCACCAGGAGATGGCCGACGCCCCGTGTTCGAGCTGCTCCGAATTGAAGCTGTGCTGCCCGGCGAACGACTGCGCCGTCAGCGTGGCCAGGAACGTGGATGCGAAAAAGAGCGAGAGCCCGTTCTCTCTCAGGAAGGTCCTCATGCGTTGAGCGCTCCAGCAAGGACCGCGGCGAGGACTCCCGCGACGATGATGAGCCAGTAGAGCGCAAAGACGGTCCTCACAGAGACAACGTTCCCGCGGAGCGCCCCGGTCAATCGCGGTGCGCTACCGTCGCGACGATGGAGATTTCGCCCGGGACGACAGTCGGGCCGGTGCACCTCACTGTTGCCGACCTCGAGCGCTCGCTTCAGTACTACCGCGAGGCGATCGGGCTGACGATGCTCGAGCAGGCCGACGGTCAGGCTGCGCTCGGCGCGGGAGAGCGCCAGCTGCTCGTGCTCGTGGAAGCCCCCGGCGCCAAGCCGGCGTACGGCTACACCGGCCTTTACCACTTCGCCCTGCTGCTACCCGAGCGCGTGGAGCTCGCACGCTGGCTGGCCCATGCGAGCCGCGACAACGTGCCGCTGGTCGGTCTCTCGGATCACTTCGTGAGTGAGGCGATCTACCTGAGCGATCCGGACGGCCACGGCATCGAGATTTACTGGGACCGGCCGCGCGAGGTCTGGGAAGGACAGGTTTTCGAGAGGCTGACCACTCTGCCACTCGATGTCGGCAGCCTCATGGCAGAGCTACCCGACCCCGAGTCGGAGCCGTTCGAGCAGCTTCCCGCGGGCACCGTCATGGGCCACGTGCATCTCAAGGTGGCGTCGGTCCCGGACACGATCGCCTTCTACCGCGACGTACTCGGCTTCGATCTCATGGCCCAGCTCGGCGAGCAGGCCGCCTTCCTCGCTGCCGGCGGCTACCACCACCACGTCGGCGCGAACACGTGGGAGAGCGCCGGCGCACCGCCGCCACCTGAGGGAACCGCCGCGCTGCGGCACATGACTATTGTCCTCCCGGACGCCGAGGAGCGGGATCGCGCGCTCGGCCGGTTGGACGAGGCGGGTCACGCGGCGGAGGTGACGGACGACGGGCCGCGCGTCCGCGACCCGTCCGGCAATGCGCTCGTCCTCGCAACGGCGTGACTAGACGTCGACGTCGACCTTGAAGCCGCCGTAGATCATCCGCTGGCCGTCGAACGGCAGGGACTTCGGGTCCATCATCGCGGCGAGTCGCGGATCCTTCATCACCTTCTTGTTCACGCTGTCGCGATGCGCACGCGACTTGTAGGTGATCCACGAGAACACCACGGTCTCACCCCTCTTGAGCTTGACGCTCTGCGGGAAGGATGTGACCTTGCCCTTGGGCGCGTCGTCGGCGATGCACTCCTTGTATTCCAGCGCGCCATGCTCGCGCCACACCTTCCCCGCCTTGCGCGACAGGCGGCGATAGGCGTCGAGCTTGGTCTTCGGAACGGGGACGACGAATCCATCGACGTAAGCCATCTGAGCCCTCCTTGGGGTTGTTCTTCTCCTATTGACCGTTTTCGCCGTCGGCAATCATCGGCGTTACGATTGCCCAGTGGAGCGTGCGGTGCACGACCGTGGCGGCTGGTCGACCGCCGAGCCGATCGACCGCGAGGAGCACGAACTGGCGGACTGGGAAGTGCTCATGGATGCCATCGTCGGCGCGCTCGGAGCTGGCGGCGTGATGAACGTCGACGAGCTGCGACGTGGGATCGAAAGCATGCCGCCCGAGGAGTACGAGCGAGCCTCGTACTACGAGCGCTGGCTGTACTCCGTCGAGACGATCCTCAAGGAGAAGGGCATGCTCGACTGATGAGGTTCGAGGTAGGACAGCGCGTCCGGATCTCTGGGCGAAGCCACGGCGGCCACCACCGCACTCCCGACTACGTCAAGGGGAAGACCGGCACGGTCGTTCTTCGGCACGGCGCATTCACGAACCCCGAGACCCGTGCGTACGGGGAGGACGGGCTCCCCGAGCAGCAGCTCTATCTCGTCGCTCTCGCAGGCGACACGAAAGACCGCGTGTACGTCGACGTCTTCGAGCACTGGCTGGAGGAGGCCGAATGACCCACGACCACGACCATGACCACGACCACGACCACGACCACGACCACGAGCCGATCGGCCACGACGACGAGCCGGCTGTCGCTACACGGGTCCGCGAGCTCGAGTCCGTGCTCGTCGAGAAGGGCGTCATCACCCGCGAGGAGCTCCGCAAGAGGATCGACTGGCTCGTGTCGCGCGATCCGGCGGCCGGCGCGCGACTCGTCGCCCGAGCCTGGGTAGATCCGGAGTTCAAGACGCGACTGCTCGCGGATGCACGCGAGGCCGCGCTCGAGGTCGGCCTCGACCCGGGGCCGTCGCCGGTGGTCGTCGCACTCGAGAACACCGAGGGCGTGCACCACATGGTCGTGTGCACGCTCTGCTCGTGCTACCCGAAGGCCCTGCTCGGCCCGCCGCCGGACTGGTACAAGAGCCTGCCCTACCGCTCGCGTGCAGTCTCCGACCCACGCGGCGTCCTCCGCGAGTTCGGTGTCGAGCTGTCAGACGACGTCGAGGTCCGCGTGGTCGACTCGACCGCTGACATCCGCTACCTCGTCATCCCGCGCCGCCCAGCCGGGATCGAGGGAATGGCAGAGGACGAGCTCGCTGCGCTCGTGACGCGTGACTCGATGATCGGCGTCGCGCTCGCGCGCAAGCCCGCCGCGGCCTAGCCCTCGAAGCCTTCGATCGCTGCCCGGACGAGCGTCGGCAGCGTGTGCAGCTCGTAACCGCCCTCGAGCACGGCGGCCAGCCGCGGAGCGAGCCCACGGGCGCGCCGAGCCATCTCTCGGAAGCCCTGCTCGGTCACCTCGATATTGGCCATCGGGTCGTCCACATGAGCGTCGAAGCCTGCGGACACGATGAGCAGCTCCGGCCGGAAGCGCTCGACCGCGGGCAGGACGGTGTGATCGAAGGCGTGGAGGTACTCGTCATCACCCGAGCCCGCTGACATGGGAATGTTGAGCGTCGTGTCCGCCTGATCGGTTGGCCCGCCGGAGCCCGGGTAGTACGGCCATTCGTGGAGCGACACGAAGAGCACGCTGTCGTCGTCCCAGAAGATGTCCTGCGTCCCGTTGCCGTGGTGGACGTCCCAGTCGAGGATCGCCACGCGCTCGAGGCCCAGCTCGGCCCGTGCGAAGCGGGCGGCGATCGCGACATTGTTGAAGAAGCAGAAGCCCATCGCCTGGCCGGCGAGGGCATGGTGGCCGGGCGGACGAACGAGCGCGAAGCCGACGCGCTCGACCGCCTGGATCGCGCCACCGGCGGCCAGCAGCGCCGCGCGGTAGGTGGTCTGCGACGCTGGTGTGTCGCCCGTGAACCACGTCGGCCCGTCGATGGTCTTCATCACATGGAGATACGGCTCCGTGTGGCAGCGCAGAATTTCCGCCTCGGTCGCCTCGCGTGCCTCGCTCCACTCCGGGAACGCCTCGTGGAGCACCGTCATTCGAGCCGGCGTCTCCGGGTGGTGGCCCGTCGGATGCAGCTGGGCGAAGTCGCGATGACCTATGAGTTCGATCGCCGTACCGCGTCCGCGACTGACTCGAGGCTCACACCGCCGGCCGTCGCCTGTCCGACGAGGAAGCAGAGCAGCGGCGCGTTCGTCCGCTCGCCGCTGTCGTGCGCCGCGATGCGTGCGAGGTCGAGGATCGTCGCCTCGTCCGCGGCCGAGAGACCGAGCGACGCGCGTTCGATTCCAGCGGCGTCCGCGACTGCGTCGCGCGCGGCGGTCAGCCAGGTGTCCACGCCGCCGATCTTATGCGGTGGCACGCTCGGCCAACCGCTCGGAGAGCGCCTTCATGCCCCACTCACTCGCAAGAAGGGACGCCTCCGCCCACGTTGGGGTCTGGTCGCTCAGGGAGGGGAGCGGGGCGGAGGCGTCAAACGTGGCAATTCGCCGGTAGAGGCGCAAGTCCTCCGCCTGGACTGCAAAGCGGCCGGCGGCGAGCGCGGCCTCGAGCGTGCCGTACTCCTGGAGGACTGCGGCGGCGGTCTTCGGGCCGACTCCCTTGGCGCCCGGGATCTTGTCGGACGGGTCGCCGCGGAGCGCGATGAAGTCGGGCACCTGCTCGGGCTTTACGCCGTAGAGCTCGACGACGCGGGCCGGGTCGACCCGGTCGAGCTCGAACACGCCCTTCACGGGCTTGAGGATCGTGGTTCTCGCCGATGCGAGCTGGAACGCGTCGCGATCGGATGTGACGACGATGCACGTGCCGCGCCGCTTTTCCTCTGCGGCCGCCGCCGCCCCGAGGAAATCGTCGGCCTCGTAGCCGTCCGCGCGCGCAGCACCGAAGCCGAAAGCCTCCACGAGCTCGGGCAGCATCGCCAGCTGCTCGAGCAGCGCGTCGTCGAAGACGCGTCCCGCCTGGTAGCCGGGAAGCGCCTCGTGCCGGTACGTCGGCGACTCGAGCGTGTCCCAACCGACGACGACCGCACGCGGCTGCTCCGTGTCCCACAGACGCGTGAGGAAGTTCGAGAAGCCGACGAGCGCGCCTGCCGGCCTGCCGCCCGCGCGCGAGATCGTCTTCGGCAGCCCGTGGTACGCGCGGTGCGCGAGGCTGTCCCCGTCCAGCGCCATGAGCGGCCGCTTAGAGGGAGTCATAGAGCTCGTAGATGTCGTTCATGAGCCGCTCGGTCGCCTCGCGGGACGCATCGCGAGGCGTCATGCCGGCGAGATCGTCCGTCGGCACCGGCGGCCCGTAGGCGACCTTGAGCTTCGGCAGCCGTGACAGGCGGTCGGTGCCGTCGATCGCGGCGGGCACGAGCGGCACCTTCGCCGCGAGCGCGATGCGGGCGGCACCCGTCCGCGGCCGGTGCTCGAACTTCTTGACGATCCCCTTCGCCCGCCGCGTCCCCTCCGGGAACATCGCGACGATCTTCCCCTCGCGGCAGAGCTTGACCGATGCCTCCATGGCCTCGATGTCCTGCTCGCCGCGCCGCACGGGAAACGCGCCGCCGGCACGCAGGGGCGGCCCGAGGACCGGGTTGAAGAGCTCGGCCTTCGCCATGAAGTACAGCTGCCGCTTGGGCCACAGCGGCCAGCCGAGCGGCCACGGATCGAAGTTCGAGGTGTGGTTGGCGGCGAGCACGAAGCCCCCCTCCGGCAGGTTCTCGACGCCGCGCGTCTGCAGCCGGAAGAGGCCGTGCATGAGCGGCCAGCTGAGAACGCCGACAAAGCGGTAGAAGGGCGTTGGCATCGGGGCAGTATCGCCGTACGTTGACCCCATCGCTAACGTGTCCCGCCGTATGGCAGACGGCAAACAGCGGCTCGTCATCGTCGAGTCCCCCGCCAAGGCGAGGACGATCTCGCGCTACCTCGGCCCGGGATACGAGGTCGAGTCGAGCATCGGCCACATCCGCGACCTGCCCGAGAAGGCGAGCCAGGTTCCCGCTTCCCAGCGGGAGAAGTACGGCGCGCTCGGCGTGGCTGTGGAGGACGACTTCGAGCCGTACTACATCGTCGACCCGGAGAAGAAGAAGGTCGTTGCGAGCCTCAAGAAGAAGCTCGCCGGGGCAGACGAATTGCTGCTTGCGACCGACGAGGACCGCGAGGGGGAGGCGATCGCGTGGCATCTCGTGCAGGCGTTGCAACCGAAGGTGCCTGTGCGCCGCATGGTGTTTCACGAGATCACGAAGGACGCCATCGTCCGCGCCCTCGACGACACGAGGGAGGTCGACGAGCGGCTCGTCGATTCCCAGGAGACGCGACGCATCCTTGACAGGCTCTACGGCTACGAGGTGTCCCCAGTGCTGTGGAAGAAGGTCATGCGCGGCCTCTCCGCCGGGCGCGTGCAGTCCGTAGCGACGAGGCTCGTGGTCGAGCGAGAGATCGAGCGCATGCGCTTCGTGGTCGCCTCGTACTGGGACGTCGTCGGCACATTCGACCCCGGCGCCTTCGAGGCCCGTCTCGTCGCCGTCGACGGCATGCGTGTCGCGCAGGGCAAGGACTTCGGCAGCAAGGGC
>JBOGZW010000072.1:0-7539 GCA_050697575.1 Gaiellaceae bacterium | reverse complement strand
GCCGTGCGCGACCTCGCCGCCGACCGCCGCCTGCCCGTGAACGTGCGCATCGCCTTCGACGGCGAGGAAGAGGTGGGCGGGACGTCCATCAGCGAGTGGGTCGGCCAGGACCAGGGGCCTGCGGACGCGTGCCTCATCCTCGACGGCGGCATGACCGAGCGCGACAAGCCGGAGTTCACGATCGCCACGAGAGGCCTCATCGCATTCGACATGCGCGTGCGCACCGGGTCGACCGATCTCCACTCCGGCATCTTCGGCAACGCCGGCCTCAACGCCATCCACGCGCTCATCCAGTGCCTCCAGGCGATCCTGCCGAGGAACGGCCGGCTGCCCGATCCGCTCAGGGCCGGCATCGTCGAGCCGTCGGCCGAGGAGATCGCGGACTGGGGCCAGCTCAAGCCCGGCGCCGACTTGCTCGCCGAGGCGGGGATCGCGCCCTACGACGAGCGGGCGGCGGAGGAGTTCTACCTGCGCACGGGAGCCGAGCCCTCGGCCGAGATCAACGGCATCCACGCCGGCAAGCCGATCCTCAACACGACGCTCATCTCGACGGCGCACGCGAACTTCACGCTGCGGCTCGCGCCAGGCCAGGATCCGCAGGAGATCGCCGCGGCCGTGCGCCGGCTGATCGAGGAGGCATCGCCGGCGGGGGCCGAAGTCGAGCTAGAGCTCGTGCAGGCCGGGAGACCGGGCGTGGTCGACACCGATCAGCCCGCGTTCCAGCTCGGGCTCGACGCGTTCGAGCGAGCGCTCGGCGTGCGTCCGCTGCTGACACGCGTTGGCGGCACGATGCCGGTGCTCGCGACGCTTCTCGACCGCGGTGTGCCGACGATGCTCACCGGCTTCGGGCTGCTCGAGTCGAACGTCCATGCGCCGAACGAGCGGCTGCCCACGGAATCCGTCCCGCGCGGCATCGCGGCCGTCGAAGAGCTCTTCGTCGCGCTCGGCGACCTCGACTAGCTCTTAGTGCGCGTGCTCGTGCTCGTGCTCCGGCACGAGCCAGGCGTGGCCGAACTCGCGCATGGCGTCGATGATCGGCAGCAGCGACTCGCCCTTCGCCGTGAGCTCATACTCGACGCGGGGTGGCACCTCGGCGTAACTGTGGCGCTCCACGATCGCCTCCTGCTCGAGTTGGCGGAGCCGCTCGGACAGCGTGCGCGGGCTGATGCCGGGGCACGACCGCTCGAGCTCTGAGAACCGGCGCGGCCCTTCCGAGAGGTCGTGGAGGAGAAGGGCGGTCCACTTGGCGCCGATGATGTCCGCGCAGCACGCGACCGCGCACGTCTCGTCGTGGATCTCCTTCATCGTGCGCATCGCCACGACCGTATTGTAATGCGCTCAGTTCCAGGGAGGCGGGTTGTGCACCCAGCGGCCGCCGACCATGGTCGCCACGATGCTCACGTCAGGGAGCTCGGACGGCCACGCGAGCGGGTCCCGGTCGAGCACGACGAGGTCCGCGAAGTACCCGGGCAGGAGCTTGCCGCGTCTCCGTTCGTCGCCCGAGAGCCACACCGGGGCGACGATCGTTGCGTGCAAGGCCTGGTCGACCGTCACGGCCTGCTCGGGTCGCCAGGCGGGGCGATCGTCGAGCGTGCGGAGGACGCCGGCGCAGACCCCCGCCCATGGATCGAGCTCCTCGATCGGCGCGTCCGACCCGTTCGCGACGAGCGCGCCGGACTCGACGAACGTCCGGAACGCGTACGTGCCTTCCAGCTGATCCGGCCAGAAGCGCTCAGCGAGGTCGCGGTCGGACGGTGCATGGCTGAACTGGACCGACGTGGCTACGCCAAGAGCGGCATAGCGCGGGAGGTCCTCCAGGGCCACGCACTGCGCGTGCTCGATCCGTTGGCGAAGGCCTTTCGGGCGCCAGTGCTCCTGTGTTTCCTCGAACGCGTCGAGCGCCTCGCGGTTGGCGAGGTCGCCGATCGCGTGCACGGCGACCGGCCAGCCGGCTGCGGCAGCCCGCCGGACGATGTCCGCGAGCTCAACGCCGCTCGTGATCTCCACGCCCGAGCCGTCGAGCATCCGCGCCGTCTGCGAGCCGAGCGTCCCGTCCATGAAGGCCTTGAGATAGCCGACCCGGAGGAGCGAGTCGCCGAGCCCGGGAGGCAGGCCTGCCTCGACGACCCGATCGAGATGCTCGTGCGGCAGCGACTGCCACACCCGCAGCGTCAGCGCGTCCCCGTCGCGCAGCCGCTGCCAGAAGCGCGCGGCGCCGAGCCAGCCGTCCTTGTCGTGAACGGCCGTGACGCCGCGGCCGGCAGCCACGCGTAGCCCCTCGCGCATCGCCTCGACGTACTCGTCATCGGGAACGGCGAGGTGCTGGTCTCGGAAGTGCCATGCGGCCTCCTCACGGAGGATGCCCGTCGGCTCGCCTCCGCCGTCCCGCTCGACGACACCTCCCGGGACCTCGAGATCGCCGCTGCTGAGGGCCAGCGCGGGCGAGTTGAGCCAGAGTGAGTGGTAGTCGTGGGCGAAGAGCGCGGCGGGAACGTCGCCCGTGACGGCGTCGAGCGCCTCCTTCGACGGCGGCGTGGCCCATTCGGCGTCGCGCCAGCCGAAGCCGCGCAAGACGCCGCCCGGGGCGTCTACGTTTCGAACGCGGTCGAGCGCCTCGTCGAGCGAGGTCGTTCCCTCGAGGCGTACCTGTCGCAGCGCGACGGACCAGCTCGGGAAGTGGACGTGCGCGTCCGTGAAGCCGGGTAGCACACAGCGGCCGCCGAGGTCGATGACGTCGGGGCTGGCCAGGGCCGTCTCGTGCGTGCCGATACCGCCGGTGACCCGCTCGCCCGCGATCGCCAGGGCACGCTGCACCGGCACGCTCGGATCCATCGTGCGGATGACGCCGTTCTCGAGGATCATGTCGGCGACACTACCGCGGAAAGGATCCGGAGATGATCGACCACGTCGCCCTCAATGTGTCTGACCACGCCGCCAGCAGGGCGTTCTACGAACAGTCGCTCGCCCCCCTCGGGTACGACGTCGTTATGGACTTCGAGGGCTACGGGACAGGGTTCGGGGCGGAGGGGAAGCCGAGCCTGTGGATCGTGCGGAGGGATCCCGTCGGCACCGCGCACGTCGCGCTGGTCGCGTCGGATCGTTCTGCGGTCGACGCGTTCCACGCCGCAGCGCTCGCCGCAGGTGGCGAAGACAACGGCGCCGCCGGCCTTCGTCCCGACTACCACGAGAACTACTACGGCGCCTTTGTGCTCGATCCGGACGGCAACAACGTCGAGGCCGTCTGTCACAGACCGCAATAGATGCACGAGCTGCTGCCGGGCCTCACGACTTGGACGGCTCCACATCCGTCGTGGACGCCGGAAGAAGGCGGTCCGGAAGGGTGGGATCAGGATGTGCGCTCGTACGCATACGACGCCGGCAACGCGCTCGTCCTCTTCGATCCGCTCGACGTCCCGCCCGAGATCTACGGCTTGGCGGATGCGCGCCCGGTGGTCGTCCTCCTGACGTGCCACTGGCACCAGCGAAGCTCCGAGGAGCTCGCCGAGCGGCTCGGGGCGACCGTCTTCAGCCCGCAGGCGAAGATCGACGACGTTCGCGCCCCGGCGCAGCCGTATAGGCACGGGGACACGCTCCCCGGGGGTGTGGAGGCGCTCGTCGGCGGCTACCCGGACGAGGCGACGCTCTGGATTCCGGCGTGCGGCGGGCTCGTGATCGGCGACGTCTTCCTCGGCGGCGAGCAAGGTTTCCGCGTACAGCCCGACTCGTGGCTCGCCGATGGGCTGACGCACGAGGGGCTTCGCGAGCATCTTCGGCCCCTGCTCGACCTCCCGATCGAGTTGCTCCTGCCGACGCACGGCGAGCCAGTGGTCGAGGACGCGAGAGGCGTGCTCGAGCGCGCGCTTGGGACGTAGACTCGCGCCGTGCCCTGGGAGACCCTGACCGCGGAGCAGCAGGAGCTCCGCGAGCTCGTCCGCACGCTCGCCCGGGAGCGCATCGCGACGCGCGCGGCCGAGATCGACGAGTCGCACGAGTTCCCGTGGGACGTCGTCGAGTGGTTTCGCGAGCAGGGGATCTTCGGGCTGCTCTTCGACGAGGAGTGGGGAGGAACCGGCACCGGATCGTTGCTCGCGCTCGTGGCGATAGAGGAGCTGTCGAAGGTCTGCGCGACGAGCGGGCTCATCATCGCCGTCCAGGAGCTTGGGTCACTCGGGCTCAAGCTCGCCGGGACACGGGAGCAGCAGGAGCAGTGGTTGCCGCGGCTGGCCTCGGGGGAGCTGCTGTGCGCATACGCGCTGACCGAGGCCGGGTCCGGCTCAGACTCCGCTGCCATGCGCACGACGGCAAGGCGCGACGGCGGCGAGTACGTCCTCGACGGCTCAAAGCGGTTCATCACGAACGCAGGCGTCGCGGGCCTCTACACGGTGTTCGCGAAGACCGATCCCGATGCGGGCCACGCGGGCATCTCCGCGTTTCTCGTGGATGCGGACGCACCCGGCTTCGAGGTCACGCGGCTCGAGCCGAAGATGGGCATCTCGGGGTCGACGACCGGCGAGCTCGCGTTCGACGGCTGCCGCATTCCCGCCGGGAACCTCCTCGGGGCCGAGGGTGAAGGCTTCCGCATCGCCATGCGCATCCTCGACCGCTCGCGGCCCGGCGTTGCCGCACAGGCACTCGGCATCGCGCAGGGAGCGACCGACTATGCGCTCGAGTACGCGAAGGCGCGGGAGACGATGGGCAAGCCGATCGCAGAGCATCAGCTCATCCAGGCGAAGCTCGCCGACATGGAGACGGAGTGCGAGGCCGCGCGCGGCCTGCTCTACCGCTTCGGCCAGATGGTCGACGCCGGCGTGGACGGCCCGGAGCTCACGAAGGCGTCCGCGATGGCGAAGCTCAAGTGCGGCGACGTGGCCATGGCCGTGACGACCGAGGCTGTCCAGATCCTCGGCGGGTACGGCTACATCAAGGAGTACCCAGTGGAGCGCTTCATGCGCGACGCGAAGATCACGCAGATCTACGAGGGTACGCAGGAGATCCAGCGGCTCGTGATCGCGCGGGAGATGCTGCGCGAGTCGCGCGCGTTCTTGCTCTCTGGCGTCGGCTAGCCAGCCGCCGCTCGAAGCGTTGCCGGGCTTTGCTCGGCAACGCCTACCGACGTCCGAACGAGAGCTTGAAGGAGGGGGTTCGCGGGGGAACCATGGGTTCCCCCGCGCTGTTCAGCGGCTCGTCATCGCGCGGGAGATGCTGCGAGAGCAGCGGGCGTTCCTCCTGGCAGGCGTTTCCAAGGGCCGCGCGAACCCTCACGCAGGCCCGTTTGTGGCCAATTGGCCTAGCGATGCCGTACCTTGGAGACATGTCTGCATGCCCCCGGTGCGGATCGGAGAACGCCGACAGCGCGCGCTTCTGCCAGTCCTGTGGGTACGGCCTCGAGCGGGAGCTCGGCGTGCCGCTGCTCGTCCGCAAGACCGTCACCGTGCTCTTTTGCGACGTAACGGGCTCGACAGCGCTCGGCGAGCGCCAGGACCCGGAGCGGCTGCGCCGGGTGATGACGCAATACTTCGACGTCGCACAGGCGACGCTCGAGCGCCACCAGGGCAAGGTCGAGAAGTTCATCGGTGACGCGGTCATGGCGGTCTTCGGCGTACCGGTGCTCCACGAGGACGATGCGCTGCGGGCACTCCGCGCCGCAACGGACCTGAAAGTGGCGATCCGCGACCTCAACGCCGATCTCGAGCGCACGCACGGCGTTCGCATCGAGGTCCGCACCGGCGTCAACAGCGGCGAGGTGGTCGCTGGCGATCCCACGCGCGACGACGCGTTCGTGAGCGGTGATGTCGTCGTCGTTGCGGAGCGGCTCCAGCGCTCAGCAGCGCCGGGCGAGATCCTCATCGGGGAGGAGACATACCGACTCGCTCGCGACGCGATCCGGACCGAGCCGCTCGAGCCGCTCGCCGTGAAGGGAAAGCGAGACCGGGTCATGGCCTACCGGCTGCTCGAGGTCGTGCCGGGGGCACCCTCCCACGCACGCCGCTTCGACTCTCCGATGGTTGGTCGCAAGAGAGAGCTGTCCTTGGTTGAAAGCGCCTTCTCCCGTGCGTGCCGCGAGCGCTCCTGTCATCTGTGCACGGTGCTCGGCCCCGCGGGGGTGGGGAAGTCACGGCTCGTGGCAGAGGCCCTGGCGAGCATCGGCGACCGAGCCCGCGTCCTTTCCGGTAGCTGCCTCCCGTACGGCGAGGGCATCACCTTCTGGCCGGTGCTCGAGATCGTGAAGGAGTTGACCGGGATCACGGACGACGACTCGCCGGCGGAGGCGGAGGAGAAGATCGCGGCCGTGCTCCCCGACGAGGCGAGCGCGGACGTCGTCGCCGCGCGTGTCGCCCAGCTGATCGGGCTAGCAGGGGCTGCCGCTGCAGGGGACGAAGGGTTCTGGGGGCTGCGGCACTTGCTCGAGGCGGTCGCCCAAGACCGGCCGCTCGTCGTCGTGTTCGACGACATCAACTGGGCCGAGCCCACGCTGCTCGATCTCGTCGAGCACATCGGGGATTGGTCGCGAGACGCCCCGATCCTCATCGTCGCTATGGCCCGACCAGACCTGCTCGACACACGACCGGCGTGGGGCGGTGGGAAGCACAACGCGACCGCCATCTTCCTCGAGCCTCTCTCGGAGTCGGAGTCGGAGCGGCTCGTCGAGGGGCTGCTCGGCGGTGCGACCGTGGACGAGGACGCGCTGGTGCGCATCCAACTGGCCGCGGAGGGCAATCCCCTCTTCGTCGAGGAAATGATCTCGATGCTCATTGACGACGGCGCGCTGCGCCGTGACAACGGGCGCTGGGTAGCCGCCTCCGACCTCTCGGACGTCACGATCCCCTCGAGCATCCAGGTCTTGCTCGCGGCTCGCCTCGACCAGCTGGGAACACCCGAGCGGCTGGTGATAGAGCGCGCCGCGGTGGAGGGGACGGTGTTCCATCGTGGTGCGATCGAGGCACTGCTCGACGAGCCGTTGCGCGAGCAGGCGAATGAGTCGCTGGGGGCGCTGCTGCGAAAGGAGTTGATCCGTCAGGAGCGTACCGCGGATACGGGTGAGGATGCGTTCCGGTTCCGGCACGTGTTGATCAGGAACGCCGCGTACGGCGGCCTAGCGAAGCAGGTACGCGCGGAGCTGCACGAGCGCTTCGCGGATTGGCTGGAAGACGCCGCCGGCGACCGGAGCACCGAGGTGGAAGAGGTGCTCGGGTATCACCTGGAGCAGGCGTTCCGGCACCGGACCGAGGTACACGGTGCGGATGACACGGGATCGGGTCTTGCCGCCCGCGGCGGCCGTCTGCTCGCGTCCGCGGGGCGTCGCGCCGTGGCCAGAGGAGACGCTCCCGCTGCTGTCAACCTCCTCGAGCGCGCGGGGGCGCTGATGCCCGAGGACGCCCCTGAACGGCTCGAGCTCCGTCTCGAGCTCGCTAGTGCGCTCCACGGAGCGGGCGATCTCCAGCGCGTCGGAGAGCTGCTGGAGGGTGCGCTCGCACAGGCCGAGCAGTCCGGAAACACAGGCGTCGAGGCGCGGGCACGCCTCGAGCTCGCGTGCCTCCG
>JBOGZW010000071.1:0-7566 GCA_050697575.1 Gaiellaceae bacterium | reverse complement strand
CGCTCCCGCCGGCCGCGGCAGCGAGCTCGCCCTCGGCGCGCTCGCGCTCGGCGAGCAGCTTCTCGAGACGCGTGTCGACCTCGGCCCGCCCCGCGTCGAGCTGCGCCCGGCGCGCTCGGGCGTCTGCCACGCGGAACGTCAGCTCTTCGAGTTCGAGCGCGGCCAGGCCTGCGCGCAGTCGGCCGAGCTCCTCGCCGAGCTTCTCCGCCCGCTCGGCAGCGCTCGCCTGGAGCGCGAGGGGACGCAGGCGCTTCTGGACCTCGCGCTCGAGATCGCGCGCGCGCTCCACCTGCTGCGCGACGCGCGCGAGCTTCAGCTCCGCGCGGTGGCGGCGGCGCTTGAACCGTCCCAGGCCTGCCGCTTCCTCGACGAGGGCGCGCCGCTCGGACGGCGAGGACGACAGGATCGCCTCCACCTTCCCCTGCCCGACGACGGCGCCAGCGCCCGGGCCTAGCCCGACGTCTGCGAGGAGCTCGACGACGTCCGTCCGGCGCACGGTCGCCCCGTTGACGAGGTACTGGCCCTCGCCGCCGCGGTGGAGGCGGCGCGCGATCGAGACCTCCTCGAAGTCGATGCCCGGCAGAACGCCGGCGACGTCCTCGAAGCGCAGCTCGACCTCGCAGTACGCGGCGGGTTGGCGACCCGCCGAGCCTGCGAAGAGCACGTCGTCGGGCTTCTCGGCGCGGAGCTCGCTCGGGGCAAGGCTCCCGGAGGCCCAGAGCAACGCGTCGGCGACGTTCGACTTCCCCGATCCGTTCGGCCCGACGACGACCGCTACGCCTGGCTCGAGGCGCACTTCGACCGGCTCGGGGAACGACTTGAAGCCGCGGATGGAGATCGCGCGGAGGTACACGGCGGCCCAACGCTAACGGCCGTTGCGGACGTGTCCGAGGGACTGTCCCTTGTACACGTCCTAAAGGGACGCGAGGGCCTCCTCCGCTGCCGCCTGCTGCGCCTCTTTCTTCGAGCGGCCCGTGCCGGTGCCAAGCGGAACGCCGGCCACCAGCGCCTCGCAGGTGAACTGCCGGTCGTGCGCCGGCCCCTCCACCTCGACGACGTTGTAGGTCACCTTCCGCCCGTCCTTCGCGGCCTCCTCCTGGAGGCGCGTCTTGAAGTCGACCGGGGTGTGGAGCGCCTGGTCGATCTGCCCCTCGAAGGCCGCGACGACAGGGTCGGCGGCTGCGTCGAGACCATGCTCGAGAACGACCGCCGCGATCGCCGACTCGATGAGCGCCGCGAGGACGTTGTCCGATCGACGAATTTCGTCCGTGTGCGTGAACTGCTCGGCGAACATTCGGTCGAGCCCGATCTCACGCGCCACAGCCGCGCAGCTGCGCCGGGAGACGACGGCCGAGCGCAGCCGCGACAGCTTCCCCTCGCCCGCGTCCGGATAACGCTCGAACAGCTCGCGCGCGACGAGCAGCCCGAGGATGCTGTCCCCGAGGAACTCCAGACGCTCGTACGACTGCGTCCGGTCGGTCACCCGCGAAGGGTGCATGAACACGTGCGACAGGCGCTCCGCCGGGAGCGCCGCGATCAGCTCGGCAAGCGTCCCGGCCGAGGCGGGCCCGTTACTGGTTCTCGGTGACGTAGTCGACGGCTTGCCCGACGGTCACGAGTTTCTGGGCATCCTCGTCGGAGATCTTGATCCCGAACTGGTCTTCGAGCTCCATGATCAGCTCGACGAGATCGAGCGAGTCGGCATCGAGGTCGTCCTGGAACGACGCGGCGTCGGTCACGTCGCCTTCCTCCACACCGAGCTGCTCCACCAGCACTGACTTCACTCGCTCGAAGACTTCATCGCGCGAAGCTGCCATGTCACCTCACTTAGCCGTCGGATTCTTGGGGAGCGAGGATGCTAACACGGTCTCCGCGCGCTTCCGGCCAAGGCGCTCGCCGAGTTTCGGCACGACACCGTGCTCGACGCCTCGCGCGGCGAGCCGGATCGCGTTCGCGATTGCTACGCGCGACGAGTTGCCGTGCGCGATGACGACGAGGCCGCGCAACCCCAGCAGGTACGCGCCGCCGTGCGCCTCCGGGTCGAGGCGGGCGCGTAGCCGTCTCGCGGCCGGCCGGATGAGGAATCCGCCGAGCTTGCCGCGCGGCGTTCGCTCGATCTCGCCCCGCAGGCCGTCGAACACCGAGAGGATCGTGCCCTCGAGCAGCTTCAACGAGACGTTTCCCGTGAAGCCGTCGGTGACGACGACGTCGGCCGCACCCTCGAGCAACCAGCGGCTTTCGACGTTGCCGGCGAAGTTCAGGTCACTCGCGGCGAGCAGCGCGTGGGCGTCCTGCGTCGCCTGGTCTCCCTTTCCGGCCTCCTCGCCGATGGAGAGGAGGCCGACCGCCGGCCCCGCGATCTCGAGGATCTCCTCCGCGAAGATCGCCCCCATCGTCGCGAACTGAAGCAGGTGCTCCGGCCTCGACTCCGCGTTCGCGCCCGCGTCGATCAGCACCGACGGGCCGCGCACGGACGGGATGACGACGGCGATCGCCGGCCGCATGACTCCGGGCAGACGACGGATCTCCAGCAGCGACGCCGCCAGCATCGCGCCCGTGTTCCCCGCCGAGACCGCAGCCGCGGCGTCACCCCGGCCGACCGCCCGGCACGAAGCCACGAGCGAGCTGTCGGGCTTGCCGCGCACGGCCTCCGCCGGCTTCTCGTGCATCTCGATGACCTCGGTCGTCTGCACGAGCTCGAGCCCCGCCGGATCGATCGACGAGGGGCCGAAAAGCGCCGGCTGAACAGCGTCCGAGCGTGCGTCGAGCGCGCCGGCCACGATCTCGTCCGGAGCACGGTCGCCGCCGAGCGCGTCGACGGCCACGCGGATGGGACTCATCTACTAGGAGGGTCTGGCGGAACGGTGCTCGTCGCCGGGCCGCGCTGGAGGTTGTGATGCAAGGACGCAGGGAGCCCGCGTACTGAAAGAAGTACGTGGGCGACCGAGGACGCCGCAGCACGGCCTCCAGCGTGATTCCGGCGGCACAGTCATTGTTTCGCCAGACCCTCCTTAGGGCGTCGGAGCTCGCAGAGGCTCGACCTCACGCCCGCGATACGTCTTGCACGTGGGGCACATGCGGTGAGACTCCTTGGGCTGGCCACAGACAGGGCACACGGAGAGGCGCGGAGCCTCGATCTTGTGCTGCGCACGACGCTTGTCGCGCCGCGACTTCGATGTCTTTCGCTTCGGGACAGCCATGAGCGGCTGCCCAGTCTAGCTAGCTGGCGCCCTCTTCCGCGGGCTCCATCACGAGGTCTTCGCGCTTCAACGCGAAGAGCGTGACGATTACGCCCAGGATCGCGAACCCGGCCGCCACCCAGAACGCGAGCGAGTAGCCGTCCGTCAGCGCGACGACCTCCGAGACGCCGTCCTCGATGAGGTTGTCGCTCCTCGTCGTCGAGATGGAGATCAGGATGGCGAGGCCGATGGCGCCGCCGATCTGCTGGTTCGTGTTGATGAGGCCCGACTGGAGCCCGGCCTCCTTGTCCGACGCTCCCGACAGGGCAGCGATGGAAACGGGCACGAACGCAAAGCCGAGACCGACGCCGATCAGGAAGAAGCCGGGGAGCAGATCTGCGACGTACGAGCCATCAGCCGAAATTTGCGTGAAGAAGATCAGCCCGGCCGCGAGCAGCCCCATCCCCGCGGCGAGCACCGGCTTCACACCGGCTCTCGTCGTGAGCGCCTGCGCCACACCCGAGGCGACGACGGCCGTGAGCGCAACCGCCAGGTAGCCGAGGCCGGTCTCGAGCGCTGAGAACCCGAGCACGATCTGCATGTACAGCGAGAGGAGGTAGAACATCCCGAAGACGGCCGTCCCGAGGATGAGGCCGATCCCGTTCGCGGCCGTCAGCGTCCGGCGCCGGAAGATCGAAAGCGGCACGAGCGGCGAGCGCGACCGCAGTTCGATGAGGATAAAGGCCGTTGAAAATACGGCCCATCCGACGAACGAGAGGATCACCTCGGGCGACGTCCACCCCTCGGTCGGTGCCCGCGTCAGCGCGAAGACGAAGAGGATGAGGCCGGCGGTGACCGTCGTTGCACCCCACGCGTCGAAATGGCGCGCGAGATCGGGAGCCTTGCTCTCCCGGACGTAGCGGCGGACGAACCCGAGCGCGCCGAGCCCGATCGGGACGTTGACGAAGAAGACCCACTCCCAGCCGACGTATTCGGTGAGAATGCCACCCAGCAGGACTCCGATCGCCGCGCCGGAGCCGGCGATCGCCCCGAGCACGCCGAGCGCCTTGTTCCGCTCGCTGCCCTCCTCGAACGTCACCGTGACGATCGAGAACACCGACGGCGAGAGGATTGCCGCCGCCGCGCCCTGGAGCATGCGGGCGATCACGAGCACTTCGGCCGACCATGCGAGCCCGCACAGGAGCGAGAAGGACGAGAAGGCGAGCAGACCCACCATGAAGACGATGCGCCGGCCGAGGATGTCACCCGCCCGCCCGCCGAGCAGCAGGAATCCGCCGAACGTCAGCGCGTAGCCGGAGACGACCCACTGGAGGCCGTTCTCGGAGAACTCGAGGTCCTCCTGGATCGACGGGAGCGCGACGTTCACGATCGAGATGTCGAGCACCACCATCAGGTAGGCGATGCCGAGCACCGCAAGGGCTTTCCAGCGCTGTGGGTCTCCTGTCATTGGAGCGAATCTCTCAGTTCTGCGAGGCCCGCCCAACGGGGATCGATCTCCTCGCCCTCGTGGCCGTGTGGCTCGCGGTTGAGGTTCTTGCCACAGACCGGGCAGAGCCCGGCGCAGTCCGGCCGGCACAGGATCTTGTCCGGCAGCGCGAGTACGACCGAGTCGCGGCCCCAGGCAGAAAGTTCGAGGCGGCCGTCGGCGACGTAGACCGACTCCAGCTCGTCGTCTCCCTCCGAGTCTTCCGCCTGGTACTCGCGGACGTCGACCGGCTGGTCAAAGGCGGCATTCTCGAGACAGCGGTAGCAGGGGCCGTGGAGCTGCGCGGTGAGACGGAGGTGGAAGACGGTGCCGTTCGCGGCTCGCGTCACCGTCAGCTCGGCGGGGACACGCTCGGGGACCGCGACGTACCGCTGGCCGCCCAGCTCGAGCGGCGCGATCTCCACCTCGTGCTCGTCGCGAAGCTCCTCGCCGGGCCGCAACCCGAGGCGACGGAGGTCGACCGTCGTCATGGGGGCCAGCGTAACTACTGGGCGCGGACAGGCGCGGTCGCCGGAGCAGGCGCCGGGCGGACGCGCGCAGGCGTCACGATGAGCGCGACTGCGCCGAGAATTACGGTGCCCGCGGCGATGGTGCGTACGGAGAGCGGCTCGCTCAGCACCCCCCAGCCGAGGAACACGGCGACGACGGGATTCACGTACGCGTACGTCGAGACGACGCTCGTCGGCGCCACCTGGAGCAGCCATGCGTACGCCGAGAACGCGAGCCAGGAGCCAAAGACGACGAGGTAAACCATCGCGAGCACGGACGTCAGCGACGGGCGCCCGACGTCAGTCAGCTCGCCCGAGGCGCTCGCCACGAGCATCAGCAGCATCCCGCCGGCAAACATCTGCATTCCGGACGAGACGAGGGGCCGCCGCGGCAGCGCCGCGCGGCGAGCGACAAGCGACCCAGCTGCCCAGGCAGCGCCTGAGACGAGCAGGGCGACAGCGCCGAGCGCGTCGATGCGGCTCGGCCCCGAAGGCCACGCGAGCAGCGCGACGCCGCTGAAGCCCACGAGCAGCCCGAGCAGCGCCGACCGCGAGAGACCCTGCCCGTTGGCGACGCGGTCGAAGAGGGCCATCCACAGCGGCACGGCCGCGATGAGAAGCGCCGCGATACCGGTGTCGACGCGGGTCTCCGACCAGGCGACGAGTGAGTTGCCGCCCACGAACAGCAGCCCGCCCACGACCGCCGCCGCCAGCCACTGGCGCCGGCCGACACCGTCGCTGGTGATGTCCCCGCGCCGCACGGCCCAGACGTAGAGCAGACCGCCGGCGATCACGAACCGGATCCCCATCGACAGGAAGACGGGGATCGTGTCGATCGCGAGCAGGATCCCGAGGTACGTCGAACCCCAGACGACGTAGACGACGGCGAGGGCCGCCCAGACCCGCGCCTGGCTGACGCCGTCCCTTAGTTCGAGTCTCAGTGGTTCGACCACCAGCCCCGCCGGTCGCGATCGTCGAGATCGCCCGCACGGGTCAGCAGCGGCGAGAAGGCGAACAGTGCGATGAGCACGATGAAGATCACCAATCCGCTGTTCATAGAACGATTGTCAGGCTGGTTGATCATTAGCACAAGTCTTGTTATCGTAGATATCGATCATGCAGACTGATGGCTGGCTCGGCGTCGAACTGCGGCATCTGCTCGCCCTCCAGGCGGTCGCCGAGGAAGGGTCGTTCGGCCGCGCCGCACAGAGCCTCGGCTATACGCAGTCGGCGATCTCCCAGCAGATTGCAGCGCTCGAGCGCATCGTCGGCCAGCAGCTCATCGACCGCCCTGGCGGCCCGCGGCCGGTGACGCTGACCGGCGCCGGCTCGCTTCTGCTCGCGCACGCGCGCGGCATCAACGCCCGACTCGCGGCGGCTCAGGCGGATCTCGACGCCTTCAGTTCCGGAGATTCCGGGCCCCTCCGCATCGGCACGTACCAATCGGTTGGCGCGCGCGTCCTCCCCACCCTCCTCCGCGACTTCCGCGCGGAGTGGCCAAAGGTCGACGTCAGGCTCGTGGAGTCGGCCGACGACCTCGAGCTTCTCGAGCTCGTGGAGCGCGGGGAGATCGATGTGAGCTTCTGCGTTTTTCCCCTCGAGCCCGGCCCGTTCGAGTCGATCGGGCTCATGCGCGATCCGTACGTGCTCGTGGTGCCCGCAGGCTCGCCGCTAGTAGACCGCGAGAAGACGCCGACGCTTCGCGAGATCCTCGAGCTGCCGCTCATCAGCTACCGCACGTGCCGCACGACCCAGCGCGTCGAGGAGCGGCTGCGCCTGGCCGGCCGCGAGCCGAACGTCGTGTTTCGCTCGGACGACAACGGCACGCTGCAGGCGCTCGTCGCCGCCGGCGTGGGGGTCGCGCTCGTGCCGCAGCTCACCGTCGATCCCGCCGACAAGGCGATCGCCGTCATCGAGCTCGGCGACCGAGTACCGCCCCGAATCATCGGCGTCGCGTGGCATGCAGACCGCCAGCTGACACCCGCAGCACAGATGTTTATCCAGGCAGCGGAGGCGGTATGCCGATCAAAAGAACTTGCCGCCGCGTGAGGAATGTGGGAATGACATCCAACGACGATGCGTTTTTTGAGTTGATGCCACGTTTGCTCGAAATCAAGAAGGAGATCCAGCGCCTCTCCGATGAGCGGCGTGAGATCTTGCATGCCCTTTCCGAGGGGCACGACTCCGCGCTTGTAGCACAGCGCCAGGAGATCGATGATCGTCTCGCCGAGCTGTGGGACGACTACCGCGCCGAGCGCGCGCGCGTCCGCTTCGGCGAGCGCGATCTCATCATCGCCCGGGCGCGCCACGAAGAGCGCCTCGAACGCGCAGCCGCTTAACCAGCGCCGCCTCTACAATTCGGCGGCTCGGGGCGTTAGCTCAGCTGGGAGAG
>JBOGZW010000070.1:0-7748 GCA_050697575.1 Gaiellaceae bacterium | reverse complement strand
GCTTCCGTCTCCTCCGGCTGCCGGTGGTAGCGGTTCGTGTTGGAGACGTGCCGCACCTCTGGCACGAGCGGCTCGAACGGTGTGCGGATCGCGGGGATGCCGTTGATCGAGAGCGCGCCGAACGTCGTCCCGTGGTACGCGATGTGCCTCGCTATTGCCTTGTACTTCGGCTGCACGCTCGCGGCGGCGACGAGCTCGTCGTGACGCGTCTCGGGCTCGGCGACGGCTGCCTTCAGCCCCGTTGCCCCTCTTGCGGCGTAGAACTGCCGCGCGAGCTTCCACGCCGACTCGACGGCCTCCGAGCCGCCCGACACGAAGAACACGCGGTTGAGATCCCCCGGGGCGAGCGACGCGACCTCCTCGGCCAGCTCGATCGCACGCGGATGCGAGTAGGACCAGTTCGTGTAGAACGGCAGCTCGCGCATCTGCGCAAGCGCCGCCTGGCCGATCTCCTCGCCGAAGGAGTAGCCGATGTTCACCGAGAACAGGCCGGCGAGGGCATCGAGATAGCGCGAGCCGTGCACGTCCTCGAGGTAGCAACCGTCGCCGCGGACGATGATCGGCACCTCCGATTGCCGGTAGCCGCCCATGCGCGTGAAGTGCAGCCAGAGGTGATCTCGCGCGGCCTGTTGGAGATCGACGGCGGTCACACAGCTCCTCTCGTTCGTTTGGCCTGACGGTACTGCCAGAAGACGTTGCTCAGCCCGAGAGCGATCGCGATGAGGAAGATCGCGCTGGCGACGACGTTCACCTGCGGCGGCACCGCCACCCGTGCGATACCCCAGACAAAGACGGGGAACGTTTGCTCTGGCCCGGCATTGAGGTACGTGATCACGAAGTCGTCGATGGAGAGGGCGAAGCCGAGCAGGGCAGCAGCGAGCATCGCCGGAGCGATGAGCGGCAGGGTCACCTTGCGAAATGTCACGAGCTCACTCGCTCCCAGGTCCATCGCCGCCTCCTCGAGGTGCCGGTCGAACCCGATCAGGCGAGCCTTCACCGTGACGACGACGAAGCTGACGATGAACATCACGTGGGCGATGAAGATCGTCCAGAAGCCGAGCTGAAAGACACCGCTCGTGTTCAGGAACAGCGTCAGTAGCGAGGCGCCCAGCACGATCTCCGGTGTCGACATGGGGAGAAAGATGAGCACGTTCGTCGTCGAGCGGCCCACGAAACGATGGCGGACGATCGCGAGCGCGATCAGCGTCCCGAGCGCCGTCGCGACGAGCGTAGCGAGGATCCCGATCTCGATCGACGTCATCACCGCCGAGCGCATGCCGAGGATGGCATCCCAGTGGACCCAATTGTCGAGGGTGAACCCCTCCCAGATGTAGTTGAAGCGACCCGACGGGGCGTTGAACGAGAAGAGGATGACGACGAAGATCGGCAGCATGAGGTACGCGACGGCAAAGAACGCATACGCGGTCAGCGCATGCCGCTTCGTCACTCGCCAGACGGTGCTCATCCGGTGAGCCTCTCTGGCCCCACGACGCGCGCGTAGACGATCAGGCCGATGAGAATCGTCCCCATGAGGATGAACGAGAGCGAGGCGGCGGTCGGGTAGTCGAGCGACTCGAGGAACTTCGCCTGGATGACGTTTCCGATCATCGCCTGGTTGGGTGTGCCGAGCAGCGCGGCGTTGATGAAGTCCCCCGCAGCGGGGATGAACGTGAGCAGCGTCCCTGCCACGATGCCGGGTGCCGACAACGGCAGCGTCACCCGGAGGAACGCCTGGGTGGACGACGAGTAGAGGTCCTTCGCGGCCTCGAGCAACCGCGGGTCGATCTGCTCGAGAGAGACGTACAGCGGCAGCGCCATGAAGGGGAAGAAGTTGTAGGTGATGCCGGAGACGACGGCGAAAGTCGTTGCGAGCAGCCGCCCGTCCGGGCCGAGGATGTGGAGGTCGCGAAGGAGGCCGACGACCGGCCCCTGGTCGGCGAGGATGTTCAGCCATGCAAGCGTCCGCACGAGGTACGTGACGAAGAACGGCGCGATGATGAAGAGGAGGAAGAGGTTCCGCCAGGGGCCGGCCCGAAACGCGATCCAGTACGCGAGCGGGTACGCGAGGACGAGGCACGCGACCGTCGCCAGCCCTGCATAGATGAACGAGCGGATCAGCTGCTCGTGGTAGTCGGAGATGGCGTTCGAGAAATTCGAGAACTCCCACGTGAACTCGAAGTGCGGGAAGAGCCCGGACTGCAGCGACTGGTAGCCGAGGAACACCATCGGAATGACAAAGAAGATCCCCAGCCAGAGGACTCCCGGCGCAAGGAGGAGGTACGGCGTGACGCCCCTGTGTCGGTGGAAGAACGACCCCATCTCGGCGACCTACTTGCCCTGGACGGCGAGCCACCTCTTCTCGTACTCGGGGTTCGAGAACATCGTCGGATCGTTCTGGTGCATCTGCGAGAACATCTCGTCAGTCGGGAAGACGAGCGTGTTGTTGACGGCATTCGGATCGAGCTTCGCAGCCTCCTCCCGGACGCCCTTGACGGAGGAGATGTAGCCGGCCCCGAGCGCGAGCTCCGCTGCGATCTTCGGGTCGTAGACGAAGTTCATATACGTCGATGCCGTCGGCACGCTCCCGCCGAGGGGAATGAGCATGTTGTCCGTCCAGATGATCCCGCCCTTCTCCGGGATACCCCACTTGACCTTCGGAACTTGGAGCCCGAAGATGTCGCCGGACCACGCCATGCTCGCTGCGAGGTCGCCTGTCGCTAGGGGCTGCGCGTAGTCGTTGCCGTAGAAGCGCCGGATCTGACCGGCGTCCTGCGCCTTCTGGACAACGGCCAATGCACGATCGAACGATGCATCGGTGACCTTCGCGGGATCGTCGCCGTTCTCGAGCATCACCAAGCCTAGGGTGTCGCCCATGGAGTTCCAGACGCCGACCCTGCCCTTCAGCTTCGGGTCCTCGAGGAGCTGTGTGACGCTGGTCACAGGGTCTGTGAGATCCTCGTTCCACGCGATGCCGTCCATCCCGGAGAACCAGGGCAGGGTGTAGTCACGGTTCGCGTCGAACGGAGGGCTCGCCTGCGCGTCGATGAGGTTCGAGATGTTCGGAATGAGGCTCTTGTCGAGCTTCAGCGCCCAACCGTTGGTGATGTACTCGCCCAGGAACCGGTCGTTGTCGGTGGAGACGATAATGTCGCGGTCAATGCCCTGACCCCGCGAAAGCCTGCCCTGCACCTTCGCGAAGTAACCGGGGTTGTCATTGACGTCCTCGTAGTAGTTGACCTTGATCCCGTTCTTCGCCGTGAATTGCTGGAGCGTCGTCGGGCCTGTCAGGCCCGCGGCTTTGCGAGTGCTCGGCGTGTCGATGTAGAGCTCCCAGTTCGAGAAGTTGAGGACGTCCTTCAGCTCGCCTCCGTCCCCGCCGTCTCCTCCGCCACCCCCACCGCATGCGGCGAGCAGGCCGGGGAGCGACAGCACGGTCACTCCGGCCGCTCCTCGCCGAAGCAGCTGCTTCCTCGTGATCTCGATGGTCATTACTCCTCCTCCTCCCCCTCCTGACACTCGACGACGAATGTGGACTCGGGGCTCCAGCTGAGCGTGACCGGCGATCCCGCCGCCGGCACACGCGAACTGGAGTCGATGTTCTGGGCGAAGACCTGGACGGTGCCCGCCGGTGTCTTCACTACGAGTTGCGTGGCCACGCCGATGTAGGCCGTCTCCACGACCGTCCCAGCGAGGCGATTGGCGCCACCCTGCTCGCCGAGGGCGATCTTCTCAGGCCGCACGCCTGCGGCAACGCGGCCAGCATGGCCGTTCGCCGTCGCTCGGACGACAGTGCCGTCGTCGAGGCGCACGGCATCCGGTCCCTCGACAATGGCCGGCAGGAGGTTCGAGACGCCGAGGAACCCGGCCACGAACGCGGTCAGTGGGCGCTCGTAGAGCTCTTCAGGGGCACCCAGCTGCTCGATCCGCCCGCCGTTCATTACCGCGATCGTGTCCGCCATCGTCATGGCCTCCTCCTGGTCGTGCGTGACGTGGATGAACGTGATGCCGACCTCGTGCTGGATGCGCTTCAGCTCGAGCTGCATCTGCTTTCGGAGCTTGAGGTCGAGAGCACCGAGCGGCTCGTCGAGCAACAACACGCGCGGGCGGCAGACGAGTGCCCGGGCCAGAGCGACGCGCTGCTGCTGGCCGCCCGACAGCTGCTTGGGCTTTCGTGCCCCGAAGCCGGAGAGCGCGACGAGCTCGAGTGCCTCGTCGACACGACGCCGAAGCTCAACCCCACCGACGCCGGTCCTGCGAAGGCCGAACGCGACGTTCTCGAAGACCGGCAGGTGCGGAAAGAGCGCGTACGACTGGAACACCGTGTTCACGTCACGCTTGTATGGCGGCAGGCCGACGACGTCGCGATCGCCGAGGAAGACCCGGCCTTCGCTCGGCTCCTCGAACCCGCCGATCATGCGAAGCGTCGTCGTCTTGCCGCAGCCCGAGGGCCCGAGCAGCGCGAAGAACCTGCCTCGCTCCACCTCGAGCGAGAGGTCGTCCACGGCGACGGTGTTGTCGAAGCGCTTCGTCACGTCTTCCAGCCGAACGTCCGCGACGGTCACGAGAGGCGCACGCCCCACTCGTAGACCTGCTTGCAGAGCTCGAGGTAGAGAAAGCTCTCGGTCGAAGTAACGCCGTTGAGGCCGCGGATGCGGCTCGTCAACTCCAGCAGGTGACGGCGGTCCTCGCAGACGAGCTCGACGAGGACATCGAACTGGCCTGCGGTAATGACGACGTAGCCGGCCTCCGCCCAGCGCGCGATCTCTTCCGCCACCGGCTCGGGTGGCCCGGATGTGCGAACGCCGACCAGGGCCTGGGCGTCGAAGCCGAGCCCGAGCGGGTTCGTGACGCCGGTGACCTGGAGGATGTCGTCGTCGCGAAGCCGCGCGTAGCGGGCCCGTACCGTGGCCTCGGAGACGTCGAGTCGGGCGGCGATGCGGCGAAATGGCTCCCGGCCGTTGCGCTGGAGCGCCTCGATGATCGCGCGGTCGACGGCGTCGAGCTCGCGCGGCCGGGAGACGGGCCCGCGGCGAGGCTGCGCCTTGCTGTTCGAAGCGACCGCAGTTCCTCGCAATGCGTGGCGGATCCTTTCATCCGGCACGCATTCGGTCAAATCCCTACGCGAGCTTCACCGCGACGTGCTTGATGCGGGTGTACTCCTCCATCGAGTAGATCGACATGTCCTTGCCGTAGCCCGACTCCTTGAAGCCGCCGTGCGGCATCTCCGAGGAGAGCGGGAACAGGTGCTCGTTCACCCACACCGTGCCGAAGTCGAGCTTCGCCGCTACCTTCAGCGCCCGCCCCACGTTCTCGGAGAAGACCGACGCCGCAAGGCCGTAGCGGACGCCGTTGGCCATCGCGATCGCCTCGTCGTCGGAGGAGGAGCGCTGCATGGTGACGACGGGGCCGAAGACCTCCTTCTGCACGATCTCCGAGTCCTGGTCCACGTCGGCGACGACCGTCGGCTGAACAAAGAAGCCACGGTCGCCGACAGTGCCGCCGCCGGTGACGACGGTCGCCTTCGCGTCGACGGCGCGCTCGAGGAACCCGAGCACGCGCTCGCGCTGCTCGGCGGAGATGAGCGGGCCCATGTCGACGTCCTCGCCCTCGGCCGGATCGGCGACCTTCATCGCCTCGACGGCCTTTACCGACTCTGCGAGCACGTCGTCGTACACACGGTCGTGGACGATGATCCGCGAGGAGGCGGTGCAGTCCTGGCCGGTGTTCCAGTAGCCGCCGATCTTGATCGCCTCGGCGACGGTTGCTGGGTCTGCGTCGTCGAGCACGACCATCGGCGCCTTGCCACCCAGCTCGAGGTGCACGCGCTTCAGGCTGTCCGCGGCGTTGCGGGCGATCGTCTTCCCCGTCTCGATGTCGCCGGTCAGGGACACGAGCCGGACTTCGGGGTGCCGGACGAGCATGTCGCCCACCGGCACGCCGTCGCCGGTTACCACCTGGACGACGCCCGGCGGCACGACATCCTGCGCGAGCTCGAAGAAGCGCAGCGTCGTCAACGGCGTCTGCTCGGCGGGCTTGAGGATCTGAACGTTGCCGGCGGCGAGCGCCGGGCCGAGCTTCCAGACGACCATCATCAGCGGGTAGTTCCACGGCGTGATGCCGGCCACGATGCCGAGCGGCTCGCGACGGATGATCGACGTGTAGCCCTCGACGTACTCGGCCGCGGACTTGCCCTCGAGATTGCGGGCTGCGCCGGCGAAGAAGCGGAGGTTGTCGACGGAGAACGGGATCTCGTCACGCGCGATGGCGGCCGGCTTGCCGACGTTCAGAGACTCGAGCTGCCACAGCTCCTCGGCGTTCTGCTCCATGACGTCGGCGAGCGCCAGCAGAAGCTCCATCCTGTCCTTCGGCGTCTTCGATTGCCACTCGTCCCAGGCGTCGCCCGCAGCGTCGACCGCTCGCTCGACGTCCTCCGCCGAGCAGCGAGGCACTTCGGCGATGACCTCGCCGGTCGACGGGTTGAGCACCTCCATCGTCTGGCCGTCGACCGCGTTCACCCACTTACCGCCAATGAGGTTCTTGTGTTGCGCAACCGTCACAGCCATCTCACACCTCCTCGCGCCTAGCTCGTCCCACCATTATCAACCGACGACGTTCGCCCACGCGCGCTGCCAGCGCTTGTACGGGACGCAGTCCGTGCGGCCGCCGTAGCCACAGCGGGCCGCGGGCGCCTTCCAGAAGACGAGGCGCTTGAGCAGCGCCGCGGGCGCCGAGCCGTAGTAGGCGGCACACGACCCCCCCTCCGTCGCGTCCATGATCGGGCACGCAAGCGGATTGACGGGCGACTCGCGGAGCAGCAGCGATTGGGATGCCTGGACGTCGGCGGCAAGCACGTGCCGCATCCAGAGGTATGCGCAGTTCGGGTGTCGCGCCTGCTTCGCCAGGAGCCAGCTGTCCGCCCAGGCCGTCGCGCCCTCGCGCGGCACTCGCCGGCTCACGGGCACGTCAGCGGCGAGCAGGACCTGGCGCTGGTACGGCCAGCTCGAGCCGACGACGGCCGCAGCGGTGCGGAAGTCGAGGATCTGCTCGCTCGCGTACTGCCAGTAGCGCTTCACGAGCGGCGCCTGCCGCCGCAGGAGCGCCGTCGCGGCGTCGAATTGCCGCGGCGTGAGCTCGTAGACGTCCCGGATGCCGAGCTTCGGGGTGCGCGACTTCAAGTAGAGCGCGGCATCGGCGATCTGCATCGGGTTGTCGGGAACCGACACCTTGCCGTGGAAGCGATCGTCGTACACCGCCCGCCACGACACGGGGGTGGGGCCGCGCGCGTCAGTGCGATAGAGGAGCTCGTTCGGCGTCCACATCACGGTCACGCCGTAGTGGACACCGCCGACCGTGTTCGCGGCCGGCGAGCGGAACGTCGGCGCGAGCTGACGCCACTGCGGTACGAGCTTCACGTTCATTGGCTGGACATAGCGCCGGGCGATGAGCTGGCCACTCACGTCACCCGACGCCGAGACGAGGTCATACGGGCCTCGCCTCATGAGCTCGACCATGTCGGCCGAGGACGCCACGTCACGCCGTGTGATCTTGCATCCCGTCTCCTGCTCATAGTCGGCCGCAAAGCTCGGGTGGGAATAGCCCGGCCACTCGAGCAGCACGAGCGACCCCTCCGGCTTGCCGATCCGCTGCGGCAGCTTCGCGGAGCCGGAGCCCGAGCCGCCGCCCATCACGGGGATCGCGAGCGCGATCACGGACGCGGCGCCCATCGTGGTCAGCAAGCGGTGCACCAC
>JBOGZW010000069.1:0-8065 GCA_050697575.1 Gaiellaceae bacterium | reverse complement strand
GCGGTCGAGCAAGAGGGCGACCTTGCCGGCGTTTGCGGGCCCCGCGAGCAGTGTCAGCGGCACGTCACCCAGTCTAGGCTGCACGGGGGACTGGATTCATCCTGTCCCCCGTCCCGTTTCGAGGCGTGCGGTCTTATGTGGGCTGTGCGTTACGCGGCGACCGACTTCGGCCTGCGGCCGCGACGCGCGACCGTACGGCCGGGCTGCTTGCCGGCGCAGCTGTCACAGAGATCGGCCTGCCTCGAGCCGCGCCTCGCATCCGTGTACGTGATCCGCATCGTGGCACCCTTTTGCTCCTCGACTTCGGCGCCACACATGTCGCAGACGAGAATCGTCTTCTTGGCCATCGAAATCTCCTTCGTTTTGTGAGCCGTAAAGGTGAATCCTAGACGATAAATGGCGAGAAAAGAGAGCGGCCGTAATTCGCAGTCAGGCGACCGCGTACAATCCGCCGCCGTGGAGCGAAGGACGATCGTCGTGCTCGAGGGGGACGAGACAGGGCAGGAGCTGCTCGAAGACGCCCTCCGTGTGCTCGTGCCGGACGTGATCGGTATCGAATTCGAGCTCCCTCGCTTCGACCTCTCGCTCGATGGTCGTCGCGCATCGAAAAACGCCATCGTCTACGAAGCCGCGGCGGCGGTGCGCGAGGCCGGGCTCGGGCTAAAGGCGGCGACGGTCACGCCCGAAGGCGCAGGCGACGTCGGCTCGCCGAACAGGATCCTGCGCGAGGAGATCGGCGGCGAAGTGATCGTCCGCACGGGGAGGCGCATTCCGGGCGTGGCGCCGGTCGGCGGCGTCCACGCGCCGATCTCGGTCGTCCGCATGGCGGTGGGCGATGCCTACGGCGCGCAGGAGTGGCGTGAAGGAGAGGGCGACGACGAGGTCGCACTGCGCACCGAGCGCATCGAGCGCCGCGTCTGCCACGCCGTCTCTGAGTTCTCATTCCGGCTGGCGGAACGCACCGGCGCCAAGGTCTTCGGCGGGCCGAAGTACACGGTGAGCCCGATCTACGAGGGCATGCTGAAGGAGGAGATGGACGAGGCCGCCGAGCGCCATCCCGACGTCCCGTACAACCCACAGCTGATCGACGCGACGTTCGCGCTGCTCCTCTCCGCCAGCGGCGACCCGATGGTCATCCCCGCCCTCAACCGAGACGGCGACATCCTCTCCGATCTCGTACTGCCGCTCTTCGGGTCGATCGCGGGGTCGGAGTCGCTAGTCGTCGCGTTCGGAGAAGACTATGTTCCGGACGTCGTGCTCGCGGAGGCCGCACACGGCACCGCGCCGAGCCTCTTCGGCAAGAACGTCGCCAACCCGCTCGCGATGATCCTCGCGGCATCCGCCCTGCTGAACTTCGCCGGCGAAGAAGCGGCAGACGCTGCGCGTGCGATCCGCGAATCGAGCCTCGAAGCGGTCGCCGACGGCATCCGCACCGCGGACCTCGGCGGCCATGTGTCGACGACGGAATTCACGGACGATGTGATCAGGCGCGTGCGATCTAAGCTTGAGGTATGGGCAACGCTCTGAGGACTTTGGTCGCCGCGACCATCGTCGCGGGCGTGCTCCCGGTGGCGGTAGGCAACGCAACGCCGGCGGCAACGACCACGTACGCCTGCGCCCAGGTGTGGGGCTCGTTCAACGTCCAGCTCATCGGCGATCGCGACTGGGGGTGGAATCTCGGCGGCCTCGGGAACGTCGGCGTGCCCAAGGAACGGGCGGTGATCGTTGTCTGGAGCCTCGGCGGCAAGCTGCCGGGGGGGCTCAACGTCTACGGCTGGACGACCGCGAAGCTCTCGCGCCCGTCTCCCAAGTGCTCGGTCGTGAACGCGCAGCTGAAGGGGCCCTCCCTGGCCGGCCTGGGCCCCGTCACGCGGGTCAAGGACGGCTGGGCGTTCGGTCGGAAGTTCGGCTGCCTCGAGACCGGGCGGGTGCTCATCACGCTGACCGAAGGAGCCGGCAGGGCCCGGATGGTCGTCCGACTCCAGAAGTCAGGACGCCTGATTGCTGTGGGCGAGCTCGCAAACGGGGGCGGCTGGATCCGCGGCTCGAAGACCTGCGAGGCGAAGGAGAAGTAGCTCTCTACGACTTGAAGGTCTTCGAGATACCGGCGCCTTAGCTGGTCCGCATTCCTCCTACAGGGAAGCAACTCGGATGCCGGACGGCATCTCGAACGCGCCTTGCCGCCAGGCCTCGGCGAAGACGGCAACTACGTCGGGGTCGAACTGCGAGCCCGAGCACCGCTCAAGCTCGGCGACTGCTCGCGCCTCGGACAGCGCCGGCCGGTACGGCCGGTCCGACGTCATCGCGTCGAACGCGTCGGCGACGGCGAGCACGCGTGCCTCGGGCGGGATGTCCGAGCCCGCCGTGCCGGTCGGGTAGCCGCTACCGTCCCAGCGCTCGTGGTGATGGAGGACGCACGGCACGGCCGCGCGCAGCGTGCCGACCAGCCCGAGCATTCGCGCCCCTTCCTCGGGATGGGCGCGCACATGGACGAACTCGTCGTCGCTCAGAGGCCCCGGCTTCCGCAACACGGTGTCGGGAACGGCGAGCTTGCCGATGTCGTGCAGAGCGGCTCCGATGCGCAGGACGTCGATCTGCTCCTCGTCCCAGCCGAGCCTTGCGGCGACGACCTCGGCGATCGCGGTCACTCGTGCCGCATGCCCCGACGAGTACGGGTCGCGAGCCTCGATCGCCCGGGCCAGGTCCATGAGCGCCATTGGCTGGGATTCCAGGCCTCTCCCCCTTTCCCTTCCGGCGAAGGATGTCCGCGGCTCGCGTAGAGTTGCGCCGCATGCAGGTCGGGGTCCCGACAGAGACGGCGCCGGGCGAGCGCCGTGTGGCCCTCGTTCCGGACGTCGCCTCGCGCCTCGTGGGCGCCGGTTTCACGGTCGCAGTCGAGCGGGGAGCGGGGACGTCGGCGGGCTTCGACGACGCGGAGTACGAGGCAGCCGGAGCATCGATCGTCGACGCCGTCCTCGGCCAGGCCGAGGCGATCGTCATGGTGCAGAAGCCGTCCGCCGAGGAGATCGGAAAGCTCAGGAGCGGTGACGTCCTCGTCGCGTTCCTCCAGCCGCTCACCGACCCCGAAGGCATCGAGCGGCTTCGCACGCAGGGCGTCGTCGCGTTCGCGATGGAGTCGATCCCGCGCATCACGCGCGCGCAACCCATGGACGCCCTCTCGTCCCAGGCGACCGTGGGCGGCTACAAGGCCGTGTTGCTGGCCGCCGAGCGGCTGCCGAAGTTCTTCCCGATGCTGACGACCGCAGCCGGTACGGTTCCGCCGGCGAAGGTGCTCGTGCTCGGCGCGGGCGTCGCGGGGCTCCAGGCGCTCGCCACCGCCCGCCGCCTCGGCGCCGTCGTCTCCGGGTTCGACGTGCGCCCCGTCGTGAAGGAGCAGGTGGAGTCGCTGGGCGCGACGTTCCTCGATCTCGGTATCCGTGGCGAGGAGACGGAGGGCGGCTATGCGGCCGAGCTCACCTCCGAACAGCAGGCACAGCAGCAAGCGGCGCTCGAGGAGCGCCTGCCCGAGTTCGACGTCGTCATCACGACGGCCGCCGTTCCCGGCCGGCCGGCGCCGAAGCTCATCCCGGAGACCGCCGTCCGGGCGATGCGCCCCGGCTCGGTGATCGTCGATCTCGCTGCGGAGACGGGCGGCAACTGTGCGCTCACCAAGCCGGGCGAGGAGGTCGTGGAGAGCGGCGTCACGATCGTGGGACCTCTGAACCTCCCCAGCACGATGCCCACCCACGCGAGCCAGCTCTATGCGCGCAACGTCATGGCGCTGCTGCAGCACCTCGCCCCCGAGGGACAGCTGAAGCTCGATTGGGGCGACGAGATCACCGCCGGCGCCTGCGTCACCCGGCAGGAGGCGGCTTCGTGACTACGAGCTTCTTGATCGAGCTGACGGTGCTGATTCTCGCCGCGTTTCTCGGCTTCGAAGTGATCTCGAAGGTGCCGACGCTCCTGCACACGCCGCTCATGTCCGGGTCTAACGCGATCCACGGCATCGTCGTCGTCGGCGCGATCATCGTCGCGTCGCTGCCCGACCAGACCGGCTGGGTGCGGTTCGTCGCCCTCCTGGCGGTCGCGCTCGGAACCGGCAACGTCGTCGGTGGCTTCGTCGTCACCGACCGCATGCTCCAGATGTTCAAGCGTCGCGAGCCCGCGAAGAAGGAACCAGAGGAATGACGCGTGGCGATTGGGTGGGCGTGGCGTACATCGTCACGATCGTCTCCTTCATCCTCGCGTTGCGCTACCTCTCCGACCCGGCGCGAGCGCGCCACGGCAACTGGATCGGCGCCTTCGGCATGGCCGTCGCCATCGTGGCGACGTTCTTCTTGCCCGGCCTCGACTCGGATCAATTCGTTTGGGTGATCGTTGTCATGGCCGTGACTGCGCCGATCGGGGCGTATGCGGCCCGTGCCGTGAAGATGACCGCGATGCCGCAGATGGTGGCGCTGTTCAACGGCGTCGGGGGCGGCGCAGCGGCGCTGATCGCGCTCGCGGACTTTCACAATTCGATTGCGGAGCCCGGCGACCTCGACCTGAACGTCTCCGTCGCGATCGTCCTCTCGGCGCTCATCGGCTCCGTTTCGTTCGCGGGCAGCATGATCGCCTTCGCGAAGCTCCAGGAGCTGATGACGGGCCGGCCGATCACGTATCCCGGCCAGAAGTACGGCAACCTCGCCCTGCTCGCGCTGCTCGTCGGCCTCGGCATCGCGATCGTCGCCGGTGTCGAGAAGGAGGCGCTGCTCGTCGCGATCATTCTCGGCGCGCTCGCGTTCGGCGTGCTGTTCGTGCTGCCGATCGGCGGCGCCGACATGCCTGTCGTCATCTCGCTCCTCAACGCCTTTACCGGCATCGCGGCTTCCGCCACCGGGTTTGTGTTGCACCAAACCGTGCTCATCGTCAGCGGGATGCTCGTCGGAGCGGCGGGCACGCTGCTGACGCTGATGATGGCGAAGGCGATGGGGCGCTCGGTCGTGAACGTCCTGTTCGGCGCCTTCGGACAGCTCCAGGTGACCGAGGAGGCGCTCGTAGCGTCCGGTGGCGCTGTCAAGTCGACGACCGCCGAGGACGTCGCCGTCCTGCTGGCGTACTCCCAGCGCGTCGTCATCGTGCCGGGCTATGGCCTCGCCGTGGCGCAGGCGCAGCACGCCGTCCGCGAGCTGGCGGACGAGCTCGACAAGAAGGGCGTGGACGTCCGCTACGCCATCCACCCGGTGGCCGGGCGCATGCCGGGCCACATGAACGTTCTCCTGGCGGAGGCGAACGTGCCCTACGACCAGCTGCACGAGATGGATGAGATCAACCCCGCCTTCGAGCAGACGGACGTCGCGCTCGTCATAGGGGCGAACGATGTGACGAACCCGGCGGCGCGCAGCGACCCGGGCAGCCCGATCTACGGGATGCCGATCCTCAATGTCGATCACGCGAAGAACGTCGTCGTCCTGAAACGCTCGATGAGCCCCGGCTTCGCAGGCGTCGACAACCCGCTGTTCGTCGACCCGAAGACGTCGATGCTCTTCGGCGACGCGAAGGCGTCCGTCGAGACGCTCGTCTCCGCGGTCAAGGCGCTCTGAGCGTTCCGTTCTTCAGCGGGCGGGACGTGGAGGCGGCCGTATCGCCGGAACGTGCCGTCGCCGCGGTGCGAGAGGCCTTCGTCGCGTATGCGCGGGGCGAGTGGACGATGCCGCCCAAGGTCTACGTCCCCGCCTACCCGGCCGGGGACTTCCGCGCGATGCCGGCGCTCGGCGGCGGCTACGCGGCGCTCAAGTGGGTGACGTCGTTCCCCGGCAATCCGGCCAAGGGGCTGCCGACCGTCACCGGGCTCGTGCTCCTGTCGAGCGCGGAGGACGGGCGGCTCGTCGCCTGCTTCGACGCGGCCGCCGTGACCGCGCTCCGCACCGGCGCGGCAGCCGTCCTCGCCGCCGAGACGCTCGGCCGCGTGGACGCCAGGTCCGCCACCGTCATCGGCGCCGGCGTCAACGGGAAAGCAGCGGCGCGGACGTTCCTCGCGCTAGGCCGGGAGGTTGCGATCTTCGACGTCGACACTCAACGCGCCGGGCAGGCAGCGGCGGCGCTCGGTGCTGTCGTCGCACAATCGCTCGGGGAGGCGCTCTCCGCTGACCTCGTCGTGACGATGACGCCGGGCCACGAGCTCGTGATCGGTGAGGGAACGCTCATGCCGGGCCAGCATGTCAGTCTCATGGGCGCGGACGGGCCGGGGAAGGCCGAGATCGCCGTCGCCGAGCTGGCGCGCGCGCGTGTCTTCTGCGACGACTGGGAGCAGGCGAGCCACAACGGCGAGCTCGCCCACGCGGTCGAAGCAGGCGCACTCGCCCGCGACGACGTGACCGACCTCGGCGCGGTTCTGGCGGGGCAGGCGGATGGGCGGCGCGCCGACGACGAGATCACGGCGTTCGATTCCACCGGCCTCGCCATCCAGGACCTTGCGATCGCGCTCGCCGCGCTCGAGCGGGCCGCCGGCGAGCTCGACCTGCCGAGCATCGAGCTCTAGGCAGTACTATCACTCCACCAGTTGGGCGCCATGTCGGCGTCCATGGGATCCTCGCCGGCGCCGAACGCGACGTACTCGATGCCATCCGGCCCTGCTTCGACGCACCGCATCGTGTTCGTCGCGAAACGGATCGCGTCCCACTCGGCTACGTCGACGATCTCGTCCTCCACCTTGATCCGCCCCGAGCCGCGAACAACGACGTAGACCTCTTCCTGTTCCGAGTGCTTGTGGCCGAATGGGATGCGGAAGTTCGGCGCGAGCGTGAACAGGCTTAGCCCAAGCGTCTCTCCGCCGACCGACCTGCGGGCAAAGCGGGCCTCCATCTCCGGCGGCATGTCGAATTTCGGAGCCTGGTTCTCGACGTCGCTCCTGAGGTTCGTCTTCGTGTAGCCCACATGGAGGTGGTTGCCGTCGCGGCGCTTTCCAAACCCCTCGCACGGACAGTGCATCATCGGGCCGTGGTCACGAAGCCCAAAGGGGTTGCGCCAGGCCTCCAGGGCCGGGCCGACTTCTCGCTCCTCGGGATGGGCATCGATGTGCTGTGGCCGGGTGAGCCGATGGCGATGTACCACTGGGAGACCGACCAGGAGGCTTCCTCGTACTCGCCGGCGATGCGCTGCTCGTCATCGAGGGTGAGGAGCACCGCTCCGTCAGTGGTACACGGTCGACGAGACTGCACTCCGGCACGGCGCACGGCGTCGAGAAGGAGACGGACGACGCGGACGTCGCATACGCCCGCTTCCCGGAGCCTCACCGACGCGATACCGCGACGGCTGGCTGCACTGACTTCGACTAGCCTTCGCGGACCTTCGACGACGGGAGGAGAGCGCATGGCAGGCAAACTCGTGCACTGGGAGTTCCCCGCGGATGACGCCGGACGCGCGACGTCGTTCTGGAGCTCGCTCTTCGGCTGGGACTTCGAGGAATTCCAGGACAGCGGCTACTACCTGACGCAGTCAACCGAGCCAGGCGGAGCCCTTCAGAGCCGGCAAGAGGGCCAGACCGGCATCACCGTGTACTTCGACGTGGACGACGTCGAGGCGGCTTCGGAGAAGGTGAAGTCGCTCGGCGGCACGGTCGTCATGCCCAAGAGCCCGGTGCCGAGCATGGGCTACTTCGCCATCTGCGTGGACACCGAGGGCAACACGTTCGGCCTCTGGGAGAGCGACGAGTCGGCCGCGGCCCCGAGCTAGACCTAGAGCAACCGGGACGGATCGAAGTGCGCGACTTCGGGCGCCTGATGCCCGAGGATCGCGCCTGCCACAAAGCAGCCGAGTCATCCACAAGGCCAGCCGATCAGGGCACACGCTCGACTCACGGACGGCCGAGGCCATCCTCGCGCTCCGGCCTCAGTAGCGGCGTAACTCCGCAGACTGATAGTTTTTGAACCCCCGGCCGCCTTTTTTGCGATCTCCCGCATTTCAGAGCGGCTAAGAACTCGCATCAGAATGACCGCGCGAGTCTCCTGAAGCAGACGAGGCAGCAGCCGAGGGCGAGGAAGGCCTCGTGGATCTCGGCGCGGCGGTCGTAGCGGACGAGCAGGCG
>JBOGZW010000068.1:0-8161 GCA_050697575.1 Gaiellaceae bacterium | reverse complement strand
GGACAGCTCGATCCCAGAGCCGGTCGCACAGAGCGTCCACGTCGCCGAGCGCTCCTCGAAGGGCTGCCAGAGCAGTCTCATGCCACACGGCACTGTGACCACCGTGATGCTCGTCGCCTTCGGATATTGGTGAGTCGCGCCGCCGAGCGCGTCGACGGACTCTTCACCGCGCGTCTTATAGAGATAGACGCCGTCGAGCGCCTCTGCGCCCGCGACGGGCTCGCCCTCGTGGAAGCGCTCCAGCACGTCGTGGATCGACACGGGGGTTGCCTTGTCGTCGAGCAGGAGGCCAGTGGCGATCGCGGCCGCGATCGCCGTGGCGGCGATCAGCGGGACGAGGATCACGAGGCCGATGACGAACCGGCGCCTGCGCCTCACGGGCTCGACACCAGCGGCTCCCCGCGCGCGACCGGCTGCGCGGCGGCCCCGGCGTCGTCGTAGAACTGCCGGGCCCAACGGCGGTAGAGGCCGATCGGCCCGTCGCCGCCTGCGAGCGCCGGCCGCTCGCGGTACTGCTTGTTCTCCCAGATCGGGAAGTCCTGTTTCGCCCCGCGGGCGAAGCCCCACAGGACGAGCTGCGCTACGGCCCTGTCGAGCACGCGAGCTGCGGGCAGCCGCCGGGCCGGCGCACGCACGCTCGCCGCGAGCCGCAGGGTCAGTCGTCGCTCGTCGATCGGCGTCGGCAGGACCCAGAGACGCACCTCGAGGCGAGGCCGGTGCACGCGCACGTCGACGAGTGAGTAGCCGAGCCCGTAGATCTGCGTCTCGAACTCGAACGCGACGCACCGCCACGGCAGCGGCGACGGCAACGGATGCTCGGCGAAGAACGCCGTGCTCAGGTACGGGCCGTCGGCGGCCTCCCGCAGCATCCGCACGTTGCGGTAGCCGTGCACGATCGCTTCCCACGACGGCGCTCCCACGCCGTGCCACGCGAGCACGAGGCCGTTCGCCTCGCGTACAGGCCGCTGAGCGAGGTGCGCCTTGGCCGGCGGCTTCGTCCCATAGCCGGTGCGGACGCAGGCCCCCGCGTCGTCGTAGGCGAACGCGTGAAACGGACAGACGATGAGCTCGCCGTCGACCCAACCTCCGTAGCCGAGATGCGCGCCGAGGTGAGCACAGTACGGCTCGACCGCGCGGACGACTCCGGATCTCGTCCGGTAGACGACGAGATCCTCGCCCATGAAGGGACGGGAGAGCACGACACCGGCAGACAGCTCGGACGCCAGCCCGAACGCATACCAGCCGGTTGAGTACGGCGGGAGCCTCACGAGGCCACGGCGGGACGATAGCTCCCACGACCGAGGCCGTCTATCCTCGGAACGGTGGACGGTCGCCCGCTGATCCACCTCGATGACGTCGTGAAGCGGTACGACACGCCCGCGGGAAGCCTGACCGCGCTGCGGAGTGTGAGCCTCGAGGTCGGCGCGGGCGAGTTCGTAGCCGTGATCGGGAAGTCAGGCAGCGGCAAGAGCACGCTGGTCAACATGATCACGGGCATCGACCGGCCGTCGAGCGGCGCCGTCTGGGTCGACCGAACGGCGGTGCACGAGCTCAGCGAGGGAGCGACGGCCCAGTGGCGAGGCCGGACTGTGGGTCTTGTCTTCCAGTTCTTCCAGCTGCTGCCGACCATCTCGCTGCTCGACAACGTCGTGCTGCCGATGGAGTTCTGCCGCCTTTGGACGCCGCGCGAGCGGCGGGAGCGGGCGCTCGAGCTCCTCACCCGCGTCGGTCTCGCCGAGAAGGCGCGGAAGCTTCCCGCCGCCGTGTCGGGCGGTGAGCAGCAGCGTGTCGCGATCGCGCGAGCGCTCGCAACCGACGCACCGCTGCTGGTCGCGGACGAGCCGACGGGCAACCTCGACTCGGCGACCGCGGCGTCCATGATCGACCTCTTCGAGCAGCTCGTGGCAGACGGGAAGACGGTTCTCATCGTCACGCACGACAACGACCTTGCGGCGCGGGCCACGCGCACGGTAGTCGTGGCTGACGGCACGGTCGTAAACGAGTACGTGCGCCGGGCGCTCGCCACCTTCGATCTCGACCAGCTCGGCGTTGCGGCGGCGCACCTGCGGCGTGAGACCTACGCGCCCGGCGCGGTGATCGTCCGCCAAGGGGACGAGGCCGACGCCCTGTACATCATCACCGAAGGTGAGGTCGAGGTCTTCCTCCGGCACCCGGACGGCGCCGAGGTCATCGTCAACAGGCACGGGCGCGGGGAGTACTTCGGCGAGATCGCGCTCCTGCGCGGCGGAACACGCCGGGCGACCGTCCGCGCCGCCCCGGAGCGTGCCACCGAGGTGATGGCACTCGACCGGGCGACGTTCGAGCAGCTGATGCACGAGTCGGAGCCGGCTCACCGGGAGTTCCTGCAGGAGATCGACGCCCGGCTCGCCGCCAGCTGATGGGCTCGGCGCGCGCGCGGAAGATCGTCGGCGACCTGCGGTCGAGCCCCGGCCGGACGGTGCTCGTCATCCTCTCGATCGCCATCGGCGTCGCGGTCGTGGGCATGGTCGCGGGCGCTCGGTCCCTCATGCTGCGGACGCTTGACGCGAGCCGCGACGAAGGCGCGTTTCCGAGCGCGACGCTCCGCGCGCAGTCACTACCGCCCGACGCCCTCGACACGGCGCGTAGCGTCCCCGGAGTAGTCGATGCCGAGGCGCGACGAGTTGTAGGCGCCCGTCTACTCGAGGACGAGCGCTCCCGCGATTTCGTCCTCTTCGCGCTTCCTCGGTTTGAAGGGCAGCGCATCGGGCGGGTCACACAGGGCCGCGGCGAGTGGCCTCCCTCGTCCGGGACGATGCTCGTCGAGCGGACGTCGCTCGGCGAGCTCAGCGCCAAGATCGGTGACTCGGTCGACGTGCAGCTGCCGACCGGTAGCCGAGCGACGGTGCGCGTGTCGGGAACTGTCCACGACGTCAACTTCCCGGCCACGCGCGTGTCGGGAGTGCTCTACGGCTACGTCACGGCCGAGATGCTCGGGCGGCTCGTCGACCGCGGCCATCCGAACGAGCTGCTGCTGCGCGTGCCCGGCGAGCGGCGTGACGCAGAGCGCGCGGCCGCAGACGTTAGGAGGCAGCTCGAAGCGGACGGAGCAGTCGTCGAGGAGACGATCGTCCCGGAGCCGGGCCGGTTCTGGGCCGCCGATCCGGTCGAGGCAATGGTGCTGCTGCTCACCGTGCTCGCCGTCGTCTGCCTCGTGATGGGCATCTTCCTCGTCGTCAACGTTGTCTCGGCGACGGTGACCCAGCAGCGGCGGCAGATCGGCGTCATGAAGGCGATCGGCGCCCGGCCGCGGGAGACGACCGCGCTCTATCTCGGCTCCGCCGGCATCTACGGACTCCTTGCGCTTGTGATCGCCCTGCCGCTGTCCGCGGTGGGAGCGCTGCTCCTCATCGACTATGCAGCCGGGCTGATCAACCTCGACGCGGCTGCTTTCTCGATCCCGCCGTATGTCCTTGCGCTCCAGGCGGCTGCCGCCATCGCGCTGCCGCTCGCCGCCGCGCTCGTGCCGGCCATGCGCGCGAGCAGGCTCACGGTGCGCCAGGCGATCGCCGGCGGTGGGCACGAGGGCAGCCGAGGTCTCCCGGGTCTTCTCGCCGAGCGGGCGGCGCGCGTTCCTGTGGCCGCCCGCCTCGCCCTCACGAACGCCTTGCGACGGAAGGGACGCCTCGTGTTGACGGTCGCCGCACTCGCCCTCGGTGGCGCCGTGTTCGTCGGCGTCCTCAGCGTGCGCGAGTCGCTGTACCGAACGCTTGACGAGGGAGCGACGTACGCGGGCTACGACGTCGGCGTCAACTTCGAACGGCCGTACTCCGGCGCCGCGCTTGAGCGGGCCGCGCTGGGGACGCCGGGAGTAGCCAACGCCGAGGCCTGGTCCGTGGAGGGCGCGTACCGGGTGCGTCCCGACGGCAGCGAGAGCGAGACGTTCTCCGTCGTCGGCGCGCCCGCTGGATCCGACTTGCTGCAGCCGCGCATCGTCCGCGGACGCGGGTTGCGCTCCAACGACGGCCGTGCCGTCGTCGTCAACACCGATGTGCTCGAGAGCGAGGAGGGACTCCGTCCAGGCGACCGCGTCCGGCTGTCCGTGAACGGTCGCGCGCCGGCCTCGTGGCGCGTCGTCGGCGTCGCTCAGCGAATCGTCATCGGCCCCGTCATGTACGCGGACGGCGGGACGCTCGCACGCGCAGCCGGGGAAGAAGGCCTCGCCCGACGGCTCGTGGTCGGCACAGATGGCTCACAGGACGAGGTTGCGGCGGCGCTGGCCGATCGGCTCCAGCGCGCAGGCTTCGCTGTGACGTCCGCCCGGACGAGCGCCGAGCTGAAGAGCCTCGACCGCGAGAACTTCGGGACCATCGCCTCGTTCCTCATGGTGATGGCCGTGCTGCTGGCCGTCGTCGGCGGGCTCGGGCTCTCCGGAATGCTGAGCATCAATGTGCTCGAGCGTCAGCGCGAGATCGGCGTGCTGCGAGCCGTCGGCGCACGTGACCGCGATGTGACGCGACTGGTTATGGTCGAAGGGCTGGTCGTGGCCGCCGTCGGCACCGCCATCGCCGCACCGCTCGGCCTGCTCGTCGGCCGCGCTCTCAGCGATGCGGTGGGAGACCTCTTCCTCGGCGCCCCGCTCGCGTACTCGTTCTCGACGGTGGGACTCCTGCTGTGGCTGGGGCTGGCGCTCGTCCTCGCGCTCGCCGCCAGCGCACTCCCCGCGCGCCGTGCGATGCGGCTGCGAGTGCGCGACGTCCTCGCTTACGAGTAGTCCGTCGGGAGCAGCGGCAGCGAACGGAGCCGCGAACCGGTGGCGGCGAAGAGGGAATTGGCGACGGCGGGGGCGACGCAGACGATCGGCGTCTCGCCGGCTCCGGCCGAGGGCACGTCGGGCCGGTTGAGCAGGACGACGTCGATCGAGGGCACGTCGCTAAAGCGGGGCACCCGGTACTGCGAGAGCGATCGCGTGACGAGTCGTCCCTGCGCCAAGCCAACCTGCTCGAAGAGGGTGGGGCCGAGACCCATCACCGTCGCGCCCTCGATCTGGTTCGCGAGGTTGTCGGCGTCGACGATCGCGCCGCATTCGAAGGCGGTGACGAGCCTCGTGACCCGGATCGTGCCATCTTGTGCGACGCCGACCTCGGCGCAGGTCGCGACGTACGCGTCCTTCTCGACGCCGCAGGCGATTCCGAGGCCGCTCCCTCCGTTCCAGCCCGCCCGCTCGGCTGCGGCATGGAGGACGGCGGCGAGCCGCTCATCCTCGAGCTGTCGTAGCCGCAGGTCGACCGGGTCGACGCCGAGCCGGTGGGCGAGCTCGTCGAGATGGGACTCGCGGGCGAAGTGGTTGGCGGTGGCCGCGAGGGCGCGGTATGAGCCGTGGCGCAACGGTGACTCGGCGGGCTGGTACGCGATCTTCTGGCTGGGAATCGCGTACGGACAGCCGATGCCAGCCGCGCCGGAGCCGACGTTGAGGAACTCCCAGGCGCTGACAGTACCGTCGGAGCGAGCACCGCTTCGGATGTCGATGACGGCGGCGGGCCGGACGTACGCCGCCTCGAACTCCTCTGCGCGGCTCCAACGCACGTGCACCGGCCGTCTGGTGTTGCGGGCGAGCCGGGCGGCCTCGATCGCCGCCTCGACACGGTGCTTTCCACCGAAGGCCGCGCCCGCGGTCGGTGCGACCACGCGGACGTGCTCCTCGGGGATTCCGAGCTCCTCGGCCAGCTCGGCTCGGACACCGAAGGGGCGCTGTGTCCCCGTCCACACTGTCAATCTCCCGTCCTCCCACTCGGCGAGCGCGGCACGCGTCTCGAGCGGCACGTGCGCGACGTAGGCGGTGGTGTACGTCGCGTCGAGGCGGACCGTGGCCTCGGCGAGAGCGCGCTCCACGTCGCCCACTTCCTGACCGGAGGAGCCGCCCCAGCCCTCCAGCTCCACCGGATGCGAGCGCAGGTATGTCGCGAGCTCACCGTCGTCCGGGCCGGTCGGCAGCTCCCACTCCGCTCCCAGCGCTCGCATGGCCCGCTCGACGTCCTCTCGGTCACGGCCCGCCACGCCGATGAACGATCCGTCCTCGACTACGGTCACCCCTACTACGGCGCGAGCGCCGTCGAGATCGACTGAGCGCAGTTGCGCGCCTGCCGTCGGCGGCTTCAGCGCCGATCCGTGCAGTAGACCGGGTCGGGTGACGTCACTGGGAAAACGGGCTGCGCCGGTGACGATCTCGAGCCCGCCCTGTCGCATTGTCGGTGGCGCGTTCGTGGCCCGCTTCGGCGCGCTGACGTCTGCAGCTACGAGCTCGACCCGGTGCTCGCGCGGCTCGAGTGGGCGCTCGTTCAGCGAGTGCCGCGCGGCGGCGGCTGCCGCCCGCAACAGTGGTCCGGCGTCTGCCATCGAGCGACTCCCGAAGGTGCCACGGTCGTACGGGCAGAGGTCGGTGTCACCCATCACCAGGGTCACCGCCTCCACCGGCACCCCGAGCTCAGCGGCAACGAGCAGCGAGAGTGCCGTCCGGTTCCCCTGCCCGACGTCGACCTTGCCCGTGAAGGCGGTCACGGCCCCGTCGACGTCGACGTGGAGCCAAGCGCCCGCACTCGTCGACCAGCTTTCGCCCTCGGGCTCGACGGCGGTGACGAGCCCGTCTACCAGCACCGCGAACCAGTCGCGCTCGGCCGGGGAAACGAGATCCCACGGGCGTGCCGGCCGATCCAGTGTTGGCGCCTGCGCCGGCGTCACGAGCGCCTTCTCTCGTAGCTCCGCCGCTCGGCGCACGGCCCCGACGATCCGCGGATAGGCGCAGCAGCGGCAGACGTTCCCCTCGAGCGCGGCGACGATCGCGGCCTCCCCGGGATCGGAGTCGTCCGCCAACAGCGCCGCGGCCGACATGATCATTCCCGGCGTGCAGTAGCCGCACTGGAACGCGGCCAGCTCGAGGAACGCCTGCTGCAGCGGATGGAGCTTTCCTGCCGATGCCAGTCCCTCCAGCGTTGTCACCGGCCGCTCTCCCACCTCGGCCGCCGTTGTCATGCACGAACGCACCGGCTCGCCTCCGACGAGCACGGTGCACGCTCCGCAGACGCCCTCGCCGCAGCCGGGCTTCGCAGCGGTAAGTCCGAGCTGGTCGCGTAAGACCGACAGGAGCATCCGCTCCGGCCCACCGGCCGGGTCGTACTCAACACCGTTGACGACCAGCAGCACCGCTCTAGCCGACGTCCACGAGGCGCACTCTATCGCTAGGGGCCGGCGTTGCGGCCGCAACGGATCGCGGGCTGTTCGCGGTTCGTGACGAGTTCGCCCTCCTCGAGCGTCACGCAGTAGATCACGATGTGTGGCTCGCCGAAGTTGACGTTGCAGCGGATGATGCTGGAGCCCTCGAACGACCGCCGAGTGCGCAGGCAGTAGACCCACTCCCACGAAAGGTTCTTGCTCGCCAGCTGCGCTTCGAGCGCCTCCTTCACCGCCGCGGGGGTTGTCTCGGCGCTCTCGCCGCCGCAGCCCGCCACGAGCGCGAGCGCAGCCACCAGCGCCGCACGCGTCACGGGGTCATGACGATCTTCGTCGCCTCGCGGGCATCGAAGAGCCGGTATGCCTCGGTCGCCTCGGAGAGCGGCAGGCGGTGCGTGACGACCGCGGGCGGGTCGAGCCGGCCGGCGGAGATCATCTCGATGAGTCGCCGGCGGTGCCCGAGCGAGTCGCCGATCGACCAGCGCATCGTGAGCTCCTTCGCGAACATCCGGCCGTTGTCGAGTGGGAAGTCGGGCTCGAAGTGGGCACCCACGACCGAGACCATCCCTCGCCCTCGTGCGAGCCCGAGGGCCGCGTCGAGTGCGCCCGGCGAGCCTGCCGCCTCGACGACGACATCGGCGCCGAGACCGTCCGTTTCCGCGGCGATCGCCTCCCACGCCGTATCCGGTTCGAGCGCGCGTGCCCCGAGCTCGTCGGCCAGTGACCGGCGCTCCTCGATGCCGTCGACGGCGAGCACCGTCGCGCCGATGTCGAGCGCAACCATTACCGCCATCAGCCCGACGGCGCCAAGGCCTACGACGCAGACGAGGTCGGTGGGCTTCGTCTCCCCGCGGACGACGGCGTCGTAGGCGGTGGGCAGGTTGTCGGCGAGAAAGACCGCAGCGTCGTTCGAGACGGAGTCGGGAAGCGGCGAGAGCACGGTATCGGCGTGCGG
>JBOGZW010000067.1:0-8178 GCA_050697575.1 Gaiellaceae bacterium | reverse complement strand
GAGCTGCACCGCAACGTCCGCGGCTCCACCGGGTACGGCAAGCGTTACGAGCACCTCGACGACCGCCATAGGCGCCTCGACTCGGTGCGCGACCTCGTGTCGCTGCACGACTGGCTCGCAGCGAGCGACACGGTCGACGCGACACGGATCGCACTCGCGGGCAGCTCCTACGGCGGCTACATGGTGCTGGCGGGGCTCGTGTTCTACCCCGAGCTGTTCGCCGCGGGCGTCGACATCATCGGCATCTCCAGCCTTGTCACGTTCCTCGAGAACACTTCGGTGTGGCGGCGCGCCTTCCGCGAGCGGGAATACGGACGCCTGGCGACCGACCGCGAGTTCCTCGAGCAGGCCTCACCCATCACGCATGTGGGCCGGATCCGAGCGCCGCTCCTCATCGTCCACGGCGCGAATGACCCGCGTGTGCCACTCTCGGAGGCGCAGCAGCTCCACGCGGAGCTCGAACGGCGCGGCGTGCCGAGCGAGCTGCTCGTCTACGACGACGAAGGCCACGGGCTCCAGAAGCTGAAGAACCGCCTCGACGCGTACCCGCGGGTCGCGGACTTCCTCGAGCGCGTGCTCGAGCCGGCGCCGGTCTGATCGGCGTTACGGCAGCCGGAGCACCTGGCCCGGCATGATCGTGGAGCCGGACAGGCCGTTGCGCTGCTCGATCTTCCACACCGCCTCGCGCGGATCGCCCGCGTAGTACGTGGTGGCGATCGACCACACGGTGTCGTAGCGCTTGACGACATAGCGCTGCTCCGGGCGAGCGCTGTCCGACGTCCGCGCCGAGACGGCTACGACGAGCACGAGGGCAAGCGCAATGAGAAGTGTCTTGGCGAACATTTGTTCGCCAGCGTACTACGAACACGTGTTCGTGTCAAGGGAGGCTAGCCGACCTTGAAAGCGCTGCTGACGAGGGTGTGTGAGCGGTCCTGATTCATCGAAGCCGTCAACCGGATGCCGTAGACGTAATGCCCGGGCGCCAGGCGGCCGCGGAACTCGAAGCGAGGCGTGGATCCAGGCTTGATCGTCGTCGCCGCCTGCAGGACGGGCGTCGTGCCATCACCCACGGCGGCAAGTGAACGACCGATCTCGCCTGCGTCCGGGATCGCGAGCGCATCGGCTACCCGGAAGATCCCGGCCCTCGCGACTGCCTCCTCGCCGGCGGTCGCGGAGATCCCGAACAGCGTGCTTTCGGCGGCTCGAGGATGCGCGCCGAACGCCGCCCTCGCACCCACGACCCGCGACGTGTGGTACCACGCGACCTGCCTCGCGCACGCCGACGCGCGCGCGATCGCCGCTCGCACGGCGCCGTACGAGGGTCGTTTGCTGCCGTCGATACGCAGGAGCCCGGTCTGCAGGCGGTGCAGGTCCCGCTCGTCGACGAGATGGAACACCATCACGTCCGTGACAGCCGCGTTGCACGAGAGCTTGCGGACGACCTCGCGGTAGTAGCGCGCCTGATCGGCTTCGGAGATCGCCGGGACGGTCTCTTTGCGGGTGTAGCGCGACGCGAGACGGTCACCGATCCGGACCTGCCAGCCGAACTCGTCGACGAAGATCCCAAGCGTCCCGGGACCCGTGGTCTCGACGCCTTCCGGGAACGTCGGCTGTGCCGTGCCGCCGAACGCGTCCCACACGGCCTGCTTGAACCTCGCGATGTCGGCGAGTCCCGCGTTGGGCCACGCGTAAGGGCGGGACGGCAGATACGTGTTTCTCCGCGGATAGCCGTGGAACGTGATCGCGTCCATGAACGGCGTCGTTCTCTTGCTCGAGCGGTACGCCTTGCCGAGCGCGTCCAGGAACCGCAGCGGCGACGTCGACGTCTTGTCGTTGCCCTCGTTCGACGGGCCTGCGGCAATCACCCGGATCCCGGGATCGACTGCCTTCAGCGCATCGTAGGCGGCTGCGATCACGGGTAGGAACGCCGCGGCCGAGACCTGCTTGCCGCCGGTACCGAACTGGGGTCGCCAGAAGTACGACTCGTTCGGCTCGTTGCCGACGATGTAGTCGGTGACCTGCGGATAGCGTCGCGCAACCGCCCGGAGATACGCCGCGAACGTCGCCGCCCGTACCCCCGGGGACGACGTGAACGCGAGCGGGTCAGTCGGGTAGACATCGAACACGATGCGGATGCTCGCGGCGGCGGCCGCAGGCAAGGCACGGTCCAGAAACTGCTGCTCCTGGATCGTCGTCGGGTCGGCCGGGTTCCAGCGGACGGTGATCCGGTTCTCCACCATCCCGAGCGCGCTGAGCTTCGGATAGAGGGAGGCGCCGCCGTCGTCGGCGTACTTCGTCAAATCCTCGGCAACGCCGAAGCGCGGCGCCGCGGGCGCCGCGGCGGCCGTCGCGAGCGCAGCAGCGCACGCAGCGAGAGTGAAGGCAAGTCGTCTCACGGTTCCCGTGGTCGGCCGACGCTGCGGCGGCGTTGGCCTCGTTTGGTCTAGATCTCCCCCACTACCGCCAGCACTGAGTCCAGGATCCTACTCGCTCCGAAGCGAACAGGATCGTCGGTAGCGAGGCCGGTCTCGTCCTCCACCGACGCCGCCGCGCGTCGCGCATCGTCCTCGCCGAGACCGGCGGTGTTGAGGGCGATCGCTGCGACCGCCGACCTTCGTGCGGGAAGCGAGATCAGCTCGTGGAGCTCGACGAGCTCGGGCAACGGGGGGATCGGATGGCCCGGGCAGCCTTCGATCTCCGTCTCCCCCACCTTGTGGCAGAGGACGAGCGCGTGAGGCGCAGCGCCGTGGAGCAGCCCGAGCGTCACGCCGGAGTAGAGCGGGTGGACGAGTGACCCTTGGCCCTCGACGAAGAGCAGCCTGCCGCCGCGCTCGGCCCCCTCGACGACGATTCGCTCGGCGGCTCCCGCGATGAAGTCGGCCACGACGGCGTCGACGGCGATGCCCCACCCGGCGATCGCAATGCCTGTCTGTCCTGTTGGGCAAAAGACGGACTGGAGACCGCGGCTGCGGGCCTCCCGGTCGAGCTCGACGGCGACCGTCTTCTTGCCGATCGCGCAGTCCGAGCCGACGGTGAGGACGATCTTCGCGTCGACCTCGAGGTTCGCGCCCGTCGGGACGTTGATGTCCTCGGGCGGCCGGCGCAGGTCGCGGAGCTCCACGCCGTGCTTGCGTGCGAGCTCCGACAGCTCCGCATCGTCGCCGAGGAACTCGTGCAGCCCGCTCTCGATGTCGATTCCTGCCACGATGCACTCGCGGAGCGATGCCCTCCACGCGGGGGGGAATCGGCCGCCCTGCGTGGCGACCCCGACGACGGCCGTCGTCGGCTGGAGTGCGAGGGCGTCGGCGATGGTCGCGACGACGGGCGCGCCGTCCATCGTCTCCCCCGCCCTCGTCGAATCGACGATCGCCACGGTCGGGTGCGGCGAGTAGCGGAGGATGCCCCGTGCGGTCTTCCCGTAATGCGAATCGCCGGAGAAACCTTCGGCGAGGATCACGTAGCGCTTCACGCCCGGCCCGCCGCAGTCAGGACGCCGCGCACGCGCTCGGTCAGCAACTCGTTCGCGGCCGTCCCCCAGTCGACCGCTTCGACGTTGCTCCCCTGCGAGCCGGGGCGCTTCCACCAGCGACCTTCCGTTTGCCACGTTCCATCAGGTCGCCGCTTCGACTCGAGCAGATCGAGCGCATCGGTCGTCCGCGAGTCGTCGAGTGCATCTGCCCGCACCAGCGTGCGGAGTCCGACGAGCAGGTCGTAGTGCCAGTAGGGCGGGTAATGCAGCTCGACGATATGCGGGTGCATCGGCCCTCCGGTCCTGTGCGAGAACACCACGCGATGCGTCAGGAGGAACTCGATGCCGCGGGCGGCGGCCTCGTCCGCTCCATATTCATTGAGCCCGAGAATCGGCCCCCACGTCTCGTTCGCGGACGAATGCGAGGCGGCAGGGCGAACGTCGCAGTTCCAACCGCCGTCGGGCCATTGCGTCTCGACGAGAGACTCGGCCAACCGCTCGAGTCGGCCATCGCCACACATGCCGACGAGCAGGCACAGGTACAGGCCTAGCCCGTCCTGGGACGCACACCGCCGGACACGTCCTTCGATCCGTCGCTCGTGGATTCGAGCGAGCCTGCTGGGGCTACTCAGCCACGCAAGCGACTGCTCGGCGGCGTCGGAGATGCCTGGGCGTTGCGGGTCAACACCGAGATCGACGAGCGACGCAAGCCGCCAGAACGCCCCCTGCCATTTGCGGTAGGGGTGCACGCCGTAGTCGCGCAGCAGCGCGTTGACGACCCCATCACCCACGCCTGCTGACACCCAGCCCCGGTGTGTCCGCCGGCTTCTGGACGCCGTCCTCGAACGCCACTCCCGGCCACGGGTCCTCGCGCAGCAGGAGGTTCCCGTCGAGGTCGACGTGATCGCACAGCGACGCGATGTGCGCCGCCGGCGCGATGCCGAGGCCCGACTCCAGCATGCAGCCGAGCATGACGCCGAGGTCGAGCGCTCGTGCGGCCGACGCCATCCGCACAGCCTCGCGCACGCCGCCCGACTTCGCGAGCTTGATGTTGATCCCGTGCGCGCGCTCGGCGCACGCCGCTACGTCGGCAAGTGTGTGGCAGTCCTCGTCGACGTAGATCGGGATCGGTGAGATCGCACGGAGCTCGGGGCCACCGGGATCTCCGGCCGGCAGCGGCTGCTCGCAGTACTCGACGCCGAGCTCCTCGAGTTGGGGCAGCGCGTCACGGGCCTCCGCTACCGACCAGTACTCGTTGACGTCGACCTGGAGCGGAACGTCCGTCACGGCTCGCACTGCGCGGACACGCTCGACGTCGAGGCCGTCGCGGCCGCCGAGCTTGAGCTTCAGCCGCCGGAACCTGCCCGCGACCGCCTCCGCTCGCCGCGCCATGTCGTCGGGATCGCCGAGCCAGATGGTCCAGGACGTGTACGGCCCCGTCGGTCTCAGGCCGAGGAGCCGATAGAGCGGCACGCCCGCCTGTTTCGCGCAGACGTCGTGGAGCGCCGCGTCGACGGCCGCGCGCGCCGCCTGCTGACCGTCCGGCAGCCGCGCATGGATCTCGTCGAGCGCCCACGGATCGTCTCCGAGTAGCCCCGCGGCCTCACCAAGCCACGCGGTCGCCGACGTAACCGTCTCGCTATAGCGGTCGATCGGCGCCGCCTCGCCGTAACCGACGAGGCCGTCATGGCGAATCTGAACCTCCACGAGGTCGACCGTGTCGGACGACTCGCGGGCGATGACGAACGTCTCCGCGAGCTCGAGTGTGACCATCCGCGCCGACAGCTGCACGCTGGGGATCGTATGACGTAGCGTCCGCGACGATGGCGAACGACACGCCGCCGCTGGAGATCCCGACCAAGGCGTCGCCCGTTCGCTCGCGCCGCCGGCAGTTGATCGGCGGCGGGATCGCGGTGTCCGTGATCGTGGCGACGTTCTTCTTCGTACTTCCTCGCATCGCCGCCTACCGCGACGTCTGGGACGTCGTGAAGACACTGACCTGGAAGGGGCTGCTCGCCCTATCCGTGGCCTCCGTCGTGAACCTCCTCACCTATGCGCCGCCCTGGCAGGCTGCGCTTCCGGGTCTCCGTTTTCGCCAGGCGTTCGTCGTCACGCAGGCATCGACCGCGTCGACCTACGTTGCTCCAGGAGGCGCGGCCCCCGGCATGGCCGTATCCTTCGCGATGCTCCGCGGCTGGGGGTTCAGCGGCCGCCCGGTGGCGCTGGCGGTGACGCTGACAGGTGTCTGGAATCAGCTGGTGATCTTCGGCTTCCCCGCGATCGCCCTGGGGCTGCTGACGATGGAAGGCGGCGACAACCCGCTGCTGAAGACGATGGCGCTGGTCGGCTCGGCTGTGCTGGGAGGAGTCGTCGTCGGGCTCGCCGTCGGTTTCTGGAGCGCGCATCTCGCGCGGAAGCTGGGCGATCTCGCCGCGCGGCTCGTGTCCCGGGTCAAGCGACTCTTCCGGCGCCGCCCGGTCACGTGGGACGGCGAGGCGTTCGTCCGCTTCCGGAAGGAGACGATCGGCTTGCTCAGGCGGCGCTGGCACGTGCTTACGCTGGCGACGCTCGTGGGTCACCTCAGCGTGTTCGCCGTCCTGCTCGTGTCGTTGCGGGTGCTCGACGTGCCCGCGTCAGAAGTGACATGGATCGAGGCGTTCGCCGCGTGGTCGGTGATCCGCGTGCTCGGCTCGCTGCCCATCACGCCGGGAGGCCTCGGCATCGTCGAGCTGGGACTGACCTCGCTGCTCGTGGGCTTCGGCGGTGGCCAGGCCGAGGTCGTGGCGGCCGTGCTCGTCTACCGCTTTCTGACGATCGTGCCCACCTTGCTGCTCGGCATGGCCTCCGCGGCTACCTGGCGCCGCCACCATCCCACCCAGTGATGCGCCTGGCAGGAATCGAACCTGCGGCCTCGCGCTCCGGAGGCGCGCGCTCTATCCCCTGAGCTACAGGCGCGTGGGCTTAAGTCTATCCCCACGGTCCACCTACAATGGACGGGCTATGGCACCGCTCCAGGACGACCCTCTCAGTACCGATGGCAAAGCTGCCGCGCATCGCCCGTCCCAGGCGCCGGTCGCGCGCCGTCGAGATCGCCCCGCGGTCCGAGCCGCGACTCACTGAGCTCAGCGCGAACGGTCTCACCTGGATCAACCTCTCCGTGCCGGACGGGGCGGCCTCCGAAGAGCTCGCTGAGCGGTTCGAGTGGCACCCCCTGGACATCGAGGACGTGCTGTCGAAGCGCCAGCGTCCGAAGATCGACGAGTACCCCGATTATCTGTTCGTCGTCCTCCACTTCCCGGTCTACGACAAGGCCGTTCAGCGGCTGAACGCAGCCGAGCTCGATCTCTTCCTCGGCCCGGGCTACCTCGTGACGCTGCCGAACGTCGAGCTGCTACCCGTGACGAGGCTGTTCCAGCGCTGCGTCGACGACGAGGCGTTGCGCGAGGATCTCTTCTCGAAGGGATCGGGCTACCTGCTCTACCACGTGCTCGACGACCTCTTCGACTACTGCTTCCCCATCCTCGACAAGATGGGCCACAAGCTCGACACCGTCGAGGACGAGATGTTCGAAGGACGGGCGGAGGAGGTCGTTCGCGACATCTCCAACGTCAAGCAGGAGATCATCTCCTACCGGAAAATCATTAAGCCGGAGCGCACGACGCTGCGGACGCTCGAGCGGCGGACGGAGCGCTTCCTGCCCGAGGAGCTGGACGTGTACTTCGACGACATCGTCGACTCGGCCGAGCGCATCTGGGACCTGCTCGACAACTACAAAGAGGTCGTCGAGGGCCTCGAGTCGACGAACGAGTCCGTGATCTCGCACCGCCACAACGAGGTGCTCCGCTTGCTGACGGTGGTCAGCACGGTGATGCTCCCACTGTTCGTGATCACGGGCATCTTCGGCATGAACGTCCTCTTCCCGGGCGAGGGCACGCGTGAAGCGTTCTGGGTGATCATGGGCATCATGGGCGTTACGATCGCGGGGCTCGTCGCGTTCTTCCGCTGGAAGCGTTGGCTCTAGGCGTTTTCGCGTACTGAAGCCATCTGCGGACCATTTGTACCCAAATCTTGTACCCCGAGCAGGCGTTGGGCCAGCGCGTCGGCGTCGTCGCGGAAGACCACACCTGCGAGGTGTACGTACTGCTTGGTCGTCGCCATCGAGGGATGCCCCGCGGTCGCCATGCGGGCTGCGGCAAAACACGTACGGCTGCTCAGGGCAGACCCCGATGCTCGCCGGACGAGCTTTGCGCTCTCATCTCTCAGCAGCCCCCGAGCGAAGGAGGTTCACGTGAGTCGGAAGGCCAGAGGCGCCTGGGTGCTCGTGGCCGTCGGCGTTGCCGTGCTACTCCCTACGGCAGCTCAGCCCTCTCACGGGCCGTCGGTCGTCAAGTACAAGATGGTGGAGTGGGACATCATCCCGCAGAACGCGTTTAAGTCGCACAGCCCGCTTGGGAAGGTGACCTTCGTCGTGCAGAACGCTGGCAAGCTGAAACACGAGTTCGTCGTCATAAGGACGAAGACGTCGGCTGGAGAGCTCGCGAAGACAGGTGCGACGCGAGTGCCCGAGAAGGGTGACGTGGGTGAGATCGAGAACATCCCCGCCGGGCAGACCAGGACGATTGCCCTCAAGCTGACACAGGGCCACTACGCCTTGATCTGCAACCTCAAGGGGCACTGGAACAACGGCCAGTTCGTCGACTACTACATTC
>JBOGZW010000066.1:0-8269 GCA_050697575.1 Gaiellaceae bacterium | reverse complement strand
ACAGCTCCCAGGTCGACGCGGTCCTCGGCCACGTGGATGTGCAGCGGCCCAGCCTCCGCGCAGGCGGTCAGCGTCTCGTCGGACAGCGTGAACGGCGCGTGCGCGCCGGACATCGCCCGCACGAGCCGGGGACGCTCGTGCGCGACGAGCTCGAGGAAGCGGCGGTTCTCGGCGATCCCGGCCTGAGCTCGCTCGGGCCCGTCGCGGTCCGACGTCTCGTAGCAGAGCGCGGATCGGACCCCGAGCTCGCCGAGCGCGGCGGCGATGACGTCCAGCGAACCGTCGATGGCGTTGGGCGAGGCGTGGTGGTCGATCAGCGTCGTCGTGCCGCAGAGCAGCGCCTCCATCGCGCCGGCGAGCGCGGACGCACGCACGGTCTCCTCGTCGAGCGCGCGGTCGAGACGCCACCAGACTCGCTGCAGGATCTCGAGGAAGCTCTCCGGCGGCTGCAACGCGTAGGGCATGCCGCGGGCGAGCGCCGAGTAGAGGTGCGTATGCGCGTTGACGTTGCCGGGGATGACGATCACGCCCGAGCAGTCGATCCTCCGGCCCTCGCCGGGAGCGGCGACGCGACCGGCGTCGACCCAGAGATCGCCATCGGCGATCGCCACGGGATCGAGCGACGTGAGAATCATCCCCGATCCTTCGCGCGCACGAGGTGGGGGACGGCAGCGAGAGCGGCCGGTGAGTCCTTCATCGGCAGTCGGGTGCGACGGATCCCGTCGAACGCGAACAGCGCTCCGGCGACGGCTGCTGCGGTCGGCACGAGGGCAGCCTCGCCGACGCCCTTGGCGCCGTACGGCCCTTCCGGCTGCGGCTCCTCGACGAGGATGCACTCAACCTCCGGCATGCCGCTCGGCGGAATCAGGTGCAGCGACTTCAGGGTCTCGGTGACCGGGACTCCACCGTCCACGACGAATTCCTCCGAGAGCGCGTGGCCGAGCCCCATGTGCACGGCACCCTCGATCTGGCCCTCCACGAGCAGGGGGTTGATCGCCCTCCCGACGTCGTGGGCGGCGATGACCTTCTCCAGCCTGCCTTCGTCGTCGAGGGTCACCACCTGCGTCGCCCAGGCGTAGGCGAGATGCGTCACCGGCTCGTCGACGTCCGGTCCGAGCCCCGTCGTCCAGTCCACGAGGAAGTCGCCGCGGAACTCCTGTCCCGCAAGATCCTCGAGGCGGCCGCCGTCGAGCGCGGCCTCGAGCGCCCGGGCGGCCTCGATCACGGCGCGGCCGCCGAGAACGGTCGAGCGCGACGCCGTGGTCTGGCCCGTGTCCAGCTCGCGCTCCGTGTCGACGACGACCTGCACGCGATCGGGCGACAGGCCGAGCTCCTCGCACGCGATCTGCATGAGGGCGGTGTGGACGCCCTGCCCCATCTCCGTCCAGGAGTGGTACAGCGTCACCGACCCGTCGGCCTCCGGCCGCAGGATCGCGCGGCCGTGCTCCGGCACGCCGTTGCCGATGCCGGTGTTCTTGACGCCGCACGCGATCCCCGCGTAGCGAGCCTCGCGATAGGCGTCGCGGACTGCGAGCAGGGTCTTCTTCAGGCCCACGCCGGGGCCGAGCTTCTGCCCGGTGCCGAAGCGATCGCCGACACCGAGCGCGTTCCGCCAGCGGATCTCCCAGCCGTCGATCCCGACGAGCTCGGCGAGCCGGTCGAGGATGCCTTCCACGGCGAAGTTCGCCTGGTTGGCGCCGAAGCCGCGCATCGCGCCGCAGGGCGGGTTGTTCGTGTAGACGGCCTTCGCCTCCACATCCACGTTCGGGACGCGGTACGCGCTGCAGGCGTGGCCGGCGGCGCGCTCCAGCACCTTGTCGCCGACGCTGGCGTAGGCCCCCGTGTCGCCGACGATGCGGGCGCGGATGGCCAAGAGCTGTCCGTCCTCGTCGCATCCGGCCGTGTACTCGAGCCACATCGGGTGGCGCTTCGCGTGGAAGCGCAGGCTCTCGCGGCGGCTGAGGGTGACCAGCACGGGCGAGCCGGACGAGCGCGCGAGCAGGGCGGCGTGGCACTGGACGTTGAGATCCTCCTTGGCGCCGAACGCTCCACCGGTCGCGACCTGGGTCACGCGCACGGCGTCCTCGGGAACGCCGAGGAAGGAGGCGATCTGCCTTCGATCCTCCCAGGCGCCCTGGCCCTGCGAGTAGACGCGCATGCGTCCCTCGTCCTCGGGAACGGCGAGCGCCGACTCGGGCTCGAGGAACGCGTGCTCGACGAACTGCGTGCGGAAGGTCTCCGACACGACATGGGCGGCGCCGGCCAGCGCGGCGTCGACATCCCCGCGCTTCACCTCGGACGTCGAGAGCACACGCGCGCCTTCCTCGAACGGGCTCGTCACCGGCTCCAGCACCTCGGCGTACTCCACGTCGATGAGCGCCGCCGCCTCCCGGGCGGTCGCGCGGGTCTCGGCGGCGACGGCGGCGATCACGTCGCCGACGTAGGCGGTCGTCTCGTGCTCCGCGACGAACTGGCGCCAGTCCTTCGTCAGCACGCCCTGCGTTCGCTCGCCCGGAACGTCGGCGGCGGTGACCACCGCCACCACGCCCGGCTGGGCCGCGGCCCGTGATGTGTCGATCCTGCGAACGACCGCGCGCGGGTAGTCGGAGAAGCGCAGCGCCCCGTGCACCATCCCGGGCGCCACTGTGTCGCCGACGAACGGCTCGTCGCCGAGCGCCAGCCTCGTGCCTCGGTAGAGCGCCGTGCGCGTTCCCACCCGCCCGCTGCTCTCGACCGGAGGCAGGGGGTCGCCTCGTCGTGCCGCAGCCGCCCGCTCGACCGCGTCAAGGATCTTCACGTACCCGGTGCAGCGGCACGTGTTGCCCAGGAGGGCGCGCGAGATCTCCTCTCTGGAGGGATCGGGGTTCTTGTGGAGCAGCGCCTCGGCCTTCATCACGATCCCCGGCGAGCAGAAGCCGCACTGCGAGGCGCCCGAGGCCGCGAATGACTCCGACCAGCGCCGGCGGTCGTCCTCGGAAAGGCCTTCCTGGGTGATCACGTGCTTGCCCTCTGCGCGCGTCGCCTGCTGGGCGCACGAGACGACGGCCCGGCCGTCGACGATGACCGTGCAGGCGCCGCACGACCCCTCGGGGGCGCAGCCGTCCTTGACCGAGCGCAGGCCGAGTTCGTCGCGGAGCAGCTCCAGCAGGCTCGCGCCCTCGCGTGGCTCCGCGGTGACCGCCCGGCCGTTGAGCGTGAAGTCCATCGCTACTCCATGGCCCCTAGCACGAGAGCGAGCAGGGCCATCCGCATCACCACGCCGTTGAAGGCCTCGATCCAGTAGCGCGCGTGCCGCGTGTCGTCCACGTCCACGGGGAGCTCGTCCATGCGCGGCAGGCTGTGCAGGACGATCGAGCCGGGCTTTCCTCTGTCGCGGAGAAGCTCGCGCGTGACGCGGTACGCCTCGGGTGTCGTGCCGACCGTCTCGCCCCGCTCGTCGAGCGACTTCGTGTAGTCGGGCTGCACGACGGGCTCCATGTAGATCACGTCCGCGAGCTCGATCACGTCCGCGACGGAGGGCGCCTCCGTATAGCGGACGCTCAGCTCGTCCAGCTCGGCTTTGAACTCGTCCAGCAGTGACATCTCCGGTGGGCTGACGACGTGCGCCTCGATATCGAACTGCGAGAACGCGTAGAGGATCGAGTGCATCGTCCGCATTCGCATGTCGCCCACGAGCAAGAAGGTGAGGCCGTCGAGCGTGCCCAGCTCCTCGCGAGCGGTGTAGAGGTCGGTTAGCACCTGCGTGGGGTGCTCACCCCAGCCGTCGCCGCAGTTGATGATCGGCACCGACGCCCAGCGGGTCGCCTCCGCCGGCGCGCCCTGCTGGAAGTGGCGCATGGCGATGACGTCGCCGTAGTACTCGAGCATGTGGACGGTGTCCTTGATCGACTCCTGGTAGAAGTCGCCGGCTCGCGTCATCTTCGCGTCGGAGAAGCCCAGCACATGGCCGCCGAGCCGGTGCATCGCAGCCTCTGTGGCAAGGCGCGTACGCGTGCTCGGCTGGTAGAAGGCCGTCAGCAGCGTCTTCGACGCGAGCAGGTCGGCGTTCCGGCGGTTACGCGCGATCGGGGCCAGCTCGTCGCACACGCCGAAGACGTGCTCGAACTCAGCTCGCTCGAAGCCCTTGAGCGACAGGATGTCGCGTCCTGAGAAGCTTCTCATCGTTGGTCCTTTCCGTTGATGGATGCGTGCGGCTGACGCCCGTGAAGAGCACGGCGACCCGCTCGTCCGGGCCGACGGCGCCCGCCGCGCAGAGGTCGAGCAGGCCGGCGAGGCCCGCCGAGCCGGTGTGGTCGACGTCGATGCCCGTCGCCTCACGGGCGAGCGCGTTTGCACGCGCGAGCGTGTCTTCGCCGACGACGACTGGCTGCCCGTCCGTCTCCAGCATCGACTCGACCACCGCGAGCCAGTCGTACGTCTCGTCGTCGAGGATGCCGTGCGCGATCGAGTGCGGCTCGTGCTCCCACGGCCACATGAACTCCGAGCGGTGTTGCGCGGCGTACTCGAGTCCCGACGCCTGGGCGCGCTCGAAGGCGCGCTTGAGCGGCCATGCTGCTGCGGTCTGCACCGTGTCCACCCTCGGTGTCAGCCCGCCCTCGCGCAGCCCCGCTGCGACGGCGCTCGCGAGCGCCCCGCCCCCGACCTGGACGACGATGCGATCGAGCGTGACGCCCGAGGCGGCGAGCTCCCAGCCGAGCGTGTAGCCACCCTCGACGGCGAGGCCGTTGAGGTTGCCCTGACAGGTGAAGGGCACCGCTCCAGTAGCGAGCGCTTGCAGCAGCCGGCGGTAGGTCGGGTCTCCGGGCCTGCCGTCGCGCGGGCAGCGCGTGACGCGGGCGCCGAGCTCGTCGAGACGAGCGACCACCGTGGGGTCCGCATCGGTTGGAACGAACACCCGCAGTGACCTGCTTCCGGCAGTTGCGACGATCGCGGCGGCGAGAGCGGCGTTCCCGCAGCTGGCGATCGCGAGCTGCGGGCGTTCTGCGGTCAAGCCTGCGCGCTCGCACGCCTCGAGATAGACGAGGACGCCAAAGAGGTGCCGCGCCTTGTGGGATCCGGACACGTTGCCGGTCTCGTCCTTGATCCAGACACCGCCCGCCTCCGAGAAGCCGAGCTCGTCGGACAGCGCGTCGGCGCGCGCGAACGGCGTGACGGTGAAGCCGCGGCCGTCCACGGAGGCCACGTGGGCGTCGAGCTCGCGGACGAGCTTGCAGAAGTCGCGGTCCGACAGGCCGAGATGGGATGCGTGGAGGAGTGACCGGAAGCGCAGGAAAGGATTCGGCTCTCTGTCGTCCGAGAGAAAGGCGGCCTCGCCCGGCTCGAGCTGTCGGCGGAGCACGTGGTCGATGTCGTCAACGCGGTTGGCGTTGGGGCACCTGAAGGCGAACGGATCGGGCGCTTCCGTCCCGCAACCGGCACAGACCAGGCGGCTCATAGCTGCTCCAGCGCCCCGGTGCGCGCGTTGACCTCGCCGATCAGCTCGTCCCATGCATGGACGCTCTCGCGCGTGCGAGTCCAGAACGACGGATCGCGGCGGGCGACGAAATCCTTTACGGACACGCCCTGCTGTTCGACCCAGGTGAAGTAGCCGAGGTTGAAGATCCGGTCGCGGTCGACGCTCGTGAGCTCGAGCAGGTTGTCCGTCCCCTGGCCGAGCACGTGCTCGCCGAAGACCTCGCCGGCTGTCGTCTCGTCGAACCCGTCCGGGAAGAACTTCTGCAGGGCGATCGCGCGCTCGCTCGCATACATCGATGAGCCATCCGTGGCGACGGTGGCGACGACGTCCTCGGGCCCGAGGCGGAAGTGCTTCGCCACCTTGATAGCTCCGAGGACGTTGCAGATGCTCGACAGGCCGAGGGCTTCCAGGCCGACGATCGCTTGCTCGGGCACACTACGCCGCCCGGCGAGGTACGCCAGGCCGGCGTCGGTGCCGAACAGCACGCCCAGGCGATCGGTGTCGCGATCGGAGACGGCTAGAGCGACATCCGTGTTGAGCACGTTGTGGATGAGCGGGATGTGCCTGTCCCCTATGCCCTGGATGTTGTGCTCGCCGAAGCCGTTGCGGAGCATGGTCGGGCACTCGAGCGCCTCGCACGCGACGACGAGGCTGCCGTGCCGCTCCTTCAGGTAGTCCCCCGCAGCCAGGGTGCCCGCGGACCCGGAGGCGGACACGAAGGCACGCAGGCGCAGGCCCGACTCGCGCCCGAGAAGGTGCTCGATGATCCGCTCCACCGCGCGGCCCGTGGCGTGGTAATGGGCGACGTGGTTTCCGAACTCGGAGAACTGGTTGAGGATGACATTGGCCGGGTCGGCGGCCAGCTCCTTGCACTTGTCGTAGATCTCCTTGACGTTGCTCTCGGTGCCAGGCGTGCGCACGATGTCCGCCGGCTCGGTTACCCAGTGCTCGAGCCACTCGAAGCGCTCGCGGCTCATCCCTTCGGGCAGGACCGCGACTCCGCGGCAGCCCATGACGTGCGAGATGGCGACCCCGCCCCGGCAGTAGTTTCCGGTCGAGGGCCAGACGGCGCGCTGGCGCGTGGGGTCGAAGTCGCCCATGACGAGCCGCGGCGCCAGACAGCCGTACGCAGCGAGCACCTTGTGCGCGCCGATCATTGGGAAGCGGTCGCCGAGCGCGACGACGATCTTGGCGTCGACTCCGGTGAGCTCCCGCGGCAGCACGAGGTGTTCCGGCACGTCCACTAGCGTCGTGCGGTCGGCGCTGTTCCACCAGTGGACGCGGAAGAGGTTCAGCGGATGCGCGTCGTCAGGCCCGATCGACCGCAGACGGTCGACGACACCCGTTGGGATCAGCTCGGGGTCGGCGAGTTGGGCGAAGGTGGGTAGGGAGACGCGCGCCTCACGGAGGTGCGCGACAGTCCGGTCGAGCGCCTCCGAGTCGAGAGTCTCCGTCCGGAGCCCCAGTGTTGCGCTCACAGCGCCTCCTTCGAGTGCGTTTGAACACCCACAGCGTCGGCCACGCCCGGCGGTCGGCGCATCGGTGACAACCCCGATCCAGGCTGCGCCGAAACCGCATGCGCGCGAAGGCTCATGAATGCGCCTGCCGAGCGCGACCTGAGCGTTTAGGGTCCGGCGCGTGGCCGAGGCGTCCGCACCGAATCCCCGCAGCCCCGACGAGCTCGGGTTCGAGCGGATCGTCTACGAGAAGGCGCCGCCGCGCGCGACGATCACACTCAACCGGCCCGAACGGCTGAACGCGCTCGACTTCCAGATGCTGCGCGAGCTCGCGAGGGCGTGCGAGGACGCGTCATGGGACGACGACATCCGTGTCGTCGTGCTCACCGGCGCGGGTCGCGCGTTCTGCGTCGGCGCCGATCTCAAAGAGTGGTCGGCTGAGTACCTCGGCAACCCAAAGGGGTACTGGAAGTGGTTCGGCGCGTTCAAGGACGCGCACGACCGCCTGCGCGAGATCGGCAAGCCGACGCTCGCGCGCATCAACGGCATCTGCGTCGGCGGCGGCAACGAGTTTCAGATGGCCTGCGACCTCGCGGTGATCGTCGACGACGCGTACATCCGCCACGTCGGGCTAGAGCACGGCTCGGTGCCCGCGGGAGGCGCTACGCAGTGGCTGCCGGTGATGGTGGGGGAGCGGCGCGCGCGGGAGATCATCCTCCTCTGCGAGGAGATCCCCGCGCAGAAGGCTCAGGAGTGGGGCCTCGTGAACCGTGCCGTGCCCGCGGCCGAGCTCGACGCGACGGTGGACGAGCTCGTCGAGAAGCTCGCGACGAAGCTGCCGCAGACCACGCGCTACGCGAAGCACCAGTTGAACTTCTGGCGGGACATCTCGTGGCACCAGACGGTAGGCCACGCCCGCGACTGGCTCGCACTGTCCATGCTCGGCGAGGAGGCGCAGGGGGCCGTCAAGCAGTTCGTGGAGAAGGACAGTGGCTGAGTACGTCCGCATCGAGCGCGAGCCGCCGATCGCAACCGTCCTCCTCGACCGGCCGAAGCAGCTGAACGCGCTGTCCTCCGAGCTCATGGCGGAGGTCGTTGCGGCGCTTCGGGAGCTCGACGCCGACCTCGAGATCCGCTGCATCGTTCTCGGCGGCTCCGAGCAGGTGTTCGCCGCCGGCGCCGACATCGGCGAGATGGCGAAGGCGACGGCTGTCGAGATGTACGTGAACCGCCGTGTCGATGCCTGGGACGCGATCCGCGCCGTGCGCACGCCGCTCGTCGCCGCCGTGTCCGGCTTTTGCCTCGGCGGCGGCTGCGAGCTCGCGATGGCCTGCGACGTCGTCGTGGCCTCTGAGAC
>JBOGZW010000065.1:0-8401 GCA_050697575.1 Gaiellaceae bacterium | reverse complement strand
GAGCAGGGCAGGCCCGGCGAGCCCGCCGCGTCGCTCGCCGACGACGAGCGTGAGGAGGACTACGACCGTCGCGAGCAGCTGGTCGAGCAGCTCCCGGTTGACGTGGACGTCGTGCCAGACGAGGTAGGGGCTGAGGGTCGCCACGACCGCCGCCACGAGCCCCGCGCGGTGCGAGAGGAAGCGGCGGCCGATCTCGTAGACGACGATCGCTGTCGCGGCGGCCACCGCGATCTGCGCTAGCCCGACGGCCCACCACTCGCGTCCGACGATCCAGTAGATGGGGATCAGGAAGAACGAGTAGAGCGGCTGCGTCCATGCGGACGGCTCTCCGGGGATGAACCCGAACGTCCCGTGGTCGACGAACGTCTTCGCGAACAGGTCGCTCTTCTCCGTGAACGAGGCGAGGATGTCACCGCGCTCGGAGAGGAGCACCACGAGCCGTGGCACGACCGCGACCGAAGCGACGACGACGTATGCGGTGCGGCGCGTCAAGTGTCGAGGTGCGTCCGCTGCCACAGCTCGAGCATGAGCAGGCACCAGAGTCCGTGCGCGTGGTCCGCGTGACCGTCGACGTGGTCCCTGAGCAGGCGCTCCATCGCACGGGGCCGCAGTTGCCCGCGGCTGCGCGCGCGGGAGTCGAGCAACACGTCTCCGGCGAGCTCCCGCAGGCCGTTGCGGAACCAGTCGGCGAGCGGTACGCCGAAGCCGGACTTGCCGCGCTTGGCCACGTCGTCAGGAAGGTCGTCCGCGAACGCACGCCGCAGCGCCTCCTTGCCGCGCCTCCCTTTTGTCTTCAGCTCGCGAGGCAGCGACACGCCGAGCCCGAGCACGTCCCAGTCGAGGAACGGCGAGCGCAGCTCGAGCGAGTGCGCCATCGACGCGATATCAGCCTTCAGCAGGAGGTCGCCCGGGAGGTACGTCTGGATGTCGAGCCGCTGAAGGCCGGCAATGCCGTCGGCCGGCGGCGGGCCGAGGAGCTGCCAGGCGGGGGCGGGACGCGCCACGAAGTCGGCGTCGAGCAGCCCGACGCGAGCCTCGGCGGGGAAGACCTCCATTAGCCTGCCGTAGCGCTCCCCGGGCTGCGAGGCGGCAGCTTCGAGCAGGCGGGCTGCGCGAACGGCCGTGGACCGGCGCTCCCTGCCCATCGAGCGCAGGGCGCGGGCCGCCGCACCGACGCCCGGAACGCGCAGCCGGCCGGCGAGCTCATGCGCGACGTAGCGCTCATAGCCGGCGAACGACTCGTCGCCGCCGTCGCCCGTAAGCGCGACGGTGACGCGCTGGCGCGCCGCCTCGCAGACGAGAAAGAGCGGCAGCGCCGCGTCGTCTCCGAGCGGTTCGTCGAACGCGTCCGCGAGACGCGGCAGTGCCTCCGTCATGTCCCCTGCGAGCTCGATCTCCTCGTGCTCGGTCGCGTAGCGCTCCGCCACGGCGCGCGCGTAGCGGCGCTCGTCGTAGCGATCGTCGCCGAAGGTCACGGTGAACGTGCGCACGGGGTGTGTCGACGCCTGCGCCATGAGGCTGACGACGATGCTCGAGTCGATGCCGCCCGAGAGCAGCGCACCGAGCGGCACGTCGGAGATCAGGCGGCGACGCACGGCCTCCTCGACGCGTTCGCGGACGAGCGCGAGCCAGTCGCCTTCGCTCTCCGGCGCCAGCTGATCGAGCTGGGCATATCGCTCGACGCGAATGCTGCCGTTCTCGGCCACGAGCACGTGCCCCGGCGGCAGCTTCTCGACGCTCTGGAGGCCCGTCCCGCCCGGAACGTACTGGAGCGCGAGATACGCATCGATCGCGGTCGGGTCAACCTCCCGCGACACGCGCGGCAGGCGTAGCAGGGCCTTCAGCTCGGACGCGAAGGCGAGCGATCCGTCGGAGAGCTGCGTCCAGAGGAGCGGCTTCTTTCCCACGCGGTCGCGGACAAGCACGAGACGCTCGCGCGTCCGATCCCAGAGCGCCACCGCGAACATCCCAGACACGTGCTCGGCGAATCTCGTCCCGTGCTCCTCGTACAGGTGTGGGATGACGGGCGTGTCGCCGGTGCCGCGGATCTCATGCCCGCGCTTGCGGAGCTGCTCGCGGAGCTCGAGGAAGTTGTAGATCTCGCCGTTGAAGACTGCGACGACGTCTCCCGCCTCGTTCTCGACCGGTTGGCTGCCGGTGACGAGGTCGATGACCTGAAGCCGGCGGTTGCCGAGCACGCAGCGGCCAAACGCGTCAACCGAGCCTTCGTCGGGGCCGCGATGGAAGAGCGCGGCGTTCATGCGCTCGACGACGGCCCGGTCCCCCTGGCCGGAGGGTGCTAGGAATCCGCAGATGCCGCACATGACCGGCACACCGTACGCAGTCGTGTCCTGCCACGTCGAACGTCCGCTCGACGACGCCTGCTGGCAGCGCTTTTCCGACCTGCAGGCCTGCCGGCCCGGCGGATTCGCGATCGCCGCGCTGCTGCGGCCGCCGGACGCGGACGCCGGTGAGGACGCCCAGCTGTGGCTCGAACGCGCACGGGAGGCTGCGGAGCGCGGCCCCATCGGTCATCACACGCACTTCGTGGGGCCCGCGCATGCGCGCCCTGCGGCAGGCGGCGGCGCGGAGCACGCCGATCGGGTCCGCAGGGAGGCTTTGTGGATTCGCGAGCAGGGCCTTGAGCCGCGGCTCTTCTGCGGCGGCGGCTGGTACATCGACGAACGCGTCGCAGCGGCGCTGGCCGAGCTCGGTTACGCCGACTGCACGGGAACGGCGTTCGTGCCGTCCTATCTCGACGGGGGCGCGCCTCGCTTCTCCGCCGACAGTCCGGTCTGGCTCTCGCTCCGCGACGGGCAGCGGCTGCTCGAGCTGCCGTCCACGCACTCGCTCGGCATGGCGGCGCGCGCGGCGGCAGGCCCGCTGCCGAGGTACGTCCATGTGTACTTCCACGACACGGACTTGCTGCTGGCAAAGCGCCGCGCCGCCCTTCGGTGGGCACTCGCGGTGCTCGGCCGGCGCTGCGAGATCACGGACCTCGACAGGCTCCGAGAAGCCTCGAACGGCCTCTACGAGCGGACCTTCAGCCTAAACTGACATCTCCGTGGCAAGCGAGCCTGCGCCCTCGGAGCAGCCCGCCGGCGCGCCGGACGAACGCCGCGACCTCGGGGACATCCGTCGCGGCAGGCCATTCGGGCTTGCTCGGGCACAGCTGGGGACGCTCACGTTCCGCGTCGGCGGCGTCGCCTGCCTCATCGCGCTCGACATCTGCGGCCTCGCGCTCGCCCTCTATCTCGCGCTCGCACTGAGGGAGGTCTACTACGGGAACACGCCGATCCTCTGGGGCGTCCTCTGGGAGGCGGAGAGCGAGTGGCTGCCGTTCGTGTCGCTCGTGACCGTGCTGGTCTTCTCGCAGGCGCGGCTCTACTCGACCCGCGAGCGCCGTCCGGGATTCGGCCGCGTCGTCTCCTCGCTCTTCCTCGTCGCGCTGCTTACGTTCGCGTTCGGCGTCGGCATCGGCCACGAGTTCTCGACGTTCGGTCTCATCCCGACGACAGCGGTCATCGCCGTCGTGCTCATCGGGCTCTTCCGGGCGAGCTACGACGTCGTCACGCGCGAGATCTTCCACATGCTGGGCATCCGCCGGCGCGCCGTGCTCGTAGGGGAGGGCGAGCATCTCGTCCATCTCTACAGGACGCTCGGCGCGGGTCGCAGCGGCATCGACTACGAGCTGCTCGGCGTCGTCACCGGCGAGGAGGAGACCGAGGTGCCGCTGCCGCGGCTCGGCAGCGCCGACTCGCTGCGGGCGGTGCTCGCCGAGCATCGGGTGGACGAGCTCATCGTCACCGACACGGAATTCGGCGAGCGGGAGCTGCTCGAGCTCGTCGACCAGGCGCATCGCTCGGGCGTCCGGATCCGCATCGCGCCGCGGACGACGGAGCTGCTCACGAAGCACGCCGACTACGTGCCTGGGCAGGGCATTCCGCTCTTCGAGATCACGCCGCCCGTGCTCGTCGGCACGGACTGGGCGCTGAAGCGCGGCTTCGACGTCGTCGTGTCGTTGCTCGTGCTCGTCGTCGGTTCGCCGCTGTGGCTCGCGATCGCCGCCGGCGTGAAGCTCTCGTCGCGCGGCCCCGTGTTCTTTCGCGACCGCCGCGTGGGGCTCGGAGAGCGGGAGTTCGGGATGCTGAAGTTCCGGACGATGTACGCGGACGCCGCGGAGCAGCAGGCGGAGCTCGAGGACGCGAACGAGGCGGCGGGAGCGCTCTTCAAGATTCGCGACGATCCGCGTGTGACGCGGTTCGGGCGGTTCCTGCGCCGTTTCTCGCTCGACGAGATCCCGAACGTCGTTAACGTCCTGCGCGGAGAGATGAGCCTCGTCGGCCCGCGCCCGCTGCCGACGCGCGACTTCAACTTCCTCGAGGAGTGGCACCTCAAGCGGTACCTCGTGCTGCCGGGCATGACAGGCCTCTGGCAGATCTCGGGCCGTTCGAACCTCTCGTTCGACGACCTCGTGCGGCTCGACTTCTACTACCTCGACAACTGGTCGATCTGGCTCGACATCTCGATCCTCGCGCGCACGATCCCGGCCGTCATCTCCCGGCGGGGTGCGTACTGACACCAAGTTGGCACAGACACGTAACTCGTGCCTGGCACCAGAACGCGTTTGTAACGGAGCGACCAGCCATACTCCCGCCGTGAAGCCGCCGAAGATCCTGGCTGTTGCCTCGGCCATCGACCTCGATTTCAAATACGGCTGCACGCCTGCGTGGTGGCAGCTGTGGAAGGGGCTGCACGAAGCCGGAGTCGACCTCATCGTCACGCCGTACCGCGGCCGGCCCGTCGAGGCGCCCTGGTGGCGCACGGAGCCGAACCCGTGCTACCGCGAGGGTGAGCTCTTTGCCGGAGGGCGCGAGCTCGTCGCCCGCATCAAGGGCGACACGCACATCCGCCGCGCCGAGGAGAGCCCGCCCGACACGTCGACCGACCGCCTCGTCCGCGACGTCATCTGGCGCTGGGTGACGCCGCGCTGGCAGCGCCACCTCGAGCGGATTCTCGAGCGCGAGGGCGACGTCGACGCCGTCGTCGTCTTCACCGTGCCGATGAGCCACCTGCGTGGGGTGGCGACGAAGCTGCGCGAGCGGTTCTCCGTGCCCGTCGTCTTCTACGACGGCGACGTGCCGATGAGCCTGCCGGAGTTTGGCGGCATGGATACCGGCTTCAACTACTACCACGGCGCCGATCCGTCGGAGTACGACCTCGTCGTGTCCAATTCGGAGGGAGGTCTCGAGCGCCTCCGCGAGCTCGGCGCGCGGCGGGCGGAGGCGGTCTTCTGGGGCGCTGATCCCGAGCTCTTCCGGCCTTTGCAGGTCGAGAAGGCAAGCGACGTCTTCTTCTACGGGTACGGCGAGAAGTTCCGTGCCGAGTGGATCGATGCCCTGGTGATCGAGCCCAGCCGGCGCTTGCCACAGGTCGACTTCACGCTCGGGGGCAATGACTTCCGCGCCGACACCGGCGCCGCCCGTTACGTGGGCGACGTGCCGTTCAACGTCTTCTCGAGCGCGATCTCCGCCGCGCGTATCAACCTCAACATCACGCGGCGGTCGCACGCGACTGTGCCGGCGTCGTCGACGTCGCGACCCTTCGAGCTGGCGATGTCCGGCGCGGCCATCGTCTCGAACCCGCACGAGGGCATCGAGCGCTGGTTCGAGCCCGGTCGCGAGCTGGTGGTGGTCAACAGCGCGGACGAGGCGGTGGCGACGTACGAGGAGCTGCTCGGCGACTCCGCTGGGCCGGAAGAGCTCGGACGGGCTGCGCGCGAGCGGGCGCTCGACGAGCACACGTATCTCCATCGCGCGAGGCAGCTGCTCGAGCTCGTCGGCCAGCGTTCGGGTGCAACCGTCGGTGGCTGACCCTCGGCTCGAGGGCCTGCGGCGGCTCGCAATCGTGCCGGCGTATAACGAGGAGGGCTCGGTCGCGCGTGTGATCGACGAGATTCGCGCCTTCGACCCTGGCTTCGAGGTCGTCGTCGTGGACGACGGTTCCGGCGACCGCACGACCGAGGTGGCCGAGGAGAAGGGCGCTCGTGTCCTCACGCTCCCATACAACCTCGGCATTGGCGGCTCCGTGCAGACGGCGTTTCGCTACGCACTCGAGAACGAGTTCGAGCTCGCAGTTCGACTCGACGGGGACGGCCAGCACGACGCCGCGCACCTCCCGGCGCTGATCGCGCCCGTGCTCGACGGCAAGGCGGATGTCGCAGTCGGCTCCCGGTACTTAGGGGATGGCGGGTACCGCCAGTCGGCGCATCGGAACCTCGGCAACCGCATCCTCGCGGGCGCGGCGTCGCTCGTGGCGCGACAGCACGTCACGGACCCGTCCTCGGGCTTTCAGGCGCTCAACCGGAGCGCGATCGAGCTCTTTGCGAACGACTACCCGCACGAGTTTCCGGAAGTGGAGGCGACGGTGCTCGTCGCGAAGCACCGGCTGCGACGGGTAGAGGTTCCCGCGCCCATGCGCGAGCGACTGGCCGGCACGTCGTCCCACGGCGTTCTCAAGTCCACGTACTTTCTCGCCAAGGTGCTGCTCGCGCTCTTCGTTGCGCTCTTCCGTCGCCACGCCGTGCCGGGCGAGTCGCCGTGACGCCGCTCACCTTCTCGATCGCCGGCGCGATCGCCTCGGTGCTGCTCGTGCTCGTCGTGCTCGAGCTGATCCGCAAGCGGCGCCTGAAGGAGCGCTACGCCCTGCTCTGGCTCGTGACGGGGATCGTGCTGCTCGTGCTGTCGCTCTGGCGGTCGGCGACGGCCACCATCGCCGACTGGTTCGGCGTGGAGACGTACCCGCCTGCGGTGCTGTTCGCGGTGGCCGTGTTCTTCATCCTGCTCGTGCTGCTCGACTACTCGACGGCGATCTCGAAGCTCGTCGACCAGAACGTCACGCTCGCGCAGCGGCTTGCCATCCTCGAGGAAAAGCTCAGGGAGCGAGATAGAGCGTGACGCCGTCCTTGCTGACCTGCTTCGGGTAGCGCGCGGCGAGCTCTCGTACCAACGCTGGATGCTTCGCAAGCTCCCGGCCGACGGCAACCACGGGGACGCCCTCGAGGTCATCCAGGATCTCGGCCTCGTTGAGCGACCCGGAGGCGAGGCGGACGAACGACGTGTCGACTAGCCGCCCGGGCAGCCGGCGGTCGGCGAGGTAGGCGACGATCGGAAGGTCGGTGGCAACGAGCTCCTCCGGCTGCGTTCGCATCTCTAGCTGCTCGGCGGCCCACGTAACGCCAGGAGGATCGCCGTCCTGGCGCCACAGCCTGCGCTCCTCCTGGGCGAAGCCGACGGCGATCGCAAGCGCCGCGAGGCCCGCGACCGCGTAGCGCGCAGGCACGGGAACGCGCGACGCGGCCGCACCGAGCCCGGCGCCGGCAGGGACGGCCAAGGTCGCGGCGAGCAGAACGAAGTGATGGTCGAGCAGCGGCTGCTGGGCGATGAGAAACACGGCCGACGTTACGAGCCACACGCCGAGTGCAAGCAGCTCGAGCCGCCGTAGCAGGAGGATCGCGCACACGAGCCCGATCGGCACCAACAATCCGGCGGGCGTCCGCCAGTCGAGAGGATGGCGGACTACGCGCTCGATGTTGTCGGCCACCGACGGCCCAACGCTCCGCGCATCACGGTGGTCTGCGATGACGGACTGCCACAGCTCGTCGAGCGCACCCGCATAGGCAACGAGCAACCCAGCCCAGATTGCGAGCGCGCCGGCTACGGCCGCGCCGGCTGCCCGCCACGATCGGCGTGCCGCGAGCACTACGGCCAGCGGCGCCACAACCGGGAAGGCGAGGAGCTTGACCGAGATCGCCGCCCCGGCAAGCGCACCCGCGCCGGCCCACCGCCAAGGACAGCGGCCCGCGTAGAAGGCAATCGCAACGGCGGCAAGCGCGAGGGCCACCGAGGCGGTGTCCGCCTGGACGCGCGGCGCCTGCACGGGCCAGGGCGCGGTGATCGCGAGCAGCCCGGCGGCGCCGAGTGCGCCCCAAACGCCGGCAAGCTTTCTGCCGATCGCATAGGCAGCGATTAGCCCGAGTAGCGCTACTAGGACGAACGCGAAGCGGATGCCCTCGACGCCATCGCCGGGCAGCAGCGACAGCGCCTGAAGCAGGACGTAGAAGCCGGGTGGCTGCGACGCGTAGACATCGGCCCCCAGCCCCTGGCCGTGGTGCAAGGCGTCGAGTGACGCGAGGTACACGCCCTCGTCGTAGTTCGCAGCGGCCTCGACGCCGCGGACGTACACGAAGCCGGAGACAGCGAGTAGCCCGGCAAGGGCGAGCCCCTCGCCGAGCCACCGCCGGTCCGTCAAGGAACCGTGACGGTGACGGGGTTCGAGAGGAGGAAGACGTCGCCCATTTCGGGGTCGTCGACCCAGTTCGCCGCTGCGCCGACCCTGTAGG
>JBOGZW010000064.1:8062-8451 GCA_050697575.1 Gaiellaceae bacterium | reverse complement strand
CAAGACAAGCTGCGCGCGCTGCTCGAGCACGCCGCCCGCAAAAGCACCAGGACGAAGTACCACCGCCTGTTCGCCAAGAGCCTGCTCAAGCGCTGGCCGGCGTTGTGGGCCTTCGCCCACCTCGACGGCGTCGAGCCGACCAACAACCACGCCGAGCGCGGACTTCGCGGCGCCGTCATCTACCGCAAGCTCTCCCTCGGCAGCCAATCCGAGCAGGGCGAGCGCACGATCGAGCGGCTCCTCTCGGCCTCTGTCACCTGCCGCCTCCAACGACGCTCGCTCTTCGCCTACCTCACCGACGTCCTCACCGCGAACATCCGAGGCGACCCCATCCCCGCACTCGCCTGACCTAACAAGGGGACCTGAACGCTTACCACAAGATGCTAATT
>JBOGZW010000064.1:0-8052 GCA_050697575.1 Gaiellaceae bacterium | reverse complement strand
ACATACGAGAAATCTCTGATTTGCAGGTATTTTTGCGATGGGCCGGGCAGGAATCGAACCTGCGACCTTGGGATTAAAAGTCCCCTGCTCTGCCGACTGAGCTACCGGCCCCGCAGCGAGTATCGGAATGGGCCACGAACGGGCCTAAGTTGTGGCATTGTGGTTTCGACTTGGTGTCCACGGGGTATCCACGCACGGTGCGCATGCTGATGCGATGTGCTGAGCCTGGTTGCACCACGCTCGGCTTCGGGCGTATGTGCATCAATCACGAACCGAAGCTGGCGCGGGTCTTCATCCGTGGGAGGCCGTGGCCGCCGCCCGTGGTGAACAAGCAGACGCCAATACTCGCGCCGGTAACCCAGGCGGCGCAACCCGCGCCCGCTCTGCGGTAGTCGATACTTCCCAGATGGCGAAGGGCTACGCGGAAGGGCCTGCGGCCGAGGAAGCCGCGTCGCGTCGCGATGCGCTCGAGCGTGGTCAGCTGCTCGAGGAGCCGCCGCCCGAGCGGCCGGCCGTCTACGGATCGACCGCGGACGACCCCGAGCGGCACTTCCTCGGCTGGCTGGACGACGTCGATCCGGACAAGCTCTTCGCAGCCGGCGAGGCGTGGGGCATCACTGTCGTCAGGCGGTCGGAGGCGAGCTGATGGACGCGGCGCGAGTCAGTCTTCTTCGCTGGTTGCGCCGACAGCTGCGCGAGCCGTCGGCTATCCGCGAGCACCTCGAAGCCGCCGTCGAGAACGACGATCCGGCCGAGGCGCGCCGCCTGCTCGCCGGCCTTCCCTTCTCCGACCCGCAACGCCGCTACGTCGAGGACGTGCTCGGCGCCTGGGACCGCCGGAAGTCCGAAAGTGCCGAGAGCCGCGGAGACCGATCTCTCACCGGCTGAGTGGGCGTCGCTGGCGCTCCTCGCCGAGCAGGCCGCACACGGATTCGCAGTCGCCCGCGCGCTCGCTCCCGAAGGCGAGGTCGGGCGTGTCTGGTCGTGCTCGCGCCCGCTCGTGTACCGGGCGCTCGAGCGGCTCGGTGAACTGAGCCTCGTCGAGGAGCGCGGATCTGAGCCGAGCGTCGCGGGCCCACCGCGCACGGTGCTCGGCGCCACGCGGGCGGGACGCCGGGAGCTCGAACGCTGGCTGGGCGAGCCCGCAGCGCACGTCCGCGAGCTCCGATCGTCGCTGATGTTGAAGCTGCTCTTCCTCTCGCGCCGCGGTGCCGGCGCGTCGGAGCTGCTCGGACGGCAGCGATCGGTGCTCGCTGCCCTCGTGGTGGGACTTGAGGAAGCGGCGGGCCACGCCGAGGGCTTCGACCGCGTGCTCTACCTCTGGCGGCTCGAGTCCGCTCGCGCTGCGCTGCGGTTCGTCGACGATCTGCTCAGCTCAGCGGGACCAGGCGCGTAGCCGTCGCCTTGAACGTCGCGTGCACCTCGTCGCCGCGCTTGAAGGCGAGTTGCTCGGCCGAGTGCGCGGTCAGCTCGGCGGTCAGCGGGCCGACACGGACGCGCACGCGGTTGCCGACGGGCACGATCGACGTCACCGGCCGCGTGACGTGGTTGAGCGCGGAGCCGGCGATCGGGGTACGGGACAGCGACACGTCCCACGGGTAGACGATGACACCGACGGAGCCGTAGACCTCGTCGGCGGACGCAAGCTCGGTGCCGTCCTCGAGGCGGACGATCGTCAGGCCTCCGGCGCCGAGCGTCGCCTCGCCGCGGAGGAGGTTGCCGCCGGTGAAGCTGGCGACGAAGGGGTCGGCGGGAGCGGCGATGAGCTCGGCCGGCGTGCCGATCTGGAGCAGCCTGCCCTCGACGAGGACGCCGATGCGCCCGGCGAGCGCCGCCGCATCCTCGTAGTCGTGCGTCACGAGCAGCGTCGGCAGGTCGAAGCCCTCCAGCAGCTCGCGCAACTCCGCGCGAACCGTCATCCGCGTGTGAGCGTCGAGCGCGGAGAGCGGCTCGTCCATCAGGAGAACGGCGGGATCGCGGGCGAGGGCACGGGCGAGGCCGACGCGTTGTCGCTCGCCGCCGGACAGTGACTCCGGCTTGGCCCGTGCGAGGTGGGCGATTCCGAGGCGATCGAGGAGGTCGTCGACCCGCTCGCGTCCGGCGTAGCGGACGTTCTGCTCGACGGTCATGTGCGGAAAGAGCGCGTAGTCCTGGAACACGAAGCCCACGCGGCGGCGCTCGGGCGGGACATCGATCCCGGCCTCCCCGTCGAACAGCATCGCGCCGTCGAGCTCGATCTTCCCGCGCTCCGGGCGTATGAGGCCGGAGATCGCGCGCAGCACCGTCGTCTTGCCGGCCCCGGACGGCCCTACCAGCGCCACCGTCTCCCGGCCGACGGCGAGGTCGAGCGCTACGCGGAAGGTACGACGGGGAACGTCGATTGCGAGTCGGAGCGCTTCCACAACGGGAGGAGTTTGACGAGGAGGAGGACGCAGGCGCTGACGACGATCAGCAGCGCGCTGATGGCGAGCGCCGTGTCGAAGTCGACGTCTAGCTCCGCGTAGATGGCCAGGGGGAGCGTCTGCGTAACGCCTTGGAGGCTCCCGGCGAAGAACAGCGTCGCACCGAACTCGCCCAGGCCGCGCGCGAACGAGAGCGCAGCGGCCGCGCTGAGGCCGGGTGCTGCGAGTGGCACTGCCACCCGCGCGAACGTGCGGGCTGGGCCGGCTCCGAGCGTCCGCGAGGCGTCGAGGAGGTTCTGGTCGAGCGCTTCGAAGGCGCCGACGGCGCCGCGGACGTAGAACGGTCCCGCAACGAGCAAGATCGCCATCACCACTGCCGTCTGAGTGAAGCCGACCGAGATGCCCAGGAAGTCGAGCGAGCCGCCGAGCAGCCCGAGCCGCCCGAATGCGGCAAGCAGGCCGATTCCGGCAACGGCGGGCGGCAGCACGAGCGGCAGCTCGATCAACGTCAGCACGACGGCGCGGCCGCGGAACCGCCGGCGTGCGACGAGGTAGGCCGCAGGCGTGCCGACGAGGAAGATGATCGACTGCGCGATGAGGCTCGTCTTGGCCGTGACGACGAGGGCATCGACGACGACACCGCTCCCCAGCTGGCTCAAGAGCTCACCGGGCGTCACGCGGAGGAAGATGGCGGCGATCGGCAGCAGGAAGAACGCGAGCGTGAGGCAGAGCGAGAGGACGAGCGCGACGTTGAAGGCCGATCGGCGCGTCACGGCAGCCCGAATCCAGCTGCGGAAAGCCGTGCTCGCCCGGGCTTGCCGAGCACCCGCTGCACGAACGCGCGGGCTGCCGCCTTGTCGTCGCCCGACGTGACGACGCAGATGCCGTACCGGATCAGGGGCTGAGCGCGCTTGGGCACGCCGACAACGCCGACCCGTCTCTTCAGTGTCGCCGCATCCGTGCGGTAGACGAAGCCGGCGTCGGCCTCGCCGAGCGCGACTTTCGCAAGGACGCTGCGCACGTCGGCCTCCTCACTCATGACGTTCGCGAGCACGGCGCGCAAGATGCCGAGGTTGCGAAGGACGGCGCGCGTGTAGTCGCCGACGGGCACGCCCTGCCTCGCCATCACGACCTTGAGGCCGGAGCGGCGAAGGTCGAAGACCGTCTTCACGTTGCCCGGGTTCGACCGCGGATGGACGACCACGAGCGTGTTCGTCGCGAAGACGCTCGGCTTTCCGCAGAGGCCGTCCCGGTACAGCTGCTGCGGGTTCTTCGTGTCGGCGGAGGCGTAGACGTCGGCGGGCGCGCCTTGCCTGATCTGCTCGGCAAGCGTGCTCGAGGACGCGAACGAATACCGCGGGCGCGCGTCGATCTTCGGGAAGACGTCGGTCAGAGATGACGCAGCGAAAACGGTGATTCGAGAAGCCGCAGGCCCGTCGGCGAAGGCCACGAGCCCCGCGAGGGCAACGATGACGCCGATCGCCGTGCTGAGCTTAGTAGTCAACATTTGACTAGACGCCGATCATAGTCGGCAAGGAGATATGTTGGCCGCCGATGGACCGACGGTCGTTTGTTCTCGGCTCGCTCAGCTTCGTGCTTGCCGGCGACGCTGTCGCCGGCGCGCGAATGCGAGCGGGTGATCCGCGGCTTCGAGAGCTCGCGCGTGTCGTCGACGGTGCTGTCATTGGCCGCACAAGCACTGCGTATGGCCGCGCACACGCTTCGTTCAACGAGCGCTTTGACGGCGTCAAGCCCATGGCTGTACTGCGCGCTGCCGGCGCTGCCGACGTCCGGCAGGCGATCCTCTGGGCGCGAAGGCACGGCATCCGCATCCGTGCCCGCTCGGGAGGGCACAGCTACGCGGGCTACTCAACCGTGGAGGACGGGCTTGTGATCGACCTGAGCGCCCTCGACGGGATCGCAGTTCACCAACAGACACGGAGCGCCACCATTGGAGCCGGTTCTCTGCTGATCGACGTCTATGCGCGGCTGGCGAAGGCGGGCGGGACCATTCCGGCCGGCTCATGCCCGACGGTTGGGGTGGGAGGGCTCACCCTCGGTGGTGGGATCGGCTTCGCCTCACGCAAGCTCGGGACGACGGCGGACAACGTCCTCGCACTCGTGATCGTGACCGCGGACGGACGAATGCTGACCTGCGATCGATCCCACCACGCCGATCTGTACTGGGCCTGCCGGGGTGGCGGCGGTGGCAACTTCGGCGTCGTCACAAGCTTCCGGTTCCGCATTCATCCGGTGGCCCAGGCGTCGTACTTCGTACTCACGTGGCCGTGGGCGTCAATGGGCGACGCCGTCGCGGCGTGGCAGCGCCTCGCACCGCGCGCTCCCGACGGCCTGTTCTCGGTGTGCCGACTCGCAACGGGACCCTCACAGCCCACCGTGCAGGCGTTCGGCCAGTTCTTCGGCGCGGAGGCCGCGCTCGTCTCGTTGCTGAAGCCGTTGCGCGACGTCCCTGGCGCCAGCCTCGTCACCGGCACCTCTTCGTACATCGACCTGATGAAGCGATGGGCGGGATGCAAGACGCTCACTCTCGACCAGTGTCACCCGAGCCCATCCGGTTCTTTGGGCCGCCAGCGCTTCGCCGCCAAGTCGGACTATGTCTCCAAACGGCTGCCGGCGGCCGGCATCACGACCTTACGGAGATGGCTCGAGAGACGACAGGGACACGGCGGCGGGGCCGCGATCCTGGATTCGTACGGGGGAGCGATCAACCGCGTCTCACCGGGAGCCACGGCTTTCGTCCACCGGCGCGAGCTCTTCTCGATCCAGTACTACGCCGCGATCGCCAACGCCGCGGGCGACGCAGCGGCACTCGCCTGGCTGCGTGGCTTTCGCGCCGCGATGCGGCCGTTCGTCTCGGGCTTCGCCTACCAGAACTACATCGACGCCGATCTCGTCGATTGGGAGCACGCCTACTACGGGGCGAACTACCCGCGCCTGCGCCGGATCAAGTCGAAATACGACCCCGACAACGTCTTCCGCTTCCGCCAGAGCGTCCGCCCTGAAAGGTGAGGTTATGCTGGCCGCGGGTCTATCCTGACTCTGCGCCCCCATCGACTAGCGGCCCAGGTCACAGCCCTTTCAAGGCTGTAGCGCGGGTTCGAATCCCGCTGGGGGCACTCGTGCCTGGGCGCTATTAGCATCCGCCACGCCATCGGCGAAACTGCTCATCTACCGGCCTCACGCGTCGACGCTGTCCGCGAGACGCTCCATGGGGTCGAGGTCGCAGATCCTTATCGCTGGCTGGAGGAGACGGACGATCTCGATGTGCGGCACTGGACGGCGGTGCAGAATACCGCGACGAAGCATGCCCTCGGTGCCGTCTCGTTCCACGACCATGTGCACCGGCGGCTGGACGACCTCCTGCGGATCGGGCTGCTGGAGGTTCCGCGCGTCGCTTCGGGAGCGGCATTCTTCCTGCGGCGCCAGGCCGACCAGGATCAAGCCGCTCTCTACGTGCGCGAGCCGGACTCGTCGAGCGATCGGATCCTCGTCGATCCGAACGCTGCCGACGTCGACCATCTCGTCACGATCGACTGGTTCTATCCGTCGGCGGACGCGCGTTATGTCGCGTACGGCCTCTCGCGCGGTGGTGACGAGCTGAGCACGCTCCACGTCGCGGACGTGGCGAGCGGAGACGTCCTCGCCGACCGTATCCCCGACACGCGTTTCTGCTCCGTTGCCTGGCTGCCGGACGCTACGGGCTTCTACTACACGCGGTATCCCGCGCAAGGGTCCGTACCACCCGGAGAGGAGCACTACAACACGCGCGTGCGCTTCCACCGTCTCGGCGAGGATCCGGCCGAAGACCCGATCGTGTTCGGCGAGGGGCGGCCGCCCACCGACGTGTTCCAACTCGCGATCTCGCCTGACGGAAGATGGCTTCTCGTCCACTCCAATCAGGGCTGGACCAAGAGGATCCTCTTCGTGCACGATCTCGTTGACGGCGGGGGCTTTCGCGCGATCGGCGAGGAGTACGAGGCGCTGTTCGACGGCGCGATTGGCGGCGAACGCCTCTACCTCCTGACGAACTGGGACGCGCCCAACTGGCGCGTGCTGGAACTCGATCCGGCCACGATCGACCTGATGAGCGCCCGAACGGCCGTCGCCGAGCGAGAGGACGCGATCATCGCGGAGATGGCGCTGGTCAGCGGCAGGCTGGTCACGCACGAGCTCGAAGATGCAAGCTCCCGGATACGCGTTTACACGCTGCCGGCGGGTGCGATGGAGCGCGAGATCGCGCTTCCGGACATCGGCTCCGTCAAGGGCACGCCGCCGATGAGGACGCCGGGAATCGCCGGCGAGTGGGACCGCGATCAGCTCCTTTTCGGCTTCACCTCGTTCCTCCATCCGCCGGCGGTTCTTCGTTGTAGCCTCGGGACGGGCGCAGCGTCGACGTTCGCAAAGCTCGACGCGCCGCCGGGCTTCGATCCCGCCTCGTACGAGCTGCACCAGGTGGATTCCCGGTCCGCCGACGGGACGCGGGTGCCGATCTTTCTCATCTACCGTCGTGGCCTGCAGCTCGACGGCAGCGCGCCTCTCTATCTCACCGGCTATGGCGGGTTCAACGTCGGCATGACGCCGTTCTGGATTGGCTCGCTGCCGCTCTGGGTCGAGTTGGGTGGGGTCTACGCGCTGGCCGTCCTACGGGGAGGCAACGAATTCGGGGAGCGCTGGCATCGCGACGGCATGCTCGAGCGAAAGCAGAACGTCTTCGACGACTTCATCGGGGCTGCCGAGTGGCTCATCCGCGAGGGCTATACCTCTCGCGAGCGTCTTGCAATCGGCGGCGGCAGCAATGGTGGACTGCTAGTCGGTGCGGTTCTCACTCAGCGGCCCGACCTCTGCCTCGCCGTCGTCTGCGAAGTCCCGCTGCTCGACATGCTCCGGTACCACCACTTTCAGCTCGCGAAGCTGTGGATCGCCGAGTACGGGTCTGCCGACGATGCCGAGCAATTCCGCTGGTTGCACTCCTATTCGCCCTATCACCAAGTCAGCGACGGCGAGCGCTATCGCGCCGTGCTCCTGACCACCGCTCTCGGGGACACTCGCGTCGACCCGATGCACGCGCGCAAGATGGCCGCGCGACTTCAGGCCGCGACCGCGTCCAATCGACCGATCCTCGTTCGCGTCGACGAGGACGCGGGGCACGGAGTCGGAAAGCCGCGCTCGAAGCTGCTCGATGCAGTGACCGACGTCTGGACGTTTGTCTTCTCGCAGCTCGGCGTGGAACCCGCCTCGTACTAACGTCTAGCGCGGCTAATGAACGTGCCGGAGATCGGAAGCTCGGCATCGGTCGCACCCCAAAAGCGGAGAGCCGACGGGGCTGCGTTTGAACCGCAGCCCGTCTTCGGCCTAACGCTCAGTGGGCGCCTGCGCCCTCGAGCAGCGGCGCTTCCGTCCGGGCTTCGTCCGACACGGGCTGGGCTCGCATCATGTCGAGGACGATGAGCGCGAGGTTGGCGCCGGCGATGGCTCCTGCGATCGCTGCGAGCAGCCCCACCAAGTCGGCCGTCGCCTGCAGGCCGATCCAGGCGCCCGCGAGTGCGCCGGCCATCCCGACGGCGAATCCCGTCAGCGTCCCCGTGCCGTTCACCCAGGCGAGATAGACACCGAGGCCGACCGGCACGCC
>JBOGZW010000063.1:0-8564 GCA_050697575.1 Gaiellaceae bacterium | reverse complement strand
GATCAGAGATGAGTGCGAGCTGCCCTGGCTCGAGGCTGTCGTCGATCGCGCCGACGGCGTTCGTGAGCACGAGCGTGCGCACGCCGAGCAGACCGAGCACGCGAATCCCGAACACGACCTTCGCCGGGGGTAGGCCCTCGTACAGGTGGGCGCGGCCGCGCATGACAGCCACGGGCACGCCGTAGAAGGAGCCGATGACGAGCGTGCCCGCGTGGCCGACGGCCGTAGCCACCGGCCAGCCCGGGATGTCCTCGTAGGGAATCTCGACTGCGTCCTCGATCGCGTCTGCGAACCCTCCGAGGCCGCTCCCGAGCACGACCCCCACCGCGGGCGAGGCGTCCGTCCGGGATCGGATGACCGCGACGGCAGCGTCCAGGTCGTCCTTCATGGCCCGACGCTACACTCGTTCGCCGTGACCTGGCGGTGGGTTCTGGTGGCCGGTTTGGCGGCGCTCATCGCCGGTAGCGGCGCCAGCGGCGCTCCCCCTTCGAAGGCCCCGAAGATCAAGGCTCCGGCCGCGATCGTCATCGACGCGGGAACAGGCCGCGTCCTCTGGGCGAAGCGCGAGCACATGCGCCGGCCGATCGCGTCGACGACGAAGATCATGACCGCGCTCGTGGCGATGGAGCACCTCCGGCCGAACGACATCGTCGTTGTGACGCGCAAGGCGGCCCGCGTCCCGTACGGGGAGGGTCTGAAGGCCGGCGAGCGCGTGCCCGCGTGGAAGCTCTACTACGGCCTGCTGCTCGCCTCCGCGAACGACACCGCGGTCGCGCTCGCCGAAGCCGTCAGCGGCACGCGGGAGCGCTTCCTGAAGCTCATGAACGGGAAGGCGAGGGCGCTCGGCCTACGGCACACGCACTATCGCTCGGCCAGCGGCCTCATCGACGAGGGGAACTACTCGACCGTCCACGACCTCGCCATGCTCACGCGCCACGCCCTGGGCGTGCCGCGCTTCCGCGAGATCGTGGCCACGAAGGCGAAGCGCGTGTGGTGGCGGCCGCCGACGCGGGCGAAGCTCTACGAGAACCACAACAAGCTCCTCTGGCGCTACGCGGGCGCCGACGGTGTGAAGACCGGCTGGACGCGTGCCGCCGGGCCCTGTCTCGTCGCATCGGCGACGCGGAACGGCATCCAGCTCATCACCGTCGTACTCGACTCACCCGACCACTACGGCGACACGATGCACCTGCTCGACTACGGCTTCCGCCGCCGCGGCTGAGGCCCCGAACAGGCCGGGGCCGAAAGGTGCGCACGTGTAACAACTCTCAACGAGTGCCTGGCACTGAGTTGTGCCAATTCAGTGCCAATTCATCCACAGGCCGACACCCGTCGGTCCCGAGCTAGGCGGCTTCCTGCTTGCGGGCATAGTGCGCCGTGATGATCTCGACCGCCTCCGCGGGGTCGTCCGTCACGGAGACGAGGTCGAGATCCTCGCGGGAGATGAGGCGCCGGTCGCACAGCTCGTCGAGCCAGTCGAGCAGCGGCCGCCAGTGCTCTTTCCCGATCAGGCAGACCGGGAAGTGGTGGACCTTCCCGGTCTGGATGAGGACGAGTGACTCGAACAGCTCGTCGAGGGTCCCGAAGCCGCCCGGGAAGAGCACGAGCGCCTCGGCGGCCTTCACGAGCATCGTCTTGCGCGCGTAGAAGTGCCGGAACGTCAGGCCGATGTCGCAATACCCGTTCAGGTGCTGCTCGTGCGGCAGCTCGATGTTGAAGCCGACGGATACGCCTCCGGCTTCCTGGGCGCCCCGGTTCGCTCCCTCCATCACGCCGGGTCCGCCGCCGGTCACGACGGCGAAGCCGCGAGCGACCGCAAGCCTGCCGAGCTCGCGCGCCAGCTCATACCTCGGGTCGCCCTCCGCCGTTCGGGCCGAGCCGAACACCGTTACGCCGGGGGCGCCGATCGACTCCACGGTCCTGAAGCCCTGACGAAACTCGTCGGCGATCATAGCGACGTGCTGCTCGATGTCCGGATCGCAACGCTCGAGGATCCGGACGTCCTCGGTCGTCTTCGTCACAGCCGGTCCTGGGGAACCTGCGTCGCGGCCATGCCGAGAAGGAGCGCGGCGGACAGCCCGACGTAGACGGCGCCGACGGCCAACCGCTGCCAGCCCGCGATCGCGTAGTAGCGGTTGCCGCCCTTGCCGCGGTTACGCCACCAGTTCTTCGCCCGGCCGTAGAGCTCGAAGCCGCCGAGCAGGGCGACGAGGATCAGCACGATGGGGCTCAGCCACAGCACGGCGGCCACGACGAGCACGACCACGCCGAGGGCCCAGAAGACGGGATGCACGGCGCCGATCGCGCGTCCCCCGTCGAGCGGCAGCACAGGGATGAGGTTGAAGAGGTTGATGAGGAAGCCGACGTAGGCGAGTGCGACCAGGAGGTCCGAGTCGAGCGCCTCACCGGCGCCCCAGCAGGCCAGGGCGCCGAGTGCGCCCAGGATCGGCCCTCCGAGGGCGACTTGCGCCTCGCGCCATGCGTTCTGCGGCATCTCCTTCATAAGGATGAGCGCGCCCATGAACGGAATGAAGACCGGCGCCGAGACCGGTAGTCCCTGGTACTTCGCGACAGCCACGTGGCCGAGCTCGTGCACGAACAGGAGCAGCACGAAGCCGAGCCCGAACTGCCAGCCCCAGATGAGCGCGTACGCCGCGACGGAGACGAAGGCGGAGCCGACGACCGTGAAGAGCTTGAGCTTGAAGATTGCGGCGAATGCGGCCTTGAACTTCCAGAGGAGGAAGCCGACGAACGCGATCGGCGCCCAGAACTTCCTGAGCATGTCGCGCCAAGGTGAGGCGGGCTGGATCGGCTCGTAGCCGCGCTCGACCGGCTCGAAGCCGAGTTCGTCGAGCTGTCCGTTCTCCTCGGGCTCTCGCCGCTCTCTACGGACGACTGGATCCATGGACCTACGGTAGCGGCAGGGTGCTCAGGAGCATCGCCCGATCCACCCCTCACCCCTTCGTAGATGAGCGTGGGGGAACCCGTGGTTCCCCACGAGCCCCCTCCTTCTTGCCGTTGCAGGGCGGCACGCTGCCTGCGCTCCGCCGAAGTGAATCCGGCTCCGCGCGCGACTGCTGGCTCACCCTCTGCGTCATGAACCGCGGCCGATCCACTCTTCACCGCCTTCGTAGACCTCTTTCTTCCACAGCGGCACGGTCTCCTTGAGGCGGTCGATGGCGTCCTTGCAGGCGGCGAGGGCGTCGGCGCGGTGGGGCGCCGAGACGGCGATCACGACGGACGACTCTCCGATCCCCACGCGGCCGACGCGGTGCGCGATGGCCACGGCGCACAGGTCGTACGTGCGCTCGAGGTCGGTGGCCAGCTCCTCCATTACCTGCTCGGCCATTCCCTCGTAAGCGTCGTATTCGAGATGGAGGACCGTGCGCCCGCGGGAGTGGACGCGCGTCGTGCCGACGAACACCGCGATGCCGCCGGCCTCCACGTCCGCCACTTCCGCGACGACTGCCGCCACGTCGAGCGGCTGGTCGCTGAGGCGAAACGCGCCGCCCGACACGGGCGGGATGAGCGCCACCTCGTCTCCGTCGGCAAGCTCGCGCTCGGGCGCGGCGTACTCGCGGTTCACGGCGTAGAGGAGGCCTGGCGGCTCGTCGCCAAGCTCGAGCAACGGCCAGATGTCGGCAACGCGAGCAACGTCGTCGAGATCTCGCTCCGACCAGCCGGCGCGCTCACGAAGTCCCGCGAACAGCCTCACCTTCACACGCACAGCGCGAAGGGTAGTGCCCGGTCATCTGGCGAACCTGCGGGCGACGATCGCGAGCTCTCGCTGGAGCGACTCGTACTGGCCCTCGAACTGCTCATCCGGCTGCCCGGGCTGCTGGAACATCGTGAAGACGAAGGCGCTCTCGCGCTCGCCCAGTGACACGACGCGGGTAGGGAAGAGCGCCATCACATCCTCCGTCGGTCCGGCGTACATGTCGATGACGCCTGTCTCCTCGTCTGCCCGGATCTCGAAGAAGAACTCGCCCAAGCCATTCACGACCTTGTGCTTCCCGTCGACGACCTTCAGCTCGCGGGCGAACTCGGTGGCCCAGCTGGGGAGGTTCTCGACGTCGGCGAGATATGCGAACGCTTCTTCTCCGGGCACGTGCAGCGTTGCGGTGGCTGTTCTCGACGTCACAGTGTCATCACTCCTCTCAGGACGTTGCGTGTGGTCTCGATGTCGAGCGTCGAGACCGAGGTGGCGACGAGCCGGTCGAGCTCGGCCAGGACATCCTCCGCAACCGGATGGAACGCGCGACCGCGCGACGTGAGCAGGATGCGGAACGCACGTCCGTCGCCATCGTCACGCTCTCTCGTGACGAGACCGGCGCGCTCAGTGGCGCGTACGAGCGTGGTCATTGTCTGCTTCGAGAGGCGGGAGCGCGCCGCGATCTCTCCCATCCGCAGTCCGTCTTGTTCGAAGAGCGGAAGCAGCACCGAGCCGAATGCGGGACGCACTTCGCCGAAGCCGCGCGCCGCGAAGCGCTCGCGGAGGAGCTCGTTCCAGCGCTGAGACGCCTTCGCGAGCAGGTAGCCGAGGTTCTCCTTCGTCGCTCTCACATTTAGTCTTATATCAGACTATTTCTCGTGAGGTCAAGCGGAAGTACATTGCGCGCATGGCCGAGGATCGCCGCGAAACCGACTCGGGCATCGAGATCGAGCCGGTGTACACGCCGGAGCACGTCCCCGACCTCGTTACCGAGCTGCCCGGCGAGTTCCCGTTCACCCGCGGCCCCTACCCAACGATGTACCGCGGCCGGCCGTGGACGATCCGCCAGTACGCGGGCTTCGGCTCCGCGGAGGAGACAAACGTGCGTTTTCGCTATCTGCTCGACCTCGGCCAGGTCGGCCTCTCGGTCGCCTTCGACCTGCCGACCCAGCTCGGCTACGACTCGGACGACCCTGTCGCGAAGGGCGAGGTCGGCCGCACTGGCGTCGCCATCGACTCGATCGAGGACATGCGCGTCGTCTTCGACGACATCCCGCTCGACCGGGTCTCGACCTCGATGACGATCAACGCGCCCGCCGCGCTGCTGCTTCTGCTCTACGAGCTGGTGGCGGACGAGCAGGGCGTGCCCGGCGAGAAGCTCCGCGGCACGGTCCAGAACGACATCCTCAAGGAGTACATCGCCCGCGGGAACTACATCTTCCCGCCGCGGCCGTCGATGCGGATCACCACCGACCTCTTCGCGTACTGCGCGGAGCGGCTGCCGCTCTTCAACACGATCTCCATCTCCGGCTACCACATTCGCGAGGCCGGCTCGACCGCGGTTCAGGAGCTTGCCTTCACGATCGCGAACGGCATCGCGTATTGCGAGGCGGCGGTCGCGGCCGGTCTCTCGCCCGACGAGTTCGGCGAGCGCGTCTCGTTCTTCTTCAACGCGCACAACGACTTCCTCCAGGAGGTTGCGAAGTTCCGTGCGGCGCGGCGTCTGTGGGCACGCGTGATGCGAGAGCGGTTCGGCGCCACGAACCCGAGGGCGTTGGCGCTCCGCTTCCACGCGCAGACAGGAGGCTCGACGCTGACCGCCCAGCAGCCCGAGCTCAACATCGTCCGCGTCGCGGTCCAGGCGCTGGCCGCGGTGTGCGGCGGTGCCCAGTCGCTGCACACGAACTCGTTCGACGAGGCGCTCGCGTTGCCGACCGAGCGGGCGGCGAGGATCGCGCTGCGCACGCAGCAGGTGCTGCAGCACGAGGCGGGCACGACGCCGACAGCCGATCCCCTGGGCGGCTCGTATGCGATCGAGGCGCTGACACGCGAGCTCGAGACGCAGGCGGGGGAGCTCATCGAGCGCATCGACGAGTTGGGAGGGGCCGTCGCGGCCGTCGAGCAGGGCTTCGTGCAGCAGGAGATCGAGGAGGCGGCGTTCCGCTTCGCCCGGGACGTCGAGCGCGGCGAGCGCGTCGTGGTCGGCGTCAACCGCTACGTGGACGACGGCGACGCGGAGGTCGAGCTTCAGCGCATCGATCCCGGGATCGAGCGCCGGCAGCTCGAGCGAACCGGGCGCGTCCGCGCAGAGCGCGACGAGGAGGCCGCGAGCCGCGCGCTCGCCGAGGTGCGAAGCGTTGCGGAAGGCACGGGTAACCTCCTCGTGCCCATGCGCGAAGCGCTCCGTGTCCGTTGCACGATCGGCGAGATCTGCGGCGAGCTGCGAACCGTCTTCGGCACCTACGACTCCCAGCGGCCCGCGGCATGAGGCGCGCTCCCGTCGCAGCCGCCGTCGCCGTCTCGCTGCTCGTGCCGATCGTAGCCGTCGCCGCCTCGCGCGGTGATCGCGGTCGTGCACCGGCGGCTGCACCGAGCTTCCAGCGCGACGTCGCGCCGATCCTCCGCGAAAAGTGCACGGGGTGTCACCAGGTGGGCGGCATCGCGCCGTTCTCGCTCCAGACGGCGAAGCAGGCCTCGAAGTGGGCGCAGGCGATCGGCGCGGCCGTCGACGCGAGGGTCATGCCGCCGTGGCCGCCAGGCCCGGCATCACCCGAGTACGTCGGCGAGGACACGAGGAAGCTGACTGCGCAGCAGCGGTCGACGCTCGTACGCTGGGCGAAGTCGGGCGGGAAGGCGTCGGGCCCAGTCGGCAAGCCGCCGATCGTGAAGACGGAGGTTCGCTCCGGCGAGCGCCTCCTCACGCTCGCGATGCCGACGACGTATACGCCGAACGCGAAGACCGGCAACACGGACGACTACCGCTGCTTCCTGCTCGACCCGAAGCTGTCGGAGGACGCCTACGCGACGTCCGCGAGCATCCGTCCGCTCGCGCGTTCCGTCGTGCACCACGTGATCCTCTTCCGAATCCCCGCCGGTGCCGCGCCAGAGGCCAAGGCGCTCGACGCAGCGTCCGCAGGCGCCGGCTGGTCGTGCTTCGGCGGCATCGGCGTGTCTTCCAGCGAGGCGCTCGAGAGCGCCTCCTGGATCTCGGCCTGGGCCCCGGGCTGGGGCTCGGGCCGCCTCCCGGACGGCACCGGCGTCCCGCTCCCGAAGGGCAGCCTCGTCGTGATGCAGGTGCACTACAACCTCGCCAACGGCATCGCGCCCGACCGCTCCCGCGCCGTGTTCACGCTCGCGCCGCCCGCCGGCCTGAAAGCCATGGAGACGGTGCTGCTGCCGGCGCCCGTCGAGCTCGCGTGCGTCAAGGGGGAGAAGGGGCGCCTTTGCAACCGCGACGCGGCGCTCGCCGACCTCGGCCGCAAGTACGGCTCGCTCGCGGCCGTCGTGCCGGGCGCGCTGCTCTTCTTCTGCGGCAAGGACGCGGCGAACCCGAAGGCGACGAGGACGTCCACATGCGACCGCACGCTCTCGCGGCCGACGACGATCCACCTGGCCGCGGGGCACATGCACCTGCTCGGCACGTCGATCCGCGTCGAGCTCAATCCGGGCACGGCGGGCAGCAAGGTGCTGCTCGACATCCCCCGCTGGGACTTCCACTGGCAGAACGCGTATGCGCTGGAGCAGCCCGTCGAGGCGAAGCCGGGCGACACCCTCCGCGTGACCTGCCGCTTCCACCCCATGCGGCGGCACCACGGAGGCCACGGGATACCGAAGACGCCCCGCTACGTCCTCTGGGGCGAGGGGACTGCCGACGAGATGTGCCTCGGCATCGTCCAGGTCGTTCGCGGCTGACCGCTCGCTGTTGCGAGTCCTCCTCGTCTCGCAGATGTACCCGGGATCGGAGGACCCCGACTTCGGCGTCTTCGTCGCGCAGCTCGAGGCCGCGCTCCGAGTGCGTGGGCACGAGATCGAGCGCGCGGTCATCGCCCGGCGCCGAGGAGGGAAGAGGCGGTACGCCGCGCTCGCCCGCGATGCGAGGCGGGCGGCGCGAGCGTTTCGGCCGGACGTCGTGTACGCGCACTTCCTCGTGCCTGCGGGGCTTCTGGCGGCGATCTCGTCCCGCGCGCCGCTCGTCGTCACAGCCCACGGCCAGGACGTCGCAAACGCGGCGTCGAACGCGGCGATTCGCCGGGCGACCCGGTGGGTCTGCCGGCGGGCTGCCGCCGTCGTGGCCGTGTCCGGCTATCTCCGGAGCGAGCTCGAGCGCGCCGTTCCCGAGGCGCGAGGCAAGACGGAGGTCGTCGACTGCGGGGTGGACGTCGAGCGGTTCTCCCTGGCTCCGGCTCCGGACGGCGCGGCGTCGTACCTCTTCGTCGGGACGCTGACGGAGCGAAAGAACGTCGTGCGCCTCGCTGACGCCTTCGAGCGGCTGGGAGACGAGAACGCGACGCTGACGCTCGTCGGCGACGGGCCACTACGGCCTGCGCTATCGGGCAGGCGCGGCGTGAGGCTCGTGGGCGCCGTCTCGCACGACGAGGTACGAGAGCACATGGCGGGGGCACGCGTCGTTTGCCAGCCCAGCCTCGTCGAGCCGCTGGGTCAAGCCCTGCTCGAGGCGATGGCGATGGGCCGCTCGGTCGTCGCGACGAACGTCGGCGGCCCTTCGGAGTTCGTCACCGAGGAGTCGGGCGTTCTCGTCGATCCGCTCGACGTCGACGCGATCGCGCGCGGGATGGCCGCCGCCGCCGCGCTCCCGTGCCCGAACCCGGCGGCGCGCGCCGCGGCCGAGAGC
>JBOGZW010000062.1:0-8669 GCA_050697575.1 Gaiellaceae bacterium | reverse complement strand
CTCTTGGCGGCGGCGGGCACGAGCAGGCGGCGTCGGCGATCTACCGGGGGCGGCTCGCCGACGCGCAGCGCGGGATCCTCGCGGCGCTGCCGGCGGCGGTCTCCGAGCCGCTCCGCGCCCGCGATGTCATGTCCAAGCCGGCTCGCGTCGTTGCGCCGAGTGACACGGTCGCCGACGCGATGGCGCTCTGCCAGCGCTACAACCAGAGCGGCGTGCTCGTGACGGACGACGGCAAGCTCGTAGGCTCGGTGGCACGAGAGGATCTCGACCGCGCGATCGGGCACGGCTTGTCTCATGCCCCGGTCAAGGGGATCATGAGCGGCCGTGCGCTCGAGGCAGGAGGCGATGCTCCCCTGTCCGAGCTTCAGCAGCTGCTCGCCGACTCGGCGGAGGGCAGGATCGCGATCGTCGATGGGGAAGCCGTCGCCGGCGTGGTCACCCGGAGAGACGTCCTGCGCGCGCTGGACGAGGCGGCGGAGCCCGCCGACGAGACGGGGGAGTCGATCGCGGCCGAGCTGCGGGCGCTGCCTCGCCTGGAGCGTGCCTTCGCCGCGATTGCGGCGGCGAGCGAAGGCGTGGAAGGCGTCTATCTCGTCGGCGGCACCGTGCGCGACATTCTCCTCGGCGAGGAGAGCTTCGACGTCGACATCGCCGTCGAGGGCGACGCGATCGCGCTTGCGCGGCGGATCGCGCGCGAGCTCGACGGCCGGACGCGCGAGCACGAGAAGTTCGGCACCGCCGTCGTCGTCTACGGCGATGGAGAGCGGGTGGACGTCGTCACGGCCCGCACCGAGTTCTACGATGCGCCGGCCGCCCTGCCTGCGGTCGAGCACGCGTCGATCCGAGAGGACCTCTTTCGACGCGACTTCACGATCAACGCGATGGCCGCGTCTCTCAAGGGCGAGGACTTCGGCCGGCTCGTCGACCCCTTCGGCGGCAGGGAGGATCTCGCCGCCGGAACTCTGCGTGTGCTGCACAACCTCTCGTTCATCGAGGACCCGACGCGCATCTTCAGGGCAATCCGCTACGAGAACCGGTACGGCTTCCGCATGGACGAGCACGCCGCGCGGCTGGCGCGATCGTGCGTCGAGATGGGCCTCGTCGGCGACCTGTCGTCCGCACGGCTGCGAGACGAGCTGACCGCGCTGCTCGAGGAGGGCGAGGTCGGACACTCGCTGCCGCGGCTCGCAGAGCTCGGCGCCGCCGGCGCGATTCATCCTCATCTCGCCGCGGACGACGAGGCGGTGGCGCTCTTCGACCGTGGACGGAAGCTTGCGCGCGAGCTCGCCGTAGACGTGCCCGACTGGCGCCTCGGCCTGGCCGTGCTCGCCAGACGCATGCCCGGGGCGGAGGTCACCGACTGGCTCGACCGGCTGAAGCTCCGGAAGCGAGACGCCGACCTCGTCGCCGCTGCGGTCGCCGTGGGACCGCGGATCGTCAGCCGGCTTCGCGAGGAGACGCTGCTCCCGTCGGACATCGTCGCGATGGCCGAGCAGTACGCGCCCGACGCGCCGCTGTTCGCGCTCGCGCTCGAGGAGCTCGCGCCGCTCCGGCGCTACTTCGAGGAGCTACGGCACGTGCGCCTCGACGTGGCGGGAGCGGAGCTTGCCGAGCTCGGTCTCGGGGAGTCACCGCGCGTGGGCGAGATCCTCGCGGAACTCCGCCGGCGGAAGCTCGACGGCGAGCTCGACGGCCGCGATGCCGAGCTGGCCGCGGCGCGCGAGCTGATCGAACAGGCGTGAACGGACCGGAGGTGATCCGCTGGGATGCTCGGGGGCCCTACGAGGTCGTGTTCTCCACGAGGATCGGAGGCGTGAGCGACGGCGCCTACGCCTCGCTGAACGTCGGCCTGCTGAGCGGCGACGACCGTGAGCTCGTGCAGGAGAACCGGCGGCGTCTCTACGAGGCTGCGGGAGCCCATCCCGAGCGCGTGACCTGGCCCCGCCAGGTGCACGGCGCAGCCGTCGTCCGCGGGGGGTCACGAGGCGACGAGGCAGATGCAATCTGGACGGATGACGCCGACGAGCCGGTCATGGTCGTCACCGCCGACTGCGTGCCCGTGGCGCTCGCCCGCATCGGTGGGCGGCCGGGCGTCGCGCTCGCTCACGTCGGCTGGCGCGGCCTGCTGGCAGGAGTCGTACCCGCTACCGTCGATGCGCTCGGGGGCAGGCTCGTGGCGGCCGCGATCGGACCGGGCATCGGGCCCTGTTGCTACGACGTGGCGGAGGACGTTGCAGACCCGGTGCGCGCAGCGTTCGGCACGGGCCTCGTCCGTGAAGGTCGTCTCGACCTCCCCGGCGCCGTGGAGCGCGCGCTCGTCCACGCGGGCTGCGTGCGAGTAGACCGGCTCGACGAGTGCACGGCCTGCCATCCAGAGCGGTACTTCTCGCATCGCCGCGACGACGGGCTGACCGGAAGGCAGGGAGCGATTGCCACCATCGCCTGACGCGGTACGCGATCGCTACGAGCGGCTCGTCGCGGAGGTGGGGCCGGGAGTGACCGTCGTCGCGGCGACGAAGTACGTGGACGTCGACGCCATGGCTGCGCTCGCCCAGGCGGGCGTGACGGTCGTCGGCGAGAACCGGGCCCAGGACCTCGCGGACAAGCACGCCGCGTACGGCAGCGCCTTCCGCTGGCACTTCATCGGTCACCTCCAAAGCAGGAAAGTACAGACGGTGAACGCGCTGTGCGAGCTCTGCCACTCGCTCGACTCGCAGTCCGCCGCGCGCCGCCTGGACATCCCGGCGCTCGTCCAGGTGAACCTCGCGGGCGAGGAAACGAAGTCCGGCGTGACTCCGGAGGAGCTCGATGCGTTTCTCGGTGAGTGCCCCGCCGACGTCGTCGGGCTGTCGACGATGCCACCGCTCACCGACGACCCGGAGGAGTCGAGGCCGTATTTTCGTCGGCTGCGTGAGCTCGCGGAGGCTCACGGTCTTGCCCAGCTGTCGATGGGGACGACGCAGGATTACCGTGTCGCCGTGGACGAGGGTGCGACGCTCGTACGCGTGGGCGCTGCTCTTTTCCAGGGATAAACTGCCCCCATGAGTCTCGGCGACGTCTGGCATCGCACGCTCGTGTACTTCGGTATCGCCGAGGAGTACGACGACGGCTGGGACGAGGAGTACCTGAGCGAGGACGGGCCTCCGCCCGCCGCGCAGCCCGCGGACCAGACGTACGCGGAGCGCTCGAGCACGAACGTGCGGCGGCTGCCCCGCCGGCGCGACTCCGAGTACGACTACGACGACTGGACATCCGGCTCGGCGCGCGCAGCCGAAGAGGCCGCGCCCCGACAGGCCCGCCCGCAGGCCGTGCCTCCCGCCGACAGCGGACTCGCGCAGGTGCATCTGGTCGTTCCGCGCGGCTTCAACGACGCGAAGCAGATCGCCGACCGCTTCAAGCGCTCGGTGCCGGTGATCGTGAACCTCCAGGACGCCGACGTCGAGCTGTCGAAACGGCTCATCGACTTCGCGAGCGGGCTGACGTACGCGCTGAACGGCACGATGCAGCGGATCGCCGACAAGGTCTTCCTGCTCACGCCACCGAACATCGAGGTCTCCGCGGAAGAGCGCGCGAAGGCGCTCGAGCGCGGCGGCTTCTACAACCAGGCGTAGTAGGCGCCGAAAGTCCAGTTCGCTTACGCGTTGGACTTTCGGCGGAGGATGTGACGCAACGCAAGGAACCGCGGCCTCGGCCCCGAATCCGTCAGCCGTGGGCGACGTGTACGCCAACTTGACGCTACTCGCAGGTGCGATCGACTCAGTGCAGAGCTTCGTCACCGTGTTCATCGCCGTCTACACGCTGATGATCTTCGCCTACGTGATTCTCTCCTGGGTCCGTTCGCCGTTTTCCACGCATCCCGTGGTGCGGTTCCTCCACGACGTGTGCGACCCGTACCTCCGGCTCTTTCGGCGCTTCCTGCCGCCGCTCGGCCCGGTGGACCTGTCGCCGATCGTGGCGGTGATCGCCCTCGTCGTCGTGGAACGACTCGTGAACGGCGTCCTCCTGGAGAACCTCAAGTGAGAGGAGGAGCCTCATGACGTACTCACCCGTCGAACTACGGCACGTGTCGCTCAAGCGCCGGGTGTTCGGCTACCACCGCGAGGCAGTGGACGCCCTTCTCGACGACGTGGCGGACAGCTACGAAGTCGTGTGGCGCGAGCGAGCTGACCTCGCCGACCGCATCGAGCAGCTCGAAGGCGAGCTGGAACGGCACAAGGATCTCGAGCACCTGCTTCGCCAGACGCTCGTCTCCGCCGAGCAGGCGGCCCAGCACGTCGCGGACAAGGGCCGTGCCGAGGCTGGGGCGATCGTCGAGGAAGCTCGCGCCGAGGCCCGCGACATCACGCGCCGCGCTCGGGCCGAGCGGGAGGCGCTCATGCTCGACGCACGCCGCATTCGCCTGCTGCTGCACGCCGCTCTCGACGCGGCGGACGAGGTGCCCAGCGACGATCTGGAAGAGAACCTTCCGGTCGTGGAGGTCGACGAAGAGGCCGCGTAGCCGGCGAAGGTCGATACCTATACTGGCTGCGAGATGGCGATTGCCAGTACACGTCTCAAGTTTCGCGTCGTGCCGGGCGCCGGCCGGACCGAGATCGTCGGCCGGTACGGCGAGGCGTGGAAGGTTCGCGTCGGCGCTGCGCCTGAGCGAGGCCGTGCGAACGCTGAGCTTCTGGACGTGCTCTCGAAGCGGCTGGGCGTGCGAGCAGCCGAGCTCTCGATCGTCGCAGGCCACTCGGCGCGTGACAAGGTCGTCGAGCTGCGTGGCCTCTCGGCAGCCGAGGCCGCGAGCCGCATGGAGGGCTGAGCCTCAATGATGGACACCGAGACCTACCGGCTGCGGCTGCTCGGCGAGCGTGAGCGCGTCGTCGCTGCGCTCGACTATCTCCATGAGGAGAACGCCGGGTCGCTGAGGGAGGAGTCCGAGGAGGCGACCATCGCCGACAACATCGGCGAGACCGCGACGGTAACGCTCGATCGGGAGATCGACTACTCGCTCGAGGAGGCGTCGAACCACGTCCTCGGGGCGATCGACGCAGCGCTCGAGCGCATCGACGCCGGGACGTACGGCATCTGCACGACGTGCGGACGGCCGATCGGGGACGAGCGCCTCGAGGCGATCCCGTACGCGACGCAGTGCATCGACTGCCGCCGCAAGGAGGAGCGCGGCTGACGCGTGAGCTCTGACGCTCCCGCAGGGCCCGCCGGCGAGGAGGCACGCCGCGACGGGCTGGCCGCGGTTTCCGTCGCGGAACGCTCGCTCTCCGCAGAGGCGGCGCAGTGGCTCTCGCTCGCGCTCGTGACGGTCGCTGCAGTTGTCGCCGACCAGGTGACGAAGCACATCGTGTCCAGCCAGCTGGCGCTGGACGATGAAGTGGCGGTCATCGGCCCCTTCTCGATCCACCACGTCCAGAACTCCGGGATCGCCTTTGGCCTGTTCCCCGACGCGACCGCGGGGGTGATCGTCCTCACCACCGTCGCCGTAGGGTGGATGCTCGTGTTCTTCGCACGGGCTGGCGCCCGCCATCCCGTGCTGCCCGTGGCGCTCGGGCTCCTCCTCGGGGGCAGCATCTCGAACCTCGCCGACCGCGTCCGGCTGGGCCACGTCACGGACTTCCTCGACCTTCGCTACTGGCCCGCCTTCAACATCGCGGACGTTTGCATCGTCGTGGGCGTCGTCCTCCTCATCGGGACGATGCTCGCAGGCGAGCGGAGCCCGCGCAGGCGGCACGGCGCGTCGACGCTCCGCTCCTGATCGCGGTCCGCGTACCGGTGGCCGCGGCAGGGCTGAGGCTGGATCGGTTCCTCGCGGAGCAGTCCGCCGTTGGCTCCCGGGCCGCTGCGGAGAGACTCGTCGCCGGAGGGGAAGTGCTCGTGGACGGTGTCGCTCGGCCGAAGAGCCACCGGCTCGGCGGGGGTGAGGAGGTTCGTTTCGAGCCACCGGAAGCTGCGCCCGAGCTGGAGGCGGAAGCCGAGCCCGCGGGCCTGCACATCGCCTGGGAGGACGAGCACCTGCTCGTCGTCGACAAGCCGGCCGGTGTCGTCGTCCATCCCGGTGCCGATCATGCGCAGGGGACGCTCGCCGGGGCGCTCCGCGGACGTGGGGCAGCGGGCGGGCCGGCCGACCGCGCTGGCATCGTCCACCGCCTCGATCGTGATACCTCGGGCCTGCTCGTCGTCGCCCGCAGCGAGGAGGCCTTCGGTCGCTTGCAGAGCCTCGTTCGGCGGCGCGCGCTCGAACGCGAGTATCTCGCGCTCGTCCGGGGCCGGCCTCACTCTCGCCGCGGGCGGATCGAGGCGCCCATTGGCCGCGACCGGCGCGATCCTACGAGGCAGTCCCTCGACACCGCCACGCCGCGCGACGCCGTGACCCACTTCGACGTCGAGCAGGTCCTGCCGGAGCATGCGTTGCTGCGCGTCCGGCTCGAGACGGGCCGCACGCACCAGATCCGCGTCCACCTGGCTGCGATCGAGCTCCCCGTGATGGGAGACCGGACGTACGGCGTGTCGGGGCTGGGTCTCGAGCGGCAGTTCCTGCACGCGTGCCGGCTCGCGTTCCCGCATCCGGTCACCGGCGAGCCCGTCGATGTCTCCTCCGAGCTTCCCCGAGAGTTGCAAGAGGTACTTGCGCTAGCATCTGGCGACTAGCGAATCGACCCGGCGGACGGGTCTTGGAGAACGGTGCCGGCCGTTACTGGCCGGTCTCTCTGGGCGCCGCCGGCAGCAGTCCACCAACCGAAGGGAGCACATCTCGTGTCTGTCGTGTCCATGAAGGACCTCCTGGAGGCCGGCGTTCACTTCGGCCACCAGACGCGCCGCTGGAACCCGAAGATGAAGCGGTTCATCTTCGGCGAGCGCGGCGGCATCTACATCATCGACCTCACCCAGACCCAGGCGTTGCTCGAAGAGGCGCACACGCTTGTCTCCAACGTCGCCGCCCGCCGCGGCACCGTGCTCTTCGTGGGCACGAAGAAGCAGGCGCAGGACGCCGTCGCCGAAGAGGCGAAGCGCGTCGGCATGCCGTACGTCAACAACCGCTGGCTCGGCGGTCTCCTGACGAATTGGCGGACGCTCTCAGAGCGCATCGAGCACCTGCACGAGCTCCGCCGCCTGAAGGCCGAGGGGCAGCTCGACCTGCTTCCGTCGAAGGAGCGGATTGCCATGGAGTCCGAGCTCGAGAAGCTCGATGCGAACCTCGGCGGCGTGGCTGACATGAAGCGGCAGCCCGACGCGGTCTTCGTCGTCGATCTCAAGAAGGAGCAGCTCGCCGTGCGCGAGGCGCGGCGCCTCAACATCCCGATCATCGGCCTCGTCGACACGAACGCCGACCCGGACGAGGCCGACTACGTCATTCCCGGAAACGACGATGCGATCCGCTCGTGCGCGCTCGTGACGCGCGTGCTCGCCGACGGCATCGAGGTCGGCAAGCAGCTCGTCGGCCCTGCCGAGATGGCGCAGAAGCCCGAGCCCGCCCCGGAGGAGTCGGCCGAGGTGCCGGCCGCCGACGAAGAGCCCGCCGAGGAGCCGGCGGAGGCACAGACCGCCGCGCAAGAGACCTCCGAGGAGTCGGCAGAGGTGGAGGCCTGATGTCGACCGCGATCTCTGCCAGCCTCGTGAAGGAGCTCCGCGACCAGACGGGCGCAGGGATGATGGACTGCAAGCGGGCGCTCGAGGAGACGGGCGGCGACCTCGAGGCTGCACGCATGCTGCTCCGCGAGAAGGGCGTCGCGGACGCAGCCAAGCGGTCGGGTCGGGACACGACCGAGGGCAAGGTCGGCTTCTCGATCACCGAGGAGAGCGTGGCGGCGATGGTCGCCGTCGGCTGCGAGACGGAACCGGTCTCGAACAACGAGGAGTTCTTCGTCTACGCACAGCGCGTGCTGAGCGCGGTGTTGCACCACGGCGTCGAAGCCGCCGACTCGCTCGAGGATGAGCGCGTCGAGCTCGTCGCACGCCTCGGCGAGAACATCGCCGTCGTGGGCGCCGCGCGCTACGAGGGCGCCGAGCACGAGATCCTCACGGCGTACGTCCACCCGCCCGCGAACAAGCTCGGCGTGCTCCTGCACGCGAAAGGCGAGCCCGATCTCGCATACAAGGTCGCGATGCACATCGCGGCTGCGGCGCCGGTGTACGTGTCGAGAGACAGCGTTCCCGAGGCCGAGGTCACGGCCGAGCGCGACATCCTCTCCAGGCAGGATGACGTCCTCGACAAGCCCGAGCAGGTGCGGGAGAAGATCATCGAGGGGCGGCTCGAGAAGTGGTTCGAGGCGCAGGTGCTCGCCGACCAGACCTGGATCCACGATCCCGACCGGCGGGTCGGCGACGTGCTCCAGGAGGCCGGCCTCGAGATCATCGAGTTCGAGCGCTTCGCACTCGCTGAATGAGGAGGGTCTGACGAAACAGTGACTGTGCCGGCGAAATCACGCTGGAGGCCGCGCTGCGGCGTCCTCAGTCGCCCACGTACTTCATTCAGTACGCGGGCTCCCTGCGTCCTTGCATCGCAACCTCCAGCGCGCCCCGGCGACGAGCACCGTTCCGCCAGACCCTCCTAGCGTCGTGGGCGCACCCTTTTCCCGCGTCGTCCTCAAGCTCTCCGGCGAAGCTCTTAGCGGCGACCGCGAGTTCGGCATCGATCAGGAGCGGATCGAATCCCTCGCGAGAGAGATCGTGGC
>JBOGZW010000061.1:0-8680 GCA_050697575.1 Gaiellaceae bacterium | reverse complement strand
ACGCGAGCTCGGCGAGCATCGCCGCAGCCTCGATCATCGCCAAGGTGACCCGTGACAGGGTCATGGAGGAGCTCCATGCCACGTATCCTCAGTACGGCTTCGATCGCAACCGTGGGTACTGGTCTCCGGCGCACATGGATGCTCTCAGTCGTTGCGGACTAACGCCAGTTCATCGTCTGAACAAGGGAACGAAACGGTGGCTCCGCGTACCACCTCTGCATCGACCCTGATCCCTGACACTCAATGTGCCCCGCAAGGCATCAGCCAGCGTCGCGCTCAGGCGGCCGTTGCCATTTCGTTGCCACACCGCCCCGAGCGTTTTACCATTGAGACGCCGAAAGCCCCGTGTTAGCAGGGCTTTCGGCGGATGGAGCTAGGCGGATTCGAACCGCCGACCTCCTGGGTGCGATCCAGGCGCTCTCCCAGCTGAGCTATAGCCCCGCGAGAGAGACAGTGTAGTCATGACGCCCACAGGTCGAATGCATCCGTACTGCCGGAATCAGACCCGGTCGAGGCCGACGTAGTTCTCGGCCAGTGAGGTTGCTGCGGCGGTCGAGGACGTCACATAGCGAAGTTGCGAGAGCTGGAGGGCGAGGCCGAAGTCGTCGTCGTCCTCGGCTCGGTGGAGCATCGACGTCATCCACCAGGAGAAGTGCTCGGCGCGCCAGACTCGCCGCAGGCAGGTGTCCGAGTACGCATCGAGCATTTCTGACCGGCCGGTCCGGTACCAGGACACGAGCGCCTCGGCGAGGTGGCTCGCGTCGTGCAGCGCGAGGTTGAGGCCCTTGGCTCCCGTGGGGGGAACGATGTGGGCAGCGTCACCGACGAGATAGAGCCGGCCGCAGCTCATCGGCTCGGCGACGTAGCTCCGCATGCCGGTGACACCCTTTTCGAGCACCGGCCCCTCCGCCAGCGTCCAGCCGTCGAGCCCGAGACGGAGCTGCAACTCCTCCCATATTCGGTCGTCCGACCACTCGGCGAGGTTCTCGTCGGGGCGACACTGGATGTAGAGCCGGCTGAGCTCGGGATTGCGAAGGCTCAGCAACGCGAAGCCCCGCGCGTTGTGCGCGTACACGAGCTCGTCGTTCGAAGGAGGCACCGCCGCCAGGATCCCGAGCCAGCCGAAAGGATATTCGCGCGAGCTCTCGCGGAGCACTCCGGCCGGGATGCTGGGGCGGCACACCCCGTGGTAGCCGTCACAGCCCGCGACCGCGTCACATTCGAGCTCGTGCTCGGCGCCATCGTGGCGGAAGCGGACTTTCGGCCGCGTCGATTCGAGGTCGTGGACGGTCACGTCGGACACCTCGAAGAGAAGCGGCAGACCGGCGTCGAGCCGGGCCGCGATGAGGTCTTTCACGACCTCGGTCTGGCCGTAGATCATGATCGTGCGTCCGCCGGTGAGCTCGCTCAGCGGTATGCGATGGCGCTCAGCGTCGAACTGAAGCTCTATTCCGTGGTGGACGATCCCTTCCCGCAGCATGCGGTCCCCCACTCCCGCGTCGACGAGGAGATCGGTCGTGCCCTGCTCGAGCACGCCGGCGCGGATCCTGTGCTCGACGTAGTCGCGGCTCCGGTCCTCGAGCACCACGGATTCGATGCCCTCGCGCTCCAGGAGTCGTGCCAGAGTCAGTCCGGCCGGGCCGGCGCCGACGATCGCCACCTGCGTCCGCATCAGCCGGTGCGGTCGTGCTCGTCCAGCACGCGTTGCGCGACCGCGAAGGCGCCGTTCGCCGCCGGCACTCCGCAGTAGATCGCGCTGTGCAGGAGCACTTCCTTGATCTCCTCCGGCGAGAGGCCGATGCGAAGCGCGGCTCGGACGTGCATGGCCAGCTCCTCCTCGCGGCCGAGCGCCACCAGGGCGGTCAGCGTGATGCAGCTGCGTGTGCGCCGGTCGAGCCCGTCCCGCGACCAGATCTCACCCCAGGCGTAGCGCGTGATCAGGTCCTGGAAGTCCTCCGTGAAGCCGGTCGTCCGTGCGATCGCCTCGTCGACGTGCTCGTCGCCCAGCACCTCGCGACGCATGCCCATGCCGCGGTCAAAGGCGTCGCTCATTTCCATGATCCGCTCTCTTCCTCGTACCGCTCGAGCGCGCGGTCGACGAATGTCTCGGCGGAGCCGAGGTACGTCCTTGGATCGAGCGCCGCGGCGAGCTCCCCGTCGGAGAGCGCGACCCGGTCGTCCGCTCGCAGCTCCTCTTCGAACGGTCGACCGGACTCGGCGGAGCGAAGGACGGCGTCGCCAACGACGTCGTGCGCGTCGCCGCCGCCCAGTGCAACTGCGAGCCGCTCGGTGACGATCAGGCCGCCCGTCAGCTCGAGGTTCTGTTCCATACGCAGAGTGTCCACGTCGAGCCCCTCGACCGCTTCGGCGATGCTCCACGCCGCCCCGCCTGTGTACGCGAGCGCTCCGGAGAGCGCCTCCCACTCCGCGTGCCACGCGCCCGCCGCACGCTCGTGCTCCTGAACGACCGAGCGGGTGAGCACCGACGCGTAGCCGCTCACCAGCTCAGCGCACGCCCGCGCGAGAACGGACCGGACGGGGTTGCGCTTCTGGGGCATCGTGGACGATCCACCGTCTGTCCGCTCCCGGACCTCCCCCACCTCCGTCTGTGCGAGCAGCACCAGATCGAGGCCGATCTTCGCGAGCACGGAGGCACACATGTGGAGCGCTCCACCGAGCTCGGCGACCCGTGTCCGGTTCGTGTGCCACGGCAACTCGGGCTCCACCAGCTCGAGCTCCGCCGCGAGGAGACGTAGCACGTCCGGCCCGTGCCCCTCGAGAGCCGCCAGCGTCCCCGCCGCACCGCCGAGCTGCACCGCCAGCCGCTCGGTACGCACCTGCCCGAGCCGGCGCCGCGCCTCGAGCACGGCCACGAGCCAGCCGGCCGCTTTGTAGCCGAACGTCTCCGGAACGGCCTGCTGTAGCAGGGTGCGGGCTGCCATCGGCGTCGAGCGATGCTCGTCGGCTAACGCCGCGAGGCCGGCACCGACGCGATCGAGCTCTCTGCTGATGAGTTCGAGGGCACGTCGCGACACGAGCATCGCGGCGCTGTCGATCACGTCCTGGCTCGTCGCTCCCCGATGCACGTAGCCGGCTGCATCGTGTCCCACTCGCTGCCGCAGAGCCCGCACGAGCGGCTCGGCGGGGTTGCCGACCGCTCGCCCCTGCTCGAGCAGCTGGCCGAGGTCGTACAGCTCCAGACGACAGGCGTCGGCGATCGCCTCTGCCGCCTCGGCGGGCACGACGCCCGCAGCCGCCTCTGCCCGCGCGAGCGCGCTCTCGACCTCGATCATCGCCTCGAACCACGCCTGATCGGAGACTGCGGCCAGGAGCTGCTCCGGGACGAAGAGCGGCCCGAACAGCGTCATACGAGGAAGAACGCCGTCTGTCCCTTGCCCTGGAGGCGAATGTCGAAGCGGAGCCCGCCGTTCTCCGGGATGGCCACGAGCGTCGCACGCTCGCTCTCGTCGAGCTCGGAGAGCACGGGATCGGCGGCGTTCGCCTCCTCCTCGTCGGGGAAGTAGAGGCGGGTCGCGAGGCGCTTGAGCAGCCCGCGTGCAAAGACGCCGACGACGATGTGCGGCGCCTGCAGACGGCTGTCGGGCGCCGGCACCGGACCCGGCTTCAGCGTCACGATCTCGTACCACCCGTCGTTCACGGTGCCAGAGCGGCCGAAGCCCCAGAACCCGTCCTCGAGGGGCACTTCGTCGCGTGTATCGGCCGGGTGCGCATAGCGCCCCGCCTCGTTCGCCTGCCAGAACTCGATCATGCCGTCCGGTACGGGGTCCCCGCTACCGTCGAGCAGCCTCCCGCGAACGACGATCGCCCGCGGGTCGTCGGTGGAGACGATCGAGGGCGGAACAGCTTCGTCGAGCAAGCCGATCGAGAGATACGGCCCGACAGTCTGGGACGGTGTGAGGCCCAGCGGCTCAGTCATCGTGCGGCTCCTCGAAGGGCGTCGCGTCTCGGCCGCCGACGACGATGTCGAAGCGGTACCCGAGCGCCCAGTCCGGCGTCGTCAGATCGAGGTCGAACGTGCTGACGAGCCGCTCGCGCGCTCGCTCGTCGCGGATGGACTTGAAGATCGGGTCGAACTCGAACAGCGGATCGCCGGGGAAGTACATCTGCGTGACGAGCCGCTCCGTGAACGCCCGACCGAAGAGCGAGAAGTGGATGTGGTTCGGGCGCCACGCATTCGGATGGTTCGGCCACGGATAGGCCCCGGGCTTGACCGTGATGAACGTGTACTCGCCGTCGTCGCCGGTCAGGCAGCGTCCGCCGCCCGAGAAGTTCGGGTCGAGGGGGGCGTCATGGGTGTCAACCGAGTGGGCATAGCGACCCGCCGCGTTCGCCTGCCAGATCTCGATCAGCTGGCCCTGAACAGGTCGGCCGTCGTCTCCCAGGACACGGCCGCTGACGACGATCCGCTCACCGAGGGGCTCACCGTCGTGCTGCCGCGTCAGGTCGTAATCGAGCTCGCCGATTTCCCGATCGCCGTAGACCGGGCCCGTCAGCTCGGACAGCGTGTGAGGAATGACGATGAGCGGCTCTTTCGGCGAGCGCAGCCTCGTACCGACGTAGTCCGGATAGAGGTACGGGGGATCGACGCCCCGGTCCGAGTCCCGGACGCGCGTGGACGAAGGCGACGTGGGTCCCATTCAGTCCTCCAGCTCAACGTTGAACTGCGCCTCGGTCACTTCCTCCACATCCTCGAGCGTCGCTCCGCCCAGCAGCTCGGTGAGGAAGAGCGAGCCGTCTCGGAAACGAAAGACCCCCGACTCCGTCACGACAACGTCAACGGCCTCGCGCGCTGTCAGCGGGAACGTGCATTCACGGATGAGCTTACGCCCGCCGGTCGGCGTCGTGGAGGTCATCGTCACGACGACGCGGCCGGCGCCGACGACGAGATCCATCGCGCCACCCACGCCGAGCACGTCCTTTCCGGGGATCGCCCAGTTGGCGATGTCGCCCCGCTCGCTCACCTGGAGAGCCCCGAGGACGGCGACGTCCACGTGGCCGCCGCGGATCATCGCGAAGCTCGACGCACTGTCGAAGTACGACGCGCCCGGGAGCGCAGTGATCGGCCGCTTCGCGGCGTCGACGAGATCGGGGTCGAGCTCGTCCTCGGTCGGGCGCGGACCGACGCCGAGGAGACCGTTCTCGGTGTGAAGGAAGATCTCCGTCTCGGCCCCGAGGTAGCCCGGAATGAGGTTGGGAATGCCGATACCGAGGTTCACGACCTCTCCGGGGCGGAGCTCCCGCGCGGCCCGGGCGGCGATCAGCAGTTTGGGGTCTGTGGCCATCACGCGCTGGCCACCAGATGGTCGACGTAGAGGTGAGGCGTCGCTATCGACTCGGGGTCGAGCTCGCCGATCGCCACGATCTCACCCGCCTCGGCGATCGTGATCCTCGCGGCGGTCGCCATCAGCGGGTTGAAGTTGCGGGCTGTGTGCCGGTACCAGAGGTTGCCGAGCTCGTCTGCACGTGCGGCGTAGACGAGAGACACGTCCGCCCGGATGGGGCTTTCCAGGACGTGCGGCACTCCGTCGATCTCCCGTTGCTCCTTGCCGTCGGCGAGGAGCGTTCCCGCCCCCACCGGCGTGAAGAAGCCGCCGATTCCGGCGCCACCGGCGCGAATTGCTTCCGCGAACGTCCCTTGCGGGACGAGAGTGGCTTCGATCTCCCCCGCATTCGCGGCCGCGACGGCCTCGGGATTCGACGTGAAGAAGGACGATATGCCGCGGCGAATCCGGCCCTGGCGAAGGAGCTTGCCGAGCCCCTTGCCAGGCTCGCCGATGTTGTTCGACACGACCGTCAGGTCCGTCGCCTCCGAGTGCTCGGCCAGGGCGTCGATCAGCGTCAGTGGCGCCCCGACGAGCCCGAATCCACCGACCATGATCGTGTCCCCCGACCGGATGTGGGAGACCGCCTCCTCCGCGCCGATCGTGCCCCGGACCGTCACTCGAGCCACTCCAGCAACGTGGCCACTCGCTCGACGACAGCGTCCGGCCGCTGCCCTTCCGCAATGTGCTCGAGCTCCACCCGGCCGGTGGTCCCGCTCTGCACGAGGACTGTGCTCGACCCGCCGAGGCGGCCGAGGGCGACGTCCATCGTGACGTCGTCCCCGATCACGGCGATCTCTTCCGTCGGCACGCCGAGTTGATCGCGGATGGCGGCGAGTGCCGCCTCGGAAGGCTTGCCGACGATGATCGGCTGCGCGCCCGACGCCTTCGCGAGTGCCGCCGTCACCATCGCGCCGCGGGAGAAGATCGGGCCGTTCGCGCCCGCGTACGAGGGCGCGTAGCTCGCCGTCAGAAGCGGCGCGCCTTGCAGCAGCGCCCGGGCTGCTCGCTCGAGCTCGGGAAACGAGACGGTGTCGACGTGCGCGACGAAGACCGCGGCGACATCCGTTTCCTCCCCAGCGGCGACACGAACGCCCCGTCGCTCTAGGTACTCGCGTGCAGAGGGGTTGAGGAACGCGATGACGGAGCCATCTGCGTGGTGTGCTCGGAGGTAGAACTGGACGCTGACGAGCGGCGTCAACAGCTCGTCGTCGCGGACGTCGAGGCCCACCGCCCGGAGCTCGACCGCAAAGTCCTCGGGCGGGCCGTGGGCGCCGTTCGTAAAGAGCGCGAACGGTCGGCCCGACACCCGGATCCGGTCGAGCACCTCCACTGCGCCCGGCTGCACGTGCAGCGTCGGGCCTTCCCGGTGCACGAGCGTGCCGTCAATGTCGAGCACGAAGCCGCGGACGCCGGTGAGGTCAAGCTCCACGGCGCCACTCCACGATCTCGTCGCCCTTCTGCACACGAATCTCCATGACGGACGTCCGCTTCTCGACCTCCTCGAGCAGGGTCTCCACAGGCGTCCGGCGGGGACGTGGCGAGGCGGCCGGCGCAGGCGCCACGCCGTTCGAGGCCAGCATCGCGTCGACCTGCTCCTCCGGCATCGTCAGCCGCAGCAGCAGCTCCTCGTCGGAGATCCGCGCGCCGAAGCGCTCACGCGCACCCTCGAGATGGAGCGGCTCGAGGCCTACGAGCTCCTTCACACGTGGCAGCGACAGCACCTTCTCGGCCACGTCCCGATCGACGGGCGCGGCCGGCTCGCCGTAGTGGCCGAGGAAGTACCGGACCGTCTCGTCAGAGACGTTCGACCAGCGCTCGCCGTCGATGACGTTCCGGACCGCCTGCGTTGCTACGAACTGCGACACGGGCGTAACGATGATCGGATAGCCCATCTCGGCCCGCACGCGGCCGACCTCCTCGAGCACCGCGTCGAACAGCTCCGGCCTCTGCAGCTCCTCGAGCATGCGCTTCGTGGTCGACACCATCCCGCCTGCAAGCTGGTGGTGGTAGTAGGTGGCGTCGAACTCCTGCGGCTCACCGACCGGCAGCCCCTTCCCCTCGGCGAGCGCTCGGAGGTGCGCAGCCACGATGTCGGCTGCCTCGACGTCGAGCGCGTGCGTGTAGCCCTCCGCCTCGAGATCGCGCACCGTCGTCTCCAGCGCAGGATTCGACGTGCCGCGCGCAAGCGGCCCGATCGCCGTGTGCAAGACGTCGAACCCCACGTGAAGCCCCTCCACGTAGACGAACGGCGCGAGGCCGATCGTGCAATGGCTGTGGAGCTCGATTGGACGATCGCCTGCTGCCGCGGCGAAGTGCGGCGCGAGGTCGCGCACGGCAGCCTGCGTGAGCAGGCCACCGGGATCCTTGAGGTAGAGCCGGTCCATCTCGGGACAGTCCGCCAGGGCCGCGGCCCGATCGGCGTAGTACGCGTGCGTGTGCACGTCGCTGATCGAGTAGGTGAGGCCGATGACGATCTCCTCGACCCCCTCCTGGCGCGCAACCGCGGCCATCCGCCGCAGCCGGGCGGGATCGTTGGACGGATCGGCGATCTGGAAGCGCCGGATGCCGCTGCGCACGACGCAGCGGAAGGCGAGGCGCATGAAATCCTCGTCGGCGGGGGTCCACGTGATGAAGCGCATGCCGGTCGTGATGAAGCTGAGCGGCGTGTTCGGCATCGCCGCGCTGACGAGCCTCGTCCGCTCCCACGGGTCCTCCTGGTGGAAGCGGACGGCGACGCCCATGTGCGTGCTCGACGTGAAGTCCGCGGCGTGGAAGCCGACGCGGTCGAGCGTCGGCGCAATCGCCAGGATGTCTGCGGTTCTCAGGCCCGTCGCGCTCCAGAGACTCTGGTTCCCGTCCCGCGTCGTCGTATCGACGATCTCGATCGTCTGAGTCATGCCGCGTCGCCCCGGACGAGGAAGAGCGGCATGCCGTACTCGATCAGCGCCGCGTTCTCGACGCAGACCTCCGCGATCGTCCCCGTCACACCGGCGGCGATCGGGTTCATCATCTTCATCACCTCGATCAGACAGACCACCGTGTCGGCCTCGACCGGCGAGCCGACCTCCACGTAGGGCGCCGCGCCCGGCGCGGGCGCCCGGTAGAACGTCCCGAGGATCGGCGCCACGATCGTCAGCATGCCGTCGCGGGCCGCTGGAGGCTGGGTCACGGGGGCCTGCCGAGGACCGCGCAGCACGGTGAGCGAGAAGCTGCCGGTCTCGACCCGGAGCTCCTCGGCCTCCGACTCGTCGATCAGCCGCAGGATCTCGCAGACGTCGTCCTCGGTCAGCGCCATGGCTCACGCGCCTTTCGTCGTGTCGCGCGCGACGCCGAAC
>JBOGZW010000060.1:0-8757 GCA_050697575.1 Gaiellaceae bacterium | reverse complement strand
CTCCGCGCCTCGCCCCACGCGGCCGCGCAGCTGGTGCAGCTGGGCGAGCCCGAAACGGTCGGCTTCCTGGACGATCATGATCGTCGCGTTCGGCACGTCGACGCCGACCTCGATCACCGTCGTGGCGACGAGCACGTCGAGCTCTCCGGCTTTGAACCGCGCCATGAGGTCGCGCCGCTCGGCCGGCCGCAGCTGGCCGTGCGTGCAGCCGACCCGCAACCCGCGTAGCTCGGCGCGCTGCAGCCGCTCGGCCTCCTGCTCCGCCGCCCTCGCCTCGATCGCTACCGACTCCGACACCAGCGGGCAGACGACGTACGCCTGTCGTCCCGCCTCGAGGTGGCGACGGAGACGACGGTAGGCCTCGGAGCTGCGCTCGGCCGTCACCCAGCTCGTGACGATCGGCCGGCGGCCCGCGGGCAGCTCGGAGATCTCGGACACGGACAGGTCCCCATAGACCGTCAGTGCAAGCGTCCTCGGGATCGGCGTGGCCGTCATGTGGAGCGTGTGCGGCCGTGTTCCCGCCGAGAGCGCCTTGCGCTGCTCGACGCCGAAGCGATGCTGCTCGTCGACGACCGCGACAGCCAGCTGCCCCAGATCGACGCCTGCCTGGATGAGCGCATGGGTGCCGACGACGACCGCTGCGCCGGCGGCCTGCTCGCGATCGCGCTTGCCGGCCGAGCTCGTCAGCAGGCCGCACGTGACCCCGAGCTGAGTGCAGAACGACTCGAGGGTGAGGAAGTGCTGCTCGGCAAGCGTTTCGGTGGGCGCCATGAGCGCTCCGCGGTAGCCGGCCTCGACCGCGCGCAGGAGCGCGTAGAGCGCGACGACCGTCTTCCCCGAGCCGACGTCGCCCTGCAGGAGACGCTCCATGGGCACGGCGTGCTCGAGGTCGGCGTCGAGCTCGGAGATCGCCTGCTCCTGGCCGCCGGTCAGGCGAAACGGCAGCACCTCTCTCAAGGCCTTTGCAAGCTCGCCGGGAGGGGGCAGCGCCCGGGCGACATCGTCCTCGCGCTCGCGCCGACGGCGGGCGAGGCCGACCTGGAGCACGAGCAGCTCCTCGAAGGCGAGCCGGCGCCTCGCCGCCGCGGCTTCGTCAAGCGAGAGCGGCCGGTGCATCGCATGGAGTGCGTCGCCCTTGGTCGGCAGCTCCAGGCGCGGGCCGAGGTCGGCCGGCAGCGGATCCGGCACGGCACGTGCAAGCGGCAGCGCCTGGTCGACGAGCGCCCGCAGACGCTGCGGCGTCAGCTCCTCGCCGGCGGGATAGACGGGCGCATAGTCCGCCGTTGCAAGAGCGTCACCGAGGTCGTAGGCGCGAACCTGGAACTCGCCTCGCTGGAGGCGGCCGCGCAGGCGGATCGGCGTGCCCGGCACGAGCTTTGTCGCGAGCCACTCCTGGTTGAACCAGATCGCGGGGATGTCGCCAGAGTCGTCGTGGATCCGTGCCTTGACGATCGCAAGCCGCCGCCGGGGACGACGGACGGTAACGTCCTGGACAACGCCCGCGATCGCCACCTCCTCCTCGGCCAGGAGGTCGGCGATCCGGCGCTCGGGCGCCGCCGACTCGTACCGGCGAGGCGCGTGGCCGAGGAGGTCGTCGATCGTGTGCAGGCCGAGCTTTCCCAGCCGGCGCGCCGCCGTCGGCCCCACTCCACGCAGCGTGTCGAGGGGCTGCGCGAGAGCGCCAGGACGGCACGATGCGCGCGGTCTGGCCCATTTCGCCGGCCGATCCGGCACGGCGAAGCCGGTCGGCAGCCGAGTCACCGTGCTGAGTCTAGGTACGGGCTCGGCTACCGCTCGCTAGCCGTCGTCCCACCAAAAAAAGCCGACCGCCCCCGGCCCGGCGTGGGTGCCGACGACGGGACCGAGCGTCCCTGACGCCTCGATCTGGGCGTTCGGGCGGAGGTCGCCAACCATGTCGCGCAACGCCCGCTCGCGGTCGGGAGCGTCGGCGTGCGCAATCGCCACCCTGAGCGATGGCCGATCGTCGGTGTCCTCCTCGAACGTCTTCCTGAACTCGGCGAACGCCTTGCGATTCCCGCGGACGCGCTTGACCGGCACGATCTCGCCGTCGGCAATCGTGAGGATCGGCTTGATCGACAGCAGTTGCCCCGCCCAGGCCTGCGCGCGGCCGATGCGCCCGCCGCGGGCGAGAAACTCGAGCGTGTCGACGGTGAACACGAGCCCGGCGGCCCGCTTGAACGACTCGACGAGTTCCTCGATCTCCTCATCCGTCGTTCCGCGCTCGAGGCGACGCTGCAAGCCAAGGCCAAGCAGCGTGATGCCGAGCGACGCGGTCCCCGTGTCGACGACGCGGATCCGCTGGCCGGCCTGCTCGCCCGCGCCGAGCTTCGCGCTCTCCCACGTCCCGGAGAACTTCGCGGACAGGTGGAGGGAGTAGATGCGCTCGAAGCCCCAGAGCTCGTCGTACACGGCCGCGAAGTCGCCGGGGGTCGGTTGCGACGTCGTCGGCATCACCGTCGACGTGCGCAGCCGCGCGTAGAAGTCAGTCGCCGGCAGCTCGACGTAGTCGCGGAAGCTCTCTTCGCCGAAGAGGACGTAGAGCGGCACGACTCGCCAGTTCGAGAAGCGCGCGGCAGCATCGGGAAAGTCCGCCGTCGAGTCGACGACGATCGCGGTGTTCTCGGCCGTCAGCTCCATCTTCGGAGGAGCCTAACCCGCCAGCTGTCCATTTCAGACAGGTCCAGTGCCTGGCACTGAGTTGTGCCAATTCTGTGCCGATGCATCCACAGGGGAGCCGGCTGGAACGTCCTGCTCGCCGGCGCTACTCGGCGGCGATCAGCAGGTGGTAGTGAGGCTGGCCGCCGGCCTGGACGTCCACCTCGACCTCTGGATGCCGCGTCGCGACGTCGTCCACGAGATCGGTGATCTCGGGCGCGTCCGCCCCCGTCAGCACCGTCATGGTGTCGTGGGGCGACGAGAGGAGCGCCTCGATGACGGCCTCCGCCACCTCGTCGAAGCTCTCGCCGCCGACGAGCGGTTCGTCTTCCAAGAGGCCGAGGTACTCCCCCTCGCGGATCTCGAGCCCGTTGAGCTCGACGTCGCGGGAGGCGATCGTCACCGCCGCCGTGGCCACGGAGCCGATCGCCTCGCTCATCGCCTCCGCGTTCTCTTCCGCCGCGGCAGCCGGGTCGTACGCAAGCAGCGCCGACAACCCCGCCTGGATCGATCGCGTGGGCACGATGGACGCAGGCTTCCCCGCCAGGGCAACGGCCTGCTCGGCGCTCATGATGACGTTGCCGTTGTTCGGCAGCACGACGACCTCCGGGGCCGTGCTCACCTCGATCGCCTCGAGGATGTCAGCGGTCGACGGGTTCATCGACTGCCCGCCCTCGACGATCCGCGCAACGCCGAGGCTCTCGTACAGGCGCCGGTTGCCGCTGCCTGCGACCACTGCCACGACGTCGGACACTGCGTCGCTCGAAACGACGGCAGCCGCCGTCAGCCGCTCCGCGCGGTCGGCCGTCTGGACGTGCATGTCGGCGATTTCGACGCCGGCGATCGCTCCCCGGACCGTGCCGAGGCTCAGCGCCGCGCCCGGATCGTCGGTGTGCACGTGGATCTTCAGCGCCGACTCGTCGCCCACGACGAGCAGCGAGTCGCCGAGGACCTCCAACTCGCGTTCGAGCGATTCGGCGTCGAGCCCCGAGCCTTCGACGAGGAACGCCGTGCAGTACCGAAATTCCGAGAGCTCGCGATGGATGGCGCCGAGGCCGAGCTCGGACGCTTCGTCGGAGAGCTTGAGCTCGTCGCCGGTCACCGCCGAGACGATGCCCCGCGCAATCTCGACGAGCCCAGCGCCGCCCGCGTCGACGACGCCGGCTTCGCGCAGGACGTCGAGCAACTCCTGCGTTCGGGCTAGTGCGACTTCTCCGCGCGCGAGCACAGCGCGTAGCAGGTCGTCCACCTCGAGCTCGGACGCCGCATCGGCCTCGGCCTCCTCTGCCATCTCGCGGATGACGGTGAGGATCGTCCCCTCCACCGGCTGCCGGACGCCCCTGTACGCCGTGTCGCTCGCCGACCGCAGCGCGTCGGCCACGGCTCTCGAATCGACGGTCTCCGCCTCGCCGAGCACCTCGGCGGCGCCGCGGACGATCTGCGAGAGGATCACGCCCGAGTTGCCGCGCGCGCCCATGAGCGCCGCACGTGTGACCGTGTGGGCAAGCGCAGGCCTCGGCGCATCGGCGGCGTCGGCCAGCGCTTCGCCGAGCGCGTGCATCGTGAGGGACATGTTCGTGCCCGTGTCGCCGTCGGGCACGGGATAGACATTGAGGTCGTCGATGCGCGTGCGACTCGCATCGAGCGACGCCGCGGCAGCCTCGACGAGACGCCGGATCTCCGCGAGATCGCTCACGTCGACGTCCGCACGTCGGCGATGAGCACCTCGACAGACGTGGTCGGGATCCCGGTGATGCGCGAGACCTCGTAGCCCACGTGCGAGCGGACGGTAGACGCGACCTCGGCGAGGTTGAGACCGTGCTCGACGACGACCCGGAGCGTGATCGCCAGGCCGTCCGGCGTGCGTACGACCTCTACGCCCTGCTCGGGCTTGTCGCGAGACATCAGGCGGCCCAGCCGGCCGCCTTTCGGTGACGCGCCGACGACGCCGTAGCACTCAGCTGCCGTGAGACCGGCCAACTGTGCGATCGCGTCCGTCGTGATCGTGATCTCGCCCTGAACGGCGTCGGCCACGCGAGGAGGTTAGTCGAGCGGCGGCGAAGCCGCTCGTGGGCCTAGACGGCCTTCTGAACGGTCCCGGTGCGCAAGCAGCGGGTGCAGACGTAGGCGCGCTTGGGCGTGCCGTCGATGAGCACGCGAACGCGCTGGAGATTCGGGTCGAAGCGACGCTTCGTGGCCACCATCGAGTGGCTCCGGCTGTGGCCGAACGACGGCTTCTTCCCGCAGATTGCGCAGATCTTCGCCATGAGCAGCCGGGAGTGTACCTAGGGTGCTGCGGCGCGCGTACGCACGTGCGAGAAGAGATCGGCCATCTCGAGCGCCGTGCGGGCAGCCTCCGCCCCTCGGTCGACGCGCGCCTCGGCCTGCTCGTGCGTCTCCGTCGTGATGACGCCGAACGCCACGGGGATCCCCGTCTCGATCGCCGCCAGCTGGAGGCCGCTCGCCGCCTCGCTCGCGATGAGGTCGAAGTGCGGGGTCTCTCCTCGGATGATGCATCCGAGCGCGACGACGCACGAGAAGCGGCGTGTCTTCGCAAGCGCGAGCGCCGTGAGCGGCAACTCGAACGCGCCGGGAACGGGGACGACCGTGATGGCGTCGTCCTGGACGTTGCAGTCCCGGAGCGCGGAGAGAGCGCTCTCGAGCAGACCAGTTGTGACGTCGCCGTTGAAGCGGCTGACGACAACTGCGACGTTGCGACGGAAGCCATGCGGCCCACCCTCGAGGACGTCGACGCCCGGCGGAACTGCGAGCACGCCCGGAGCGTGCTCGGCAAACGCGGGCACGGGCGCGAGATCCTCCTCCTCCTCAACGACCATGACCTCCGCCCCCGGCTCCTCTAACGCGGCGACATCCTCGACGTCTGTGTCGATGGGAACGACCTCTTCGGCCGACTCGGACTCCGGCTCGGGCTCGGGTTCTGACTCTGACTCGGGCTCCACCTCGGGCTCTGGCTCCGGCTCGGGCTCTGGCTCCGCAACCGACGCCTCGAGCGCCGTGTCCTCGCTGACGCCCTGCGGCGCGACCTCATGCGACTCCTCCTCCGCCGCGACCGCGCCAGCGCTCTCGGGCCTCGGTGGAGCGTCGCGGAACGGCCAGTCGCCCGTGTCCTCGAACGGGTCCCATTTGCCCATGTCGCCGCCGGTCGTCATCGCTCGAACTTCAGATCCTGGTGATGCAGCACGTGCCCTAGCTTGTCACGCTTCGCGGCAAGATAGCGACGGTTCTCGGCGTTAGGCGGCACCTCGATCGGCACCTGCCGCGTAACGGTGAGCCCGTAGGACTCGATGCCCTCCATCTTCCGCGGGTTGTTCGTCAAGAGCTGGATCGAAGTCAACCCGAGGTCGGACAGGATCTGGTAGCCGATCCCGTACTCGCGCGAGTCCGCCGGGAAGCCGAGCTCGGCGTTCGCCTCGACCGTGTCGAGCCCCTGCTCCTGAAGCTCGTACGCGAGGAGCTTGTTCAGCAGGCCGATGCCTCTCCCCTCCTGGCCCATGTACAGCAATACGCCGCAGTCCGCGGTGCCGATCTGAGCGAGGGCGAGCTCGAGCTGCTCCCCGCAGTCGCAGCGCAGCGAGTGGAAGACGTCACCGGTTAGGCACTCCGAGTGCACGCGGACGAGAACGTCTTCGCGGCCGGCGATCTCGCCCTTGACGAGCGCGACGTGGTGCTTCCCCGTCAGGGTTTCGCGGAACGCGACCGCGGCGAACTCGCCGTATTCCGTGGGCAGTCGTACAGAGCTCACGCGCTCGACGAGCTTCTCGGTCTGGCGGCGGTACTCGATGAGGTCGGCGACGGTGACGAGCTTTAGGCCGTGCCGCTCGCAGTATGCGATGAGATCGGGGACGCGCGCCATCGTCCCGTCGTCGTTCATGATCTCGCAGACGACGCCGCCCGGCTGGAGGCCGGCGAGCCGTGCGAGGTCGACGGCCGCCTCGGTCTGGCCGGCGCGCTGGAGAACGCCGCCGGCGCGGGCGCGGAGCGGCTGAACGTGCCCGCCCTCGATGAAGTCCTTCGGCCCCGTCGTCGGGTCGATGGCGCAGAGGATCGTGTGCGAGCGGTCCGCAGCCGAAACGCCGGTCGTGATGCCTTCCCGCGCGTCGATGGGATTCGTGTACGCCGTCCCGTGCCGTGACTCGCGGCTGGACGCGAGGACGTGCAGTCCGAGCTGATCGCAGCGGTCCTCCGTGAGACAGAGGCAGATGAGGCCTCGGCCGTGCGTGGCCATGAAGTTCACGGCATCCGGAGTGGCGTGCTCGGCGGCGATCGTCAGGTCGCCTTCGTTCTCGCGGTCGGGCGCGTCGCACACGACGACGAACTTCCCGTTCCGGATGTCCTCGATCGCCTCCTCGATGGTGGCGAACGGCGCCGTGCGCGGTGTCTCAGCCAGAGCCGGCATCAGGCGAAGGGTAGCCCGGTTGAGCGAGCAGCCGTGCGACGACCTTGCCGATCACGTCCGCCTCGAGATTCACTTCGTCGCCGGGCTCGAGGTCGCCGAGCGTCGTCGTCGCCAGCGTGTGCGGGACGAGCGCGACGGCGAATGCGTCGTCCAACAGGTCCGCGATCGTGAGCGAGACACCGGAGACGGTGATCGACCCCTTCTCGACGCACGTGCGCAGCACGTCAGCCGGGGCCTCGATCCACAGACGCCGCCCGTCGCCCTCGGGCTCGCTCGAGCGAACACGGCCGACGTCGTCTACGTGCCCCTGCACGATGTGGCCGCCGAGCTCGTCGCCCAGGCGCATCGCGGGCTCGACGTTGACGAACGCGCCTGCCTCGATCGCGCCCAGCGTCGAGCGGGCCAGCGTCTCCGGCATTACGTCGAAGGCAAGCGTCGCCTCGTCCCCGGAGGCGACCGTGAGACACACGCCGTCCACGGCGATCGAGTCGCCGACAGCCGCCTGCACCGATGTCTCGAGGACGAGTCGGCCGTCGTCGAACGAGGCGATGCGACCGCGCTCGCGGACGATGCCCGTGAACATCCGCCCAAGGCTAGTTACTAGGACAGAGCCACGGCGTCGAGCGCCTCCCGCACGACCCGCTCGAGTTGCCCGCGCCCAGTTGCCGACTCCGCACCGAGCTCCTCCTCCAGGTCCTGGACCGCCTCGGCCGCATCACCCTCGAGGCCGCTCTTGCCGATCGCTCGCAGCCGATCGCGAAGCTCTTGCGTGCCCGCCCCGAACGCCAGCCACTCGGAGAGCAGGGTGACGATCTCGTCGTTGGGGCGAACAGGTCTTGTCTCAGGGCTCGTGGACATATGCGCTGAAGCGCAGATCATCTCCGACTCGCAGGACGTGAGTCCTCGACAACTGAATCGGCTGCGTCAGCTCGCCGAGGACGAATGGGCCAGCGCCGGAGAGGCGAGGGGCGATGAAGACGAAGAGCTTGTCGACGAATCCCTGCTGAAGGAAGGCGGTCGCGAGCGTCGGCCCGCCCTCCAGCAACAACGACTGCACGCCTTCGCCGGCAAGCGCCGCCAGCTCGTCCTCGAGCGGGGCGGAGCGCAGCTCCAGAGGCGAGCCGTCCGGCAGCGGGCTCCTCCCGAACGCGAGACGGCGCGGCTGGCGCACAGCATCCACCTCGCGGGCGTCGAGGCTTGGATCGTCGGCGCGCACCGTGCCCATGCCAACTGCCACGGCGTCGACGCTCGCCCGCAGCTCGTGCACGATGCGGCGGCTCTCCTCGCCCGACACCCAGCGCGACCCCGGCACCGACACGCGGCCGTCGAGCGTCATCGCCACTTTGTAGACCACGAACGGCCGGTTCTTCGTCACCCAGGTACGCCACGCTTCGTTCTGTGCCCTTGCTTCGAAGGCGTCGATGAGCTCGACCTCGACCCCGGCCGCGCGCAGTCGATCGAGGCCGCCGCCGGAATCCGCCGCCGGGTCGAGGCAGCCGGCGACGACCCGGCGCACCCCTGCCGCGAGCACCGCATCAACGCACGGCGGCGTTCGCCCCTGGTGTGCGCACGGCTCCATCGTCACGGTGAGCGTCGAGCCGCGCGCGCGCTCGCCTGCGGCTTCGAGGGCGATCACCTCCGCGTGCGGGCCGCCTGCGCGCTCG
>JBOGZW010000059.1:0-8759 GCA_050697575.1 Gaiellaceae bacterium | reverse complement strand
GAGCGCCGCGAGCAGGAGCGCGGTAAAGGCGCGCAGCGCCGGCGTCCGCTCCTCGTCCTTGGGTCGGAGGAGCCCAGCGAGCGCGGCAACAACCGGCAGGACGCCGAGGCCGATGACAAAGGCGCCCCCGGCCCAGACGCCGTACTCGATCATCCGCCCGCGGTAGTAGCCGGTTGCGATCAGCCAGCTCTGGGAGTAGTTGCCCGCGACGGCCGAGAAGAAGATGATCGCACCGGTCGTCAGCACGAACGCGCCGACCCAGTCCCAGGCCGTCCACGATGCGCGCCAGCGCTCGCCGGCGTCGCTCGTCAGGAAATAGAAGAACGCGGCGAGCGCGAACGCGACGGCGATCACGCCGAGCTCGGCGCGAACGAGCGGGGCGACGAGGGTGGTGACGACGGCGCCGGCGATCCACCAGCGCGTCTGCGCGACGATCGCCTTCGCGATGAGAAAGAAGCAGAGCGCCGCGTACGGGTAGGCGAGCGCCTCCTCCGAGATGACCTGGGAGTACGCGAGCGCGGGGACGGCGGCGGTGGCCGTGGCGGCGAAGAGCGCCGCAGGCTTGCCGACGATCGTCCGCGCCAAGAAGTACGTGGGGAAGACGACCGCGGTCATGGTGAAGACGCCGATGTAGCGGACGAGCTCGTACGCCGACGCCGTCGAGTCGATCCACCAGGCCGGCGCCGTGAGGTACGTGTAGAGCGTCTCGAAGAAGTGGGGCTCGCCGCGCCGCGCCGCCTCTCCGGTCTCCGCGATGCTCCGAGAGAGCTGCGTCAGCTCGAGCTCGTCGGTGAAGAGCCACGGCGACGAGTGGCGCCACGACTGGTACGCGTAGAGCGCGGCCAACCAGATGAAGATCGTCGTGAGGGGCAGCGCGGCGTATGCGCGATCGAGCCAGGTGCGGTCGTCGGCAGCCGCCGCCGGGGCGGCGGAGGTCGTCATTCGACCGCGGCGCCCAACGCGACGAGCGGATCCACGTCGAGGTCCCTGCGCACGAACCTGCAGGGTACTTGCGCCCGCTCGCACGCTTGCACCACCCCGTCGAGGACGTCGCGCGGCGCGGCCGGGATGGTCACGAGCACGAGGTCGGGACGTGACTGCGCGAGCACGCGGTCGATCTCGCGGAGCGAGCCGAGGACGGGCACGCCCTGCATCCGCCGGCTGCGCAGCCTCGCGTTGTCGTCGACGAAGCCAACGACGTGCTCACCGCGGGTCTCGCGAAGCTCGCGCAGGAGGCTCCGGCCGCTGCGGCCGGCTCCGACGAGGAGCGTCCGCCGCCGCTCATGGCGGTCGCGGAACGTCGCATGGGCACGGAAGAGCGCGCGCTCGGCGAAGCGCGACGAGCCGACGACCACGAGCGCGATGAGCGCGTCGACCACGTAGATCCGCTGGGGGAAGTCGCCGAACGGCCGGCTCGTAAACCACACGATCGCGTACGCGAGCCCCTCCGAGACGATGACGGCCACGACGATCGCCGTCGCCTCGCGTGCCCCGGCGAAGCGCCACACGCCGCTGTACAGGCCCGCGGGGATGAAGCAGAGGTAGCGCGCGAAGAGGATCGCCGGCAGCGAGACCAGGAAGATGTGCCGCTGGTAGTCGGTGCCGGAGCCGTCCACGAAAAGGAGGTAGGCGATCGTGAACGACGCAGTGATGAGGGCGAAGTCGACGAGCACCTCGACGAGCCGGCGCGGGCTGAGGAGGATCCGCCGCAGCGCGATCGGGCGACCGTCGGCTGCTCTCTCGCCCTCGTCGATGTCCGTGATAAAGCCCGCGAGCTGGACGAGCAGCGCGAACGTCACGAGCACGCCGACCAGCGTCACCCATCCGTTGTCGAGCCCCGAGTAGGCGAGGCTCGTCAGGCCGAGCCCCGCGGCGATCGCGGTCAGCAGGACGACGGTGCCCTTCTCGGAGATCCCGCTGCGCACGAGCCGGTGGGATGCGTGGTCGCGGCCGCCCTGGTGGATCGGCCGGCCCTCGACGAGGCGGACGGCGGTCACGAGCGCTGTGTCGAGGATCGGTATCGCCAGCACGAGCAGCGGGATGATGAGCGTGGCGATCGTCGACTCGGCCACCTTCCAGCTCGTCGCGAGGCCGAGCGCGGCCAGTGTTAGCCCGATCACCTGGCTGCCGGAGTCGCCCATGAAGACCGCGGCGGGTTTCCGCGGGCGGAAGTTGAACGGGAGGAAGCCGGCCACGGCGAGCGCCAGCGCGAGCGAGACGACGAGCAGTAAGTCATCCGAGTGGATCCAGACGGCGTCGACCGCGAAGAAGATCGCGCCGACGACGGCGAGGCTCCCCGCGAGCCCGTCCATGTTGTCGAGGAGGTTGAAGGCGTTCGTAATCGCCACCAGCCACAGGAGGCCGAGGGCTGTAGCGGCCAGGCCGTTGTCGACGATCTCTACGCGAATGCCCGAGGCGATGACGACGCCTGCGGCGGCAAACTGTCCCGCCAGCTTGGCGGGAGGCGGCAGCGAGCGCAGGTCGTCGATCAGCCCGAACACGAACACGATCGCCGCACCGCCGGCGATGCCCGCTAGCTCCCAGGTCGGGTCGATCGCGCCCGTCAGGAGGCAGGCGCCGATACCCGCCAGGAGCCCTAGGAAGATGCCCACGCCGCCGAACGACGGCGTTTCCTGCTCGTGCCAGCGGTCGTCGGACGGGGCCGCCATGAAGCGACCGCCGAGGCCGTTGCGCAGGAGCAACCAGATCGTCAGCGCAGCGACCGGAAGCGCGACGATTGCTGCGACGGCGCTCATGGCCGGAACGGTAGAGAGCGGCTGTTAAGCGTGTGTGTGGCCGTCCTTTCCGGTACAGAGTACGCCGTGTCCGTGACGCCCACGCTGCTCGAGCTGCTGCGCTGCCCCGTTTGTCGTGGCTCGCTCGATGACGAGGGCGCGACGCTGCGCTGCCGTGGCTGCGGCGCCGTCTTCCCGGTCGAGGACGGCATGCCGCGGATGCTCGACGACCGCCTGCCGGGCATCGAGGCCAAGCGGCGTGAGATCGAGGGCTGGCCGGCGATGGCGAGGTCGCAGGGCTGGTATGAGCCTGACGACGAGACCGATTCGCACCTGCCGTACCTCAATCGCGACCTCGGCTGGGACGACAAGAACTGGCGCGCCACCGAGCACTCGTTCTCGCTGCTCGTCGATCGATACGTGCGTCCCGGCATGCGCGTGCTGGAGGTGGGCGCGGCGAAGGCCTGGGCGTCCCAGCACCTCGTGCCGCTCGGTTGCGAGTACGTGGCCACGGACATCCTCGCCGACCCCATCATCGGGCTCGGCCGCGCTGAGTTCTACGAGGCGCGGGTCGGCGCGTTCGGCCGCGTCCAGGCCGACGGCGAGCACCTGCCGCTCGCCTCGGAGGCGTTCGACGTCACGTACTGCGTGGCCGCGCTCCACCACGCGCTCGACCTGACGGCGATGGTGCGGGAGATGGCTCGCGTGACGCGCAAGGGCGGATGGGTGTGCGCGCTGAACGAGGGCACGCGCGCGCTCGGCGCCGCCGCGGACGTCCCCGATCAGGACGAGGAGAAGGGCTTCGGCATCAACGAGCACGTGCACACGCTCTACGCGTATCTCTGGGCGTTCTCGCGCTCCGGACTCGTCGTGCGGCGCGTCGAGCAGGCGGAGGGGTACGGGGAGCTCGCCGGCCGGAGGATCGCCGGCCGCCTCCTGCGGCTGCCAGGCGTAGGGCGCAGTGCGGCGACGTTCTTCTCCCAGAGCTGCCACGGCTACTCCGGGGTCTCCCTCTACGCCCGCAAGCGCCGTCCCTAGACTCCTCACCGTGGACGTCTACGCAGACCTCTTCCGGTTCCGCGAGCTCTTCGGCAGCCTCTTCCGCCGCGATCTTCGCGCGCGCTACAAGGGCACGATCTTCGGCGTCGCGTGGTCGCTCGTGAACCCGATCATGCTGGCCGCGATCTACGTCCTCGTCTTTTCGCTGCTCTGGGAGGTGACGTCGATCGATCGCTACCCGTTGTTCCTGCTCTGCGGGCTCAGCGTGTGGCTCTTCGTCTCCTCGTCGCTCACGGGCGCCGCGCGGTCGATGCTCGACTACGCGGAGCTCATCAAGAAGGTGCGTTTCCCGCGGCAGCTCGTGGTCTTTTCGGTCGTGGCAACGCAGCTCGTGCCGTTCGCCGTGCTGCTCGGCGGGCTGATCGTCGTCAACGCGATCGTGCTCGAGCGGACGCGCGACACCGTGCTGCTCTCGATTCCGGTCGCGGCCGGGATCGTCGTGCTTGCCGCCGGCATGGCGCTGGCCGTCGCGTCCGCGAACGTCGTCTTCCGTGACGTGGAGCACCTGCTAGCGGCGCTCCTCCTGCCGTGGTTCTTCCTGACGCCGATCCTCTACTCGCTCGAGGAGCTGCCGGGTGGGCTGGAGGACTACGACGTCGTCGTCGATCTCCTGCGCTGGGCGAATCCGTTGACGCCGCCGCTCTACGCACTGCGCGATCCGCTGTTCTACGGCGACGTGCCGGCGGCCGGCGACGTGCTCTACCTAGCGGTGGCGGCGCTCGTGTCGCTCGGCATCGGCGCGCTCGTTTTCCGCCGCGTCGACGACCGGATCGCCGTCGAGCTCTAGAGCGTAAGGACGTTCGAGGCGTCGTAGACCCACGGCTCGTCCGCGGGCGGGCGGAAGGCCGGCAGGCCTTCGACCTCGGGGAGGCGCTCGAGCTCGACGCCGTGCAGGACGGAAGGGCAGAGCAGCGCCTGCGCAAAGCCGGGGACACGCCCGGGCCCTGGTGCCCACGGTGCGAGCCGCTTGCGGAGGCGGCGCGGAGCGTCGATTGCACCCGCTACGACGGCGTAGCCCTCGGCGTGGAGCGCGAGCACGCGGCTCTCCCATTCGGCCGTCGTCGAAGGAGCGTGGACCGTCGCCACGTCGCCGAGAGCTGTCGCAGCCACGCGCGGTAGCACGTCGACGGCCTCGCTCGGCGCCTCGTCGTTCCCCAGCTCGGCGAACCACGCGCGGTGCTCGGCGACGAGGTCGAGCGCGAAGCCGTAGCGCGCCGGCGGCATCGGCGCCCGCACCTCAATCTCGAGCGAGACGCTCTCGCCGGGGCCGATCGGCCCGGGAAGCCCCGTGCGAAGCCCGTCCCAGACGATCGCGTTGCCGCGCTCGTCGAGCCAGTGGTACGACGCGGCGATGTCGTCGCCCCAGCTCGCCGCGCCCGCGTTCTCCACCTCGGCTCGTGCCGTCGTCAGCGCTCCGGCGCGTGCGGCGTCGAGCGACCATGAGCGCCAGTGTGCGACGAGAGGGCCAGGCACGGCGCCAGTCTAGAGCCGCGTCCGACAGGTCCCTTAACGACAGGGGACAGTCACTGCGACTGTCCCCTGTCTCTTGCGGACTAGGCTTGGCGGCGTGGAAGCGCCGCTGCTCGTCCGCGCTTGCCGGCGCGAGCCGGTCGAGCGCACTCCGGTCTGGTTCATGCGGCAGGCCGGCCGGTCGCTACCGGAGTACCGCGCGCTCCGCGAGCGCCATGCGTTCTTCGAGCTAGCAAGGACACCGGATCTCTGCGCCGAGGTGACGCTACAGCCGGTGCGGCGCCACGGCGTCGATGCGGCGGTGCTCTTCGCCGACATCATGACGCCGGTGCTCGCAATGGGCGTCGACGTCGAGCTTGTCGAAGGAGTAGGGCCTGTGGTAGCCAGCCCGATCCGAACGGCCGCCGACGCGGCGCGCCTGCGGTATGGGAATCCGCCGGAGGCGACGCTCGAGGCGATCCGCCTCGTACGTGAGGAGCTGCCGGCGGACAAGGCTCTCGTCGGCTTCTGCGGCGGACCGTTCACGGTGGCCTGCTACCTCGTCGAAGGCCGCGGCAGCCGTGACTTTCTCGCTGCGAAGGAGTTTATGTACCGGGAGCCGGCGACCTGGCACGCGCTCCTCGAGCGGCTCGCCGACGGCTTCGCCGCGTATGTCCGGGCACAGGTCGATGCGGGCGCCGACGTGATCCAGCTCTTCGACTCCTGGGCCGGCATCCTCAGCCCGGCCGATTACGAGGAGTTCGCCGCTCCGTACTCGCGCCGCGTGCTCGGTGCAGTCGACGTGCCGACGATCCACTTCGGCACGGGCACGGCCGGCCTCCTCTCGCATATGCGTGACGCGGGAGGTGACCTCATCGGCCTCGACTGGCGCGTAGAGCTCGATCGCGCCTGGGCGTCAGTGGGCCTCGACCTCGGCGTCCAGGGCAACCTCGACCCCGCCGTGCTGCTCGCCCCATGGCCGCACGTGGAGCAAGCTGCCAGAGACGTGCTGCGCCGCGCAGGCGGTCGCCGGGGCCACGTCTTCAACCTCGGCCACGGCGTGCTGCCGCAGACCGATCCCGACGTGCTCACGCGGCTGACCGAGCTCGTCCAGGAGCACGCCGCGTGAGCAACGTCGCCGTCGTACTGATGGCGTACGGCAGCCCCGACCGACTGGAGGACGTCCCGGCGTACTACGCGGACATCCGCGGTAACAGGCGGCTGCGCCCCGAGCTGCTTGAGAATCTCGTCGAGCGCTACCGCCGGCTCGGTATCGAGGACGCGAATCCGCTCAACGCGATCACCGAGAAAACGCGCGCCGCGCTCGCGCAGGAGCTCGGCGTGCCGGTCTTCACCGGCATGAAGCACTGGCGGCCGCGGATCGCAGCGGCGACCAAGGCTGCGCTTGCAACGGGTGCGTCGACGATCGTCGGCCTCGTGCTCGCCCCGCACTACTCGCGCGGCTCGATTGCCGGCTACCGCTCACAGGTGCAGGAGGCGCTGGCAGACGGAGACGCCGAGCTCGTCTTCGTGGAGAGCTGGCACGACGATCCCGGCTTCGTCGCGCTCCTCGCCGACCGCGTGCGCGGCACGAGCGCCCATGTCGTCTTCACGGCCCACTCGCTCCCGGCCCGGGTTCTCGAAGGAGGCGACCCGTACGAGGAACAGCTGCTCGAGACGTCGCGGCTCGTCGCAGACGCGGCCGCGATCGAGGATTGGTCGTTCTCGTACCAGTCGGAGTCGGCGACCGGGGAGACGTGGCTCCAGCCCGACATCCTCGACCACCTGGCAGCACTGCGGGCCAGGGGTGCCGACGCGGTGCTCGTCTGCCCGGTCGGCTTCGTCTCCGACCACCTCGAGATCCGCTGGGACCTCGACGTGGAGGCAGCCGAGTGCGCGTCCGAGCTCGGCCTCCGCTTCGACAGGATCGACATGCCGAACGCTGACCCGACCTTCATTCGCGTCCTCGCCGGCATCGTGCGGCGCGCGGCGGCGCTACCGTCAAGCGCATGACGCAGCCCGGCTCCATTGAGATCGATCGCGCGAGCCGCCGCTTCCGCGTCTACCCGCAATCGGTGCGGACGCTGAAGGAGCTGCTCGTCGCGCGCCGCCGCGTCCGCGGAACGGATGTCTGGGCACTCCGTAACGTCTCGGCAAGCATCGCGCCCGGCGAGGCCGTCGGCCTGATCGGCCGCAACGGTTCCGGGAAGACGACGCTGCTCCGGCTCGTCGCCGGGATCATCAAGCCGACGTCCGGCACGATCACGGTGGAAGGGCGCGTGGGCTCGCTGCTGGAGCTCGGCGCCGGCTTCCACCCCGAGTTCTCCGGCCGCGAGAACGTTTATCTCAACGGCGCGATTCTCGGCCTGAAGCGCGAAGACATCCGGCGCCACATGGACGAGATCGTTGCCTTCGCGGAGCTCGAGCGGTTCATCGACGTGCCCGTCCGCACGTACTCGTCGGGCATGTACATGCGGCTCGGATTCGCGATCGCAGCGCACCTCGACGTCGACGTGCTCCTGCTCGACGAGGTATTCGCCGTCGGCGACGAGGAGTTCCAGCGCAAGTGCTTCGGGAAGATCTTCGAGTTCAAGCAGCGCGGCGGCACGATCGTCTTCGTCTCACACGACGCCGCCGCCGTCGATCGCCTCTGCGGGCGGGCGGTGCTGCTCCGCAACGGCGAGGTAGCGTTCGACGGCCCGACGCGCGAGGCGATCACGCAGTACCACCGGCAGCTGGCGGAGGAGCGCGATCCCGAGGAGCGGGGCGCCGGTCTCAGCGAGTACGGCACGGGCGACGCTCGCATCGTCGATTGCCGGCTCGTCGGCCCCGGCGGAGAGGAGCGCCGTCAGTTCTCCCCGGGCGAGCAGCTTTCGGCCCACATCCGGATCGAGGCGGCCGAGGATGTGTCGCCGCCCCGCCTCTCCTGGGAGCTGCGCGACGAGGCCGGCCTCGTGCTCGCTGCGGGCAGCATCGACACGGCCGCGATCGGCTGGAGCAGCGGGGCGAAGGAGCAGCGCTTCCGCTTCGATGTCGAGAACCTGCCGCTCGGCGACGGCCGCTTTCGCCTCCGACTCGAGCTTGCAGACGCCGACGGTGGACGGCTCTACCACTGGCTCGACGACGCCGCGAAGTTCGTCGTGTACCCGTCCGACGGTGAGACGGGCCTCGTGCGCATCGACGGTCGGTGGTCCGCCGATGTCGAGGCCGCTGGTAGAACAGAGCCCGCGTGAGCTACCGCACCTGCCCCGACTGGCCCGAGCTCATGGAGATCGCGCCCGACCTCCAGTTCAAGCACTACACGGTCAGCGAGGCGCAGCTTCCCGGCGACGCGCTCGTGAACCTCGACCCGGCCACCCTCGAGGAGATCGACATCTGCTGCGACCTCGAGCGCCACGTGTACTACGCGGGGCACACGCACCCAGCTGTCGTCGAGGCATTGAGGGCGTCACACTGGTTCGACCTCACCGAGTGGACGACGGCCGGGCCGGGGACGTCGGCCGCGCTCTAGTCGGC
>JBOGZW010000058.1:0-8763 GCA_050697575.1 Gaiellaceae bacterium | reverse complement strand
CCTTTGGGCCGTTCTCGACGACAACGCGCGGCTTCGTCGTCAGCGGCTCGAGCTCTCCGGGTATCTCCTCCACATAGTCGCCAAGCGCGCCGCCGGCATCGAGGTGGGCGAGCAGCGCCTCGAGCGCACCTGCCTCTGACCGCAACCTCGGATCGCCTGACTTCGCCTCCATGCGCACGCGCTCGAGCCGGGCCTCCACGTGATCGCGGTCCGCCACCAGCAGCTCCAGCTCGAGCTGCTCGAGGTCACGGGCCGGATCTGCCCCCAGCGAAAAGCCGTCGACCGTGCACAGAAGCGCGTCCGCGCGGCGGAGGTTGCCGAGCAGCGCCGCGCCGGTTCCAGGCACGTCCTGCACGCGGATGGTGGCGGGCGTCGCCTTCGCCGAGCCGTCCACGCGCGCAACGGCTTCGAGGCGATCGTCCGCGATCTGCGCCATGCCGACGTGCTCCTTCGCGTCATGGACGGACGCGCCGGCGCGGGTCAGCGCGTTGAAGAGCGTCGTCTTGCCCGACCGGGGCAGGCCGACGATCCCGACCTCGAGAGCCACGTTGCTCTAGGACGAGCCGAAGCCGACGCGCGCCTCGCGCGCGTACCGCTTGACGTACAGCACGCGTCCGAGCACGACGAGGAACACGCCGTCCTCGCCGCGCAGCTCGCACACCGTGTCGTCTCTCGCGCGGAGCGCCTGGTCGAGCGCGTCGGCGTCTTCCACGGGAACGCGCATCGAAACCACGTCGCCACCCTGGAAGCCGATCTCGATGCGGGTGACGGCTGTCTCAGGCACCCGTGACCAGCTCCGTCAGCACGCCGTACACCGCGTCGGGATGGATGAACGCCACCTGGAGACCGTACAGACCTGGACGCGGCTCGCGGTCGACGAGCTCCACGCCGTCGCTGTCGAGCCGGGCGAGCTCCGCGCGAAGGTCGTCAACCTCGTAGGCGACGTGGTGCATGCCCGGGCCGCGCCGGGCGAGGAACCGTCCAACAGGCGTATCTTCGTCGAGCGGCGCGAGCAGCTCCACGCGGCCCCCGCCGACGCGCAGCGCGACAGCCTCCGCGCCTTGCGACGCAATCGTCTCGCGCGCCTCCACCGCCGCGCCGAGCAGCCGCTCGTACGTGGACACGGCCTCGTCGAGGTCGACGACTGCGACGCCGATGTGGTGAATGCCCCGGGCAGCCACGCCCGGATGCTAGTGGAGTCGATTCAGTCGGACGCCGGCAGGACGCGGACGGTACCGACCGTCTCCGAGCTCCTGGACTCTCTCGACACGTCCACGAGGAGCTCCTCGAGCTGGTCGCGGACGAGCGTCTCGCGTTCGAGGAGCGCCAGCGCCACCCGGTCGAGCGGCAGGCGGTACTTCGTCAGCAGCCGCATTGCCTCGTCGTAGGCCTCGTCGGTGAGCCGCGCCTGTTCGGCGTCGCGCAGCCGTTTCGTCTCCTCCGACAGCGCGTAGTTGTCGGCGCGCATCGTCCGCGAGGATACGACCTCCGACATTCCGTAGTCGAAGACCATCGCGCGGGCGAGGTCCGTCGCGCGCTCGAGGTCGTTCGCGGCGCCGTTCGTCACCCGGCCGAACACGACCTGCTCGGCGGCGCGACCTGCGAGATAGACCTTCAGCATGTCCGTCAGCTCTTCCTTCGTGTGCAGGTAGCGGTCCTCCGCAGGCAGGTTGAGCGTGTACCCGAGAGCCTGGCCGCGGGAGACGATCGTCACCTTGTGCACCGGCAGCGCATCGCCCATGAGGTGCGACATGAGCGCGTGGCCGGCCTCGTGATAGGCGAGGATGCGCTTCTCCTTCTCCGAGACGACGCGGCGTTGCTGGAGGCCCGCGACGACGCGCTCCATCGCGGAGTCGAAGTCCTCGGCGGTGATCTCCTGCGCGAGCCGGCGGCCCGCGGCGATCGCCGCCTCGTTGGCAATGTTCGCGAGGTCGGCGCCGGTGAGCCCTGCGGTCTGGCGGGCGACCACCTGCAGGTCGACGTCGGCAGCCAGAGGCTTCCCGTTCGTGTGGACGCCGAGGATCTCCTCGCGGCCTGCAAGGTCGGGAGCGGGCACGAGCACCTGGCGGTCGAAGCGGCCGGGCCGGAGCAGCGCGGGATCTAGGTCCTGGAGGCGGTTCGACGCGCCCATCACGACAACCCGGTCGTCGGACGCGAAGCCGTCCAGCTCGACCAGAAGCTGGTTCAGCGTCTGATCCTGCTCACGGTTGAACCCGTGCCCCGTGCGTGCGGCACCGACGGCGTCGAGCTCGTCGATGAAGACGATCGCCGGCGCGTGCTTCCGCGCCTCGGCGAAGAGCTTCCGGATGCGGGCAGCGCCGAGGCCGGCGAACATCTCCACGAAGGCGGACGCGCTCTGGGAGAAGAACGACGCGCCGGACTCGTGAGCCACCGCCTTCGCCAGAAGTGTCTTTCCCGTGCCAGGCGGCCCGTAGAAGAGGATGCCCTTCGGCACGCGCGCGCCGAGCTGCTCGAAGCGCTTCGGGTCGCGGAGAAAGTCGACGACCTCCTGCAGCTCGGTCTTGACCTCGGAAAGGCCTGCGACGTCGTTCCAGGTGACGGACGAGCTCGACCGGGAGGCGGGCCGTTGCGTGTTCACCCTTGGCGTGAGCTTCACGACGCGCCAAAGGAAGTACACCATCAGGCACATCAAGACCAGCGGGAGCCAGATCAGGAGCATCCCGCCGACATCGTCGAGAATCGCGCCCACGACCTGCGCATCGGCAGGAGGTGACGTTTCCATTAGCTCTCTAGACTCGTTCGCGATGAACGGCGAGCTGCCGCTTCCGCCCCACTACCGGCCCGAGCGGGTCGAGGAGGTCTGGCGCGTCGACTACGAGGCCCTGGCGGCGGGCGCCGAGCAGTGGGCAGGGCAGCACGGCGTTTTGCCCGCTGCCGGCGACGAGACCCACGTTTGCCTCGTCGCCGTCGACTGCCAGAACACGTTTTGCTTACCCGGCTTCGAGCTGTTCGTCCCCGGCGCCCCAGACGACACGCGGCGACTCTGCTCGTTCGTCTACCGAAACCTCGCGGCGATCACCGAGATCGTCGTTACGCTCGACACTCACCAGGCTTTCCAGATCTTCCATGCGGCCTGGCTCGAGGACGACGTCGGCCGGCATCCGGCTCCCTACACACTCGTATCGGCCGAGGACGTGGAGCGCGGAGTCTGGCGGGCCGCGTCACCCGAGCACCGGGACCATCTGCTCTCGTACACGCGCGCGCTGGAGGCAGGCGGGAAGTATCGGCTCACCGTCTGGCCGTACCACGCCATGCTCGGCGGCATCGGACACGCGCTCGTGGCCGCACTCGAAGAGGCGGTGTTCTTCCATGCCATCGCGCGGTCGTCCCCGACGCGGTTCGAGGTGAAGGGCTCGGAGCCGCTGACCGAGCACTACTCCGTGCTCGGCCCCGAGGTACCCGCGGGCGGCGCGACACGCAACGCTACCCTCATCGATCACCTGCGTGAGTTCGACGCCGTGGTCATCGCCGGCCAGGCAAAGAGCCACTGCGTCGCCTGGACGATCGATGACCTGCTCCGCGACTTTCGCGACCTCGCCCACCGGGTCTACTTGCTGGAGGACTGCACATCACCCGTCATCGTGCCCGGCGTCGTCGACTACACGGAAGAGGCCGACGCGGCCTTCCAGCGGTTCGCCGATGCGGGGATGCACATCGTGCCTTCGACCGACCCGATCAGCGCCTGGCCCGATATCAGTCTCGGCTAGAGGCCAGCTCGTCCCGCAGGCGCTCGAGCGCGGGATCGATCCGGACGTCGTGTGCTCCGGTGGAGAGCCGTTCGCGCTCCGCCTGGGCACGAGCACGAGCGGCGGCCAGCGGCTCCGCGGAGCTGCGTTCACCTCCCTCCATCACGGGGACGAGCAGCGGGATGCCCTCATCGGCGGGCGACGCAGCTAGGCCCACGACGTCATGGCCGTCGCAGCGCCAGACCTGCTTCCGTCCCGGCAGGGTGGCTTTGCCCTCAGACTGCTTGAACACAGGTCGGCCTGCCAGCTCCACGAGCTTGTATGCCATGTCGAGGTACGGCTGGTCAGCAGACACGCCGAGCTTCGTGCCGACGCCGAATCCACCGATCGGCGCGCCGTCATCGAGCAAGCGGCGGATCTCGGTCTCGTCCAGCCCTCCGCTGACGAAGATCATGGCATCCGCGAAGCCCGCTCCGTCGAGGAGTGACCGCGCCTCCAGGCTCAGCTGCAAGAGGTCGCCCGAGTCGAGGCGGATACCGCGGAGCCGATGCCCTGCACTCGCGAGCTCCCGCGCCGTCGCGATCGCATTGCGCACGCCCTCGAGCGTGTCGTAGGTGTCGACGAGCAGGATCGCGCTGTCCGGATAAGCACGCGCGTAGGCCGCGAAAGCCGCCTGCTCGTCCAGGAAGCTCCCCACGTAGGAGTGGGCCATCGTCCCCGCGAGAGGGATTCCGAAGCGCCGGCCGGCGAGCACGTTGCTCGTCGCATCGAAGCCGGCGATCCAGCTAGCCCTCGCCACCGCCAGGCCTGCCTCGCCGCCGTGCGTCCGACGCAGCGAGAAGTCGACCAGGAGCCGGCCGCGCGCGGCCTCCACGCACCGCGCCGCCTTGCCGGCGACGAGCGTCTGGAGATGGACGTCATTCAGCACCATCGTCTCCACGAGCTGCGCCTCGACGAGCGGCGCCGTCACCTCCAGCAACGGCTCGCCCGGGAAGACAGTGGTGCCCTCGGGCAGCGCCCGGACGCTGCCGCCGAACCGAAAGCCCCTCAGTCGCTCCACGAAGCGGTCCGAGAAGAGCTGCGTCCGCTCGAGGTAGTCGAGGTCGCCGTCCGTGAAGGTCGTGCTCTCGAGGTAGCTCAGGGCATCCTCCAACCCGGCGGCATGGGTGTAGTTCCAACCCGGCGGCAACGAGCGGAAGAAGAGGCTGAACGTGGCCTCCTCTTCCGCGAGGCCCTCAGCCACATAGCTCTCCCCCATTGTCAGGAGGTAGAGGTCGAGCAGAAGTGCCGAGTCAGCAGGCGAGCGACGCACGCTCGAGGTCGAGGCAGGCATTGAGCGCAGCGTCCGCGACCTCGACCTGATCCGGCGTCGGCTCGGCCGTCGCCACGCGCTCCTGGAGCTCATGGCCGGGGCGGGCGAGCGCCTTCGCCATCGGGTGCTCGGGATTCCTGACCATCCAGCCGAAGATCTCAGTCGCCGCCGCCATCGCGCCGAGCGCAGCCACGAGGCTCGCCGGCCGGCGCAGGTGCGCCGGTGCGCGCCCGGCGAGGGTGGCGCCGGCGGCGGTCGCCACGAGCAACGGCCCGACGAGGTGCGTGCCACAGCGCTCGTGCTCCTTTGCTGCGCGCTCGCCGTGCTCGTACGTGCCGATCGAGACGTGCTCGGCGCCGTGGTACGCGGCTAGCTCCCCCTCGCGGAGCGCGAGCAGCGCCGGCGTGAGCGCGAGCGCTCCGGCAGCGAGCTCCTGCACGGCCGGTGGAAGACGTGTCTCGCGGATGGCCCGACCAGCGACCCCGGCAGCGACGAGCGAGGCGAGCACCTTGGGCCGCTGGAAGGCAAAGCGGGCCTCGGGAAGGCTGCGGCGAACCCTGGGCAGCACGAGCAGCGCTTCGAGCAGCCGCGCCGGCCCGCGCAGCAAGGGTCGGTTCCCCGGCAGCAGGCGCTTCCGGCCGCGGGCGACATGAATCTCGCCGTCCCCGGTCCGGACGGCGCATGCCCAGGACTTGGGCCCGTGCACGAGCACGCCGTTTGCGAGCGCCATTCCTCCCAGGCGGACCTTCTCTTCCGACATCACGACAGGCTAGCTATCAGCCAATCGCCAGCGCAGCATGACGCAGGAACTCGACGCCGAGCTCGAGGTCGGACTCTTCGATGCGCTCGTCGGCGGAGTGCACGAGGCGGTTCGCCAGCTCCGCCTCCATCTCTCGCATCGGGAAGAACCCGTACGCGACCGTGCCGAACGCCTGCCGGAGCCAGTGGCTGTCGGTGAAGCCCGCGACGCAGATCGGAACGGCCTTCGCTCCGGGCTCGGCGCGCTCGACGAACTCCTCGATCGCCGACCAGAGCGGCGTGTCCATCGGCGAGCGCGTCCCGCCCTGGGGGGCTCGCCACACGAGCTCGTAGTCGCCCGGGCCGAACCATTCCCGCAGAATGCCGTCGAGCTCTTCCTGCGAGTCTCCCGGCCTGAGCCGGCAGTCGATCGTGACGTCGCAGTGGCCGGGAATGACGTTGCGCTTGTGGGAGGCGGAGATGAGGGTCGGCGCGAGCGTCGTCGTCAGCAGTGGCTCGAGGATCTCTGCCGCGGCGGGATCGACGGCGTGGGCAGCCTCGAGCGCCTCGCCCGCGCGCGGCACCGAGCCGACCACTGCGGCGAGGAAGCCCTCTGTCTCCGGACCGAGCTGAGGCTCCTCGCGGTAGGCAGCGGCGCGCTCGATGAGCCCCGCCGCCTTGACGAGGGCATTGTCCGCGATGCCGGGCAGGGCAGCGTGACCGCTGCGCCCGTGCACGAGGAGACGAAACGGGGACGACGTCTTCTCTGCGGCCGCGCACGTGTAGAACACGCGGCCGCCGAGCTCGAGCCGGTCGCCCGCTCCCTCGTTCACGGCGTATTCGCAGCGGACCGCCTCGGGATGGTGCTCGCAGAGCCACCGCAGACCCTGGTACTCGACGTCGCCAACCTCCTCGTCGGCCGTGGCGGCGAAGACGAGGTCGCCGCCGGGCCGGAAGCCTTCGCGCGCGAGCGAGGCGATGGCGACGGCGCTCGCCGCCACCTGGCCCTTCATGTCGAGCGCGCCGCGCCCCCACACACAACCGTCCTTGAGCTCGCCCGACCACGGATCGACCGTCCATTCGACGGGGTCGGCGAGCACCGTGTCTGTGTGCGAGAGCAGCAGCAGGCGCGGCCCGTCCCCGGAGCCTGGGATCCGCGCAACGAGGTTCGCGCGCGCCGGATCGCGGGCGTAGAGCTCGCACGCGACGCCGCTCTCCTCGAGGTAAGCGCGCAGCAGCTCGGCTGCGAGCGTCTCCGACCCCGGCGGGTTGACCGTGTTAACGCGAATGAGCTCCTGGAGCAGCCGGGTGGCCTCGGCGCGGAGAGGATTCGACACGGCGTCGAGCATACTTTCGGTCGTGGGCGACCTGTTCTCCGAGGCGGCGTCGGCCCGGATGGCGGATCACGCGCCGCTCGCCGCGCGCCTGCGACCGCGAACGCTCGACGAGCTCGTCGGCCAGCAGCAGATCCTCGGTGAAGGGTCGGCGCTGCAGCAGGCGATCGCTGAGGACCGCGTCGGCTCGATGATCCTCTACGGCCCGCCGGGCAGCGGCAAGACGACGCTCGCCCGCATCATCGCGGAGACGACCGATGCGGCGTTCGAGCAGCTCTCCGCCGTGAGCGCGACCGTGGCCGAGGTGCGGGCGGTGATCGCGGCAGCGCGTGACCGGCTGGGCGCAAACGGCCGCCGCACGATCCTCTTCCTCGACGAGATCCACCGCTTCAACAAGGCCCAGCAGGACGCCCTGTTGCCTTCGGTGGAAGAGGGGCTGCTGACGCTCGTCGGTGCGACGACGGAGAACCCGTACTTCGAGGTGAACGCGGCGCTCCTGTCCCGCTGCCAGGTCTACGAGCTCGAGCCGCTCTCAGAGGACGACCTCGCAACGGTCGTTCGCCGCGGCGCCGTCGAGCTGGAGCTCGACCTACCCGACGCGATCGTCACCCTGATCGCCGCCAAGGCCGGAGGCGACGCGCGGACGGCGTTGAGCGTCCTCGAGCTCGCCGTCCAGACCTCCGGCGGCGAGCCGACGGAGAGCCACGTGGAGGATGCCGCACGCAAGCGGCCCCTCGTCTACGACCGGGCCGGAGACCGCCATTACGACTTCGCGTCTGCCTTCATCAAGTCGATGCGTGGCTCCGATCCCGACGCGGCCGTCTACTACCTCGCCGCGATGCTCGAGGGAGGCGAGGACGCTCGCTTCATCGCCAGGCGCATGGTGATCCTCGCCTCCGAGGACATCGGCAACGCTGATCCGAACGCGCTGGTGGTAGCCGTCGCCGCCGCGAACGCCGTCGAGCACGTCGGGCTGCCCGAGGCGCAGCTGAACCTCGCGCAGGCTGCGATCTACCTCGCGCTGGCGCCGAAGTCGAACGCCGTCACGACGGCGCTTGCGGAGGCCCGCCGCGACGTCCGCGAGCAGGGCAATGTCAGGCCGCCGAAGTTCCTCCGCAGCACGGGCCATCCCGGGCAGCGGAAGCTCGGTCATGGCGAGGGCTACGTCTACCCGCACGACGACCCGGCGGGCTTCGACATGAGCTACCTACCGGAGGAGCTGAAAGGCACGCGCTACTGGCGGCCGGGCGAGTCCTCCGAGGAGGGTCTGGCGAAACAGTGACTGTGCCGCCGGCATCGCGCTGAGAGGCCGAGCTGCGGCGTCCTCGGTCGCCCACGTACTTGTTCAGTACGTGGGCTCCCTGCGTCCTTGCACCATCAGCCTTCAGCGCGTCCCGGCGACGAGCACCGTTCCGCCAAACCCTCCTGGCACGGTCATGGCCGCGCACGTGCCGGCCGATACAAGCAAGCATGGAGGGACACCAGACCTCTAGCAGATCGCTCCTCGCGATCGTCTGGACAGCATTCGTGCTCGTATGGGCCATGGCGGCACTGATCGCCGTATCGCTCACACAGGTCGTTGCCTGTGGCGGCGGCGGATCGCCGTATGCCACGCCTGCGTCGCCGGCCGGCCGCTATTGCAATGCGGTTGAGGACTACTTCACTTCCGGCG